>NZ_JBSXOH010000056.1:0-63050 GCF_056859355.1 Cyclobacterium sp. L-R
TGCTGAAATCGCTTCAAAATCAGCCACTTAGTTGCTGTTTTCAATTTCACCATAGCGGTGCTATGTTAAAATCTCCAAACAGCCTGATTTTCTTGCGATTGCAACACTTCCCGTAAACACGGGACAGGCTTCACCCCTGACTATTGGTCAGGACGGAGAAATCCTATTACATAATCCGGGTTTAATCTTTTAGCTCCTCTAAATAATGAGTTGCCTTGATGGCCTGTCTCACTTAATATAAGTAACTATTTAGGTCTAAACGGAGGCTTTTGCAATCCATGATTCCCCTCCTTATTAATTAGTGGGATTATTTTGTTCCCCTCTCTAATGGCTCTTATTTATTCTCCTGATTGGGCTTGCAAAGCAAGTATTTAGGTATAAAACATTGTGCTGTCACTTCATACTGTTAAAAAAAAATGTAAATATTCGTCAAATTTATTTGTTAGACAAATCTAACTTATTAATTTTGTGAGTGTATATAATTTAATAATATGAATCTAATAAGATACCAAGCGCTATTGCTAATGCTTTTTGCATTGTTTTTATATTCCCCTGTTAGAGGGCAAAAAAGAGGAGTGGTGACTGGTAGAGTGGTCGCTGAATCAGGCGTAGCACTGGAATTTGTCAATGTGGGAATACGTAAAATTTCTTTAGGAGGAGTGACGGATCAAAATGGTTCTTTCTCTATTCAGAATGTCCCATATGGTGAGCATATATTAACGGCATCGATGATAGGCTTTGAACAAAAGCAAATTAAGATAGAAGTTTCTGCAAATAAATCAGGGGAGTCTTACTTATTTACCTTAAATGAAACTGCGGGAGCTTTGGGGGAGGTAGTGGTTTCAGGAACCATGAAAGAGGTTTCAAAATTGGATAGTCCCGTACCTGTAGAAGTCTATTCAGCCAATTTTTTCCGAGCCAATCCCACACCTTCTGTTTTCGAGTCTCTTCAGAATGTAAATGGAGTCCGTCCCCAAATAAATTGTAATGTATGCAATACAGGTGACATCCATATCAATGGACTTGAAGGTCCTTATACCATGGTTTTGATAGATGGTATGCCCATTGTAAGTGGGCTGTCTTCAGTATATGGTTTGACGGGTATTCCACAAGCGCTTATTGAAAGGGTAGAGGTGGTTAAAGGTCCGGCTTCTACTTTGTATGGATCAGAGGCAGTGGGTGGATTGATAAATATTATTACCAAAAAGCCCTCATCTGCTCCCTTACTGACTGCAGATGTTTTCAGTACAGACTGGGCTGATGTCAATGCAGATTTGGGATTGCGATACAATTTGTCCGATAAAACCCAAGGGCTTTTAGGTGTGAATTATTTTAACTACCAAAATGCTTTGGATAAGAATGAGGATGGCTTTACTGATGTAACCTTGCAGAATAGAATTTCAGTATTTAATAAATTTAATTTTGGGAGGAAATCTGGCAAGAACTTTTCTGTAGCTGGGCGTTATGTCTATGAAGACAGATGGGGAGGGGAAATGGATTGGACTTCTGAATACCGTGGAGGGGATGAGATCTATGCGGAAAGTATTTATACCAGCCGTTGGGAAATGTTTGGGGTATACCAACTTCCTGTTGAGGAAGACCTCAACTTTCAATTTAGCACCAATGGACACAAGCAAAATTCTGTATATGGTGACACTCCTTATATAGCGGATCAATACATTGGTTTTGGCCAACTAACCTGGAATAAACCCCTGAAATACCATGATCTATTGTTTGGCATGGCCTACAGGTATACCTATTATGATGACAATACTCCAGCTACAGCTACAGAAAATGAAATAAACGAGCCCTCAATCACTCATTTGCCGGGGGCTTTTATCCAAGATGAAATTACTTTCAATGAGACCCACAAAATATTATTAGGGATGCGCTATGATTATAATAGTCTGCATGGAAGTATTGTTTCACCAAGGATAAATTACAAATGGACCTCCAAGAATAAACAAGATGTGGTTAGGTTAAGTCTGGGAAATGGATACCGTGTAGCCAATGTCTTTACTGAAGATCATGCAGCACTTACCGGAGCAAGGGAAGTAGTATTTGAGGAGGAGCTTGATCCTGAAACCTCTTGGAATGCCAATTTAAACCTTGTAAAGAAGATCTACACAGCCAGTCAAGTTTACATTGGCTTGGACGCATCAGCATTTTATACGTATTTCAACAATGCCATATTGCCTGATTACGAGACAGATCCGAATAAGATAATTTATGGTAACTTAGATGGGTCAGCGGTTTCTAAAGGAGCCTCTTTAAATGTAGAGATGTCCTGGTTGAATGGTTTGAATATCATAGTGGGAGGTACGCTCATGGACGTTTCAGTTACAGAAAATGATGTTACTTACAGGCAATTGCTTACTGAAAGATTTAGTGGGGTATGGAGTGTAGGTTATACCATTTCTTCCATTGATTTGACCGTGGATTATACAGGAAACCTTTATGGCCCTATGAGGTTACCATTATTGGGAGATCTAGATGATCGCCCAGCTTATTCCCCTTGGTATAGTCTACAGAATTTACAACTTACCAAACAATTAAATACTAAATGGGAAGTATATGCAGGGGTGAAAAATCTACTAGATTTCACCCCCGCATCTAACAGTATAGCAAGGTCCTTTGATCCTTTTGACCGCAATGTTTTATTTGGGACGGATGGACAGGTGATTCCTACCGCCGAAAACCCAAATGCGCTTACCTTTGATCCTTCCTATGTTTACGCACCCAATCAGGGTAGGAGGGCTTTTTTGGGGATAAGGTTTACATTAGATTAATGATTAGATCAGTTACTATATATACCTTTTTACTGATGGCATTTCTCGTTGTAAATACCAAAGGACAAAGCCTTAGCTGGACCTTAATTGAGGATATTGAGGATAGTTTAAGGGCCAAGCCAAAGCCAATAATGGTTTTTATTCATACGGATTGGTGTAAATATTGCAAAATGCAAGAGAAGGTCACCTTCAATGATCAAGAATTAATTAATTTACTCAACCGAGATTTTTATTCTGTGAAATTAGATGCAGAAGGTGAAATCGATTTGAAGTTTATGGGCCGAACTTATAAAGGAGGATCATCGAAAGATTACCATGAATTGTCGAAAATGTTAGGCATGAAAAACGGGAAATTGTTGTTCCCTACAACTGTATTTTATTCTCCAACTTCACAAGGTTTGAGTAAGTTTCAAGGTTTTCAGCAAGCTGGGGATTTGAAAGCCATTATTAAGAAATTTGAAGCAGGTATTTAGCAATCAATATAGCTGGTATAAAGCCTTCTAGCCAAGGTTTGAAAGCATTAAAAATGCCATAGAAGTTAGACGCTGGACATTGTGTTTTTCTGAGGAACCTATTATATATCAATCTTTTAGTGAATATATAGTGTTATTTCACATAGGCTGAAAAAATGGAACAGGTTTATTGAGGAGTTGGATTTAAATTCAACTCTTTTTTATCTTAAAATCTAGCGACTTTATTTAGGATTTCTTTCCAAAAGCTGTGATAATGAGTAGGGTTTTTAAATATTTAGGCATAAAAAAAAGGCATCCTTAAAGAAGGATGCCTTTTGAGGTCGAGAGCGGATTCGAACCGCTGTACAAGGTTTTGCAGACCTCTGCCTAGCCACTCGGCCACTCGACCATTTTCAATAGCGAAGCGCAAATTTAGGCATTTAAAATTGGCTTTTCAAAGGTTAGTGCTAAAAAATATTTACTGTTTAAAACCAAATGAGTCTCTAAAATTGAGTTTGAAACGAAATGATATTTGTTGAGGACAATAATATTTTTTAAATTATTTCAAATTGACCCTATTTATAACGGTTCTAAATTAAACTTTCCTTCAGGTAAGGATATATAATTCACTGTTAAACAATGATTTAAACAGTATATTTAGATTTTGATCCGCTTAACTGTTCACTTTCTTTCAAGTTTGAAAAATAGAAGTTGGGTAGTACATTTGTGGGGAATTTGAATTGCACTGAGAAAATCTGAAAAAAGTATACATAACTATGTCGATCAAACGCTCAATATTAGGGGTTTCAATTCGCGTATGCCATCTGTTGGTCCTGATATTCCTATTTTCAGGAATTCAGGCATATGCGGTAGACCCTGAAATTCCGGATAGCGAAGAAGCTATATCCGCGGGTCAGTCCATTTTTAATGCCAACTGTAAAACCTGCCATAGACTGGATCAGAAATTGGTCGGTCCGGCACTTAGAGGAGTCACCGATAGAAGGGAATTGGACTGGACAAAACAATTTATCACCAACTCTCAGGTATTGATTCAAGGTGGAGATGCAACAGCCGTAGCTCTGTTTAAAGAATTTAACAATACGGTGATGCCTTCTCACGACTTTTTGAGTGAAGAGGATCTTACAAATTTACTTTCTTACATAGAGTTCGGTGACAAAGCCGATCCAGCTGCAGCTGCTGCTGGTACTGCTGAAGGGGGAGTGGCTACAGGTTCTGGAGGAGGAATTCCAAACGAATACCTTACCATAATCTTGGTTGTCCTTGTTATCGTCTTGGTTCTTGTTTTGGTTGTATTGGGACTGATTGTTTCAGTATTGACTAAATACATGAACAAAAATGAGAATCTGGATGAGGAAGATAAAGCTTTTATCAACCAAAAGACAGATTACAAAGGCATCTTTAAAAGTGATGGCATGATCATCATTGTTACGGCCATAGTGCTCGCTTTCGTAGTAAAGACAGCGATCAACGGCTTGTACACAGTGGGAGTTCAGCAAGGTTATGCACCTAGCCAGCCTATTGCTTATTCTCACGAACTTCATGCTGGTCAGTATGAAATCCCTTGCCAATATTGCCATACAGGAGTAGAGATTGGAAAGTCTGCAAATATTCCTTCGGCTAATATTTGTATGAATTGCCATATGCACATTCAAAATGTGGAAGGCAAAGATGGGATATCTCCTGAAATAGCTAAAATATATGACGCTGTAGATAATAATAAACCTATTGAATGGGTCAGGGTACATAACCTTCCTGATTTGGCTTACTTTAATCACTCTCAACACGTAGTTGTTGGTGGAGTTGAGTGCCAAACTTGTCATGGACCTATAGAGGAAATGGAAGTTGTTTCACAGCACAGTGCATTGACTATGGGTTGGTGTATCGACTGTCACAGGAATACAGAAATTACCACTCAGGGCAATGAGTATTATGATAAACTCGTGCAACTGCATTCAGAATCTAAAGATGCTTTGAAAGTCAAAGACATTGGCGGTTTGGAATGTGCAAAGTGTCACTATTAAATCTTTACGAACATTCTTTTCTTTAATATAAAATGAAAGAAAATAAAAAGACATATTGGAAAGGGTTAGAGCAGCTGACAAACGATCCCGAGTTTGTGAAAAATGCTGATCAGGAATTTCCTGGCTTTACCTCTAAAAGTAATCAAAAGGAAGATGGAAGTTCCACTAGAAGGGACTTTCTTAAAATGATGGGTTTCAGTGTGGCTGCGGCCTCATTGGCGGCTTGTGAAGCTCCAGTTAGGAAAGCCATTCCTTATGTTAACAAACCTGTTGATATCAATCCTTCAGTTCCCAATTATTACGCATCTACCTTTTCTAAAGGAGGAGACTATGCTTCTATCGTGGTTAAAACCAGAGAAGGTAGGCCTATAAAAATCGATGGTAATAAATTGTCACCGATTACAAATGGTGGAACAAATGCCATTGTAGAAGGATCTGTCTTATCACTTTATGATGATGCAAGATTAAAAGCTCCTCAAATAGCTGGAAAGTCAGTTGAATGGGCTGCTATCGATGGAGAACTTCCTGCAAAACTTAAAAGTGCAGGTTCAATAAAAATAATCAGCAACACGATTCTATCTCCTGGTACAAACAGGGCGATAAATGCTTTTGCTGAACAAATGGGTAATGTAGAACTCATTACTTATGATCCACTTTCCAACTATGGTATCACCAAAGCGAGTGAAACCTATTATGGAAGCAGTATACTTCCTTCTTACCATTTTGAGAAGGCCAATGTAATTGTCAGCTTTGGGGCTGATTTTTTAGGTTCATGGATATCTCCAATTGAGTTTGCCAGACAGTACGCCAAAGGGAGGAAGATTTCTAAGGAAAACCCTAACATGTCAAGGCATTTCCAGTTTGAGTCTACCTTGTCCCTTACTGGTTCAAATGCTGATTATCGTACACCTATCACAGCTTCCCAAAGCGGTCTTGCTGTTTTAGCATTGTACAACCTTATAGCTAAAAAAGCTGGTGTAAGTTCTGCAGCAGGTGCTGGTGTAGAGATAAACCATTTAGCAAAAGCTGCAAACGAATTGTGGGCCAATAAAGGCGCCTCTCTCGTTGTTTCTGGATCAAATGATCCTAATGTTCAGGTGGTTGTTCATGCCATCAATGAACTTCTAGGAAATAATGGCAGCACAGTTGATTTCCAAACTCCTGCATTTTTCCGTAAAGGAGATGATAACAGGATGAAACAATTTGTTGCTGAATTGAATGCTGGTAAAGTAGGAGCTGTAATTTTTTACAATTGCAATCCTGTTTACGATTTTGGAGGAGGACAAGAAATTGCTGCTGGAATTAGTAAGGCTAAAGTTTCTGTATCTACTTCTGAAGTGAAGGATGAAACGGCTGCCTTGGTTCAATACCTAGCTCCAGATCACCACTTCCTTGAATCTTGGAATGATTTTAATCCTAAAAAAGGAGTTTATAGCTTGGCCCAGCCAGTTATCTCTCCTTTATTTAATACCCGTCAGGCAACTGAAAGTTTCTTAAAGTGGTCAGGAAATAATACTTCTTATTATGATTTCCTACGCCAGGACTGGGAAGCTTCATTTGTTGCAAGAGGAATAGAAGGCGACTTCCAATCTTTTTGGGATAAATGTCTGCACGATGGTATCTATATAATGGATAGCGCTTCAGGAGATGGAGAACCAACTGTCATTGAAGTAACAGGTGATATTGCTGCTTCTGCATCTGCTATTGGCAAATCCTATAATGCTCAGGCTTCAGGTGCTGAACTTATTGTTTATACTAAAGTAGGTATAGGTTCAGGTGCATTTGCCAACAACCCATGGTTGCAGGAAATGCCTGATCCAATTTCAAAAGCTACCTGGGACAATTACCTAACGGTATCTCAAAAGTGGGCCAATGAAAATGGACTTAAGATGAGTGAAGGAGCTACCAAATTGGCAAACGTTTCTGCTAATGGACAAACTTTCACTGTTCCTGTATTGGTTCAGCCAGGACAGGCAGACGGTACATTCGGTCTTGCATTGGGATATGGAAGAACAGCCGCTGGTAGAGTTGCTGATGGTGTAGGTGTTAATGCATATGCCCTTCTAAACGCCAATAAAGGTTTTGTAGAGTACAATATCACTGAAGGTGTAAGTGTAAGTCTTACTGAAGAATCTTACAAAATAGCTCAAACGCAAACGCACCAGACCTATATGGGTAGGGACTTCGTAGTGCAGGAAGCTACTTTGGGAGAATACCAGGAAGATGCTAGCGCTGGAAGATACCACCCAGAGATTTATAAAGACGGTGAATTTGTTAAACCTAGCAAAATTTCACTTTGGTCTGGTCATAAATACAGCCAACACCATTGGGGATTGGCAATTGACATGAACTCCTGTATAGGTTGTGCGGCATGTACTGTAGCCTGTCAGGTAGAAAACAACGTAGCTGTTGTAGGTAAACAAGAAGTGCTTAACAGAAGAGAAATGGCCTGGATAAGAATTGACAGGTACTATAGTTCTCCTGACGGAGCTACTTCTAACGCAGAACTTGAGATAGCTGCTGACAACCCTGAGGTTACTTTCCAACCGATGATGTGTCAGCATTGTAACAATGCACCTTGCGAGACTGTATGTCCAGTAGTGGCTACCACTCACAGTTCTGAAGGACTCAACCAAATGACTTACAACCGTTGTATAGGAACAAGGTATTGTGCCAACAACTGTCCTTATAAAGTAAGAAGATTCAACTGGTTTAAATACCATGACAATAAGGATTTTGCAGGAGTAAATACAGCTCAAAACGATGATTTGGGTAAAATGGTACTTAATCCTGATGTAACTGTAAGAGCGAGGGGTGTGATGGAAAAATGCTCCATGTGTGTACAGCGTATTCAGGCTGGGAAACTGACTGCAAAACGTGAAAACAGGAAGGTCAAGGACGGTGATATTAATGTTGCCTGTGCAGTAGCTTGTCCTACTGAAGCCCTCGTTTTTGGTGACATGAACGATTCTCAATCTAAGGTTTCTCAATTGCTGAAAATCGAAGAGAATTCTACAGATGCTATTAAGGAGGTAAATGAAGAAAGAGCCTACCATGTGTTAGAGGAGATCAATGTTAGCCCTAATGTTTGGTACTTTACCAAAATCAGAAATAAGGACAAAAACGAAGCTTAAAAAATAAAACAATAAGATATGCAGGTTACTTCACCCGTACGCGATCCGCTAATAACCGGCGGTAAGACTTACAAGGACGTCACCAATGATATTGCTAGGCATGTAGAAGGTAAGCCGACGAAAGGTTGGCTACTTGGATTGGCAGTATCGTTGACTGTACTTTTACTCGGTAGTTTGGCTCTGGTAGCTACCCTTTGGGAAGGAATAGGAATGTGGGGACTTAATAAAACTGTAGGCTGGGCCTGGGACATCACCAATTTTGTGTGGTGGGTAGGTATTGGTCACGCAGGTACCCTTATTTCTGCGGTATTGTTACTTTTTAGACAAAAGTGGAGAACTTCAATTAATAGGGCAGCGGAAGCCATGACCATTTTTGCCGTAATTTGTGCGGCAGTATTCCCTCTGATTCACATGGGTAGACCATGGATTGGAGCGATATGGGCACTTCCTTTGCCAAATACCTATGGTTCTTTATGGGTGAACTTTAACTCACCTTTACTATGGGATGTTTTCGCCATATCAACTTATTTCTCGGTGTCTCTTGTTTTCTGGTATATCGGTTTGATTCCTGATTTTGCTACCATTAGAGATAGAGCTACCGGAATGAGAAATACCATATATGGTGCTTTGAGTTTCGGATGGGACGGAGGAGCAAAAACCTGGATGAGATATGAAAGTGTTTCACTTATTCTTGCTGGTTTGGCTACACCTCTTGTACTTTCTGTACACACGATTGTATCCTTTGACTTTGCCACCTCAGTAATTCCTGGATGGCATACTACTATCTTCCCTCCCTACTTCGTTGCGGGGGCGATATTTTCAGGATTTGCAATGGTATTGACCCTTATGATTGTAACCCGAAAGGTATTTAAGCTTGAGGATTACATTACCATGGGTCACATCGAATTGATGAATATTGTAATCATCATCACAGGTTCCATAGTAGGTATTGCTTATATCACGGAATTCTTTATCGCTTGGTATTCTGGTGTAGCTGCAGAACAATATGCATTTGTGAACAGAATGTTTGGTCCTTACTGGTGGGCATACTGGTCTATGATGACTTGTAATGTTATTTCTCCTCAGTTATTCTGGTTCAAAAAGATTAGAACTTCAATAGTTGCCACTTTCATACTTTCATTGATAGTAAATATCGGGATGTGGTTTGAAAGATTTGTTATTATTGTTACATCGCTCCACAGGGATTATCTTCCTTCTTCATGGGTGATGTTCTATCCTACGATAACAGACGTTGGCGTATACATGTTTACCTTTGGTTTCTTCTTCACAGCATTCTTATTGTTTGCCAAGTTCTTCCCAGTGATCAACATGGCAGAGATCAAATCTGTATTGAAATCTTCATCTGAAAAAATAATTAAATAATCATGGAAAGAGACAAGAACTTTATCCTGGGGATCTTTGATGATGAGGACATTCTTAAGAATGCTGTCAGAGAGATAAGAGCTGCAGGAATTAAAATACACGAGGTATTTTCTCCCTATCCGGTTCACGGATTAGAAGACGAATTGGGCTATAAAAGAAGCCGATTGCCAATTGCCGCATTTCTATTTGGTCTTTTAGGAACTACCTTGGCATTGACCATGCAGTTCTATATGATGAAATTTGACTGGCCAATGATAATTGGGGGTAAGGATCACGCCGCTTTTCCTGATTTCATTCCTGTTACTTTCGAATTAACAGTTTTAGTAGCTGCTTTCGGAATGGTTGGAGTGTTTATGATCAGTAGTAACCTTAAGCCTTGGGGTCAACCTAGAATTTTTGATCTAAGAAGTACAGATGACAAGCACGTTATGGCAATTGATATCGCAAATAATGCTGCTGTTGATTTGGAAATAATAAAAGGTGCTCTGAAAAATTCAGGGGCAACAGAGGTGAACAGTAAAAGTTTTGAATAAGTAATCTGTAGCAAATGAAAATTATATCATCAATATATTCAATAGCTGTAGTCGGGATATCACTAGGATTTGTTTCATGCAAAGCTGAAGGGGATTATCCAGGTACGGAATATGCTCCTCAGATGTATCATTCAGTTCCTTATGAAGGCTTAAGCCAGATCACGAACGAAGAAGAGGGACAATGGTTATCCAATAGAGAGGATGGCAAAGGAGAGTTTTTTAATAGCAATACAAACAACCCGAATAGAATGAATATGCGGGAGCCTGTAGCTAACACTGTACCTCGAAACAAAGACGGTATTTTGCCTTATAGGTTGAGAGTTGCTGACTTAGAAGGAGCTGCTGCTATACAGAATCCTATTCCTCTTACTGATGAGGTATTGGCGGATGGAAAAAGATTATTCGTTCAATATTGCTCTCCATGTCATGGAGCCGGCGGAGAAGGTGACGGTAATGCAGGCATGGTAATAGGTGGAGTTGCAAATCTAAAAGGAGGAGCCTATTTAAATTTACCTGAAGGCCACATATTTCATGTGATCACACATGGTAAAGGTAGGATGGGTGCCCACGGATCGCAGATTACTGCTGACAGAAGGTGGAAAATTGTACACTATGTTAAACAAGAAATTCAGAAGCAATAATGGCACAGGCAAGTAACTACAATTTGGATCAAAAATTTGATTTTACCGCTTCGGTAAAGAAAGTGATATTCATACTTGGTGGTATCGGTGCGCTATTATTGGTATTCGGTATAATCATGGCTGCCTCAGGTGGACATGGACATGGAGAGGAAAGTGGACACGCTTTTCATTGGACACAAAGGTTGTACGCCAACCTTTGGATTAATAATGTCTATTTCACAGGGATAGCAATAATTGGAGTATTCTTTTTTGCCATTCAATATGCTGCTCAGGCTGGCTGGTCTACAGCTTTGCTAAGGATCATGTTGTCTTTTGGCTATTGGTTGCCTATTGCTGCTGTTTTGATGCTGGTAACTTTCTTTATCGCCAATCACGATTTATTTCACTGGACACATAGCTATGTTTTTGACAAAGCAGGTGATCACTACGATAAAATAATAGACGGTAAAGGAAATTTCTTTTACTGGCCTATGGAAAAAGGTACCTTCCCGATATTCTATATCGTTAGAATGGTCTTGTTCTTTGGCTTTTGGGTGTTCTTTTTTAATAAACTTAGAACGCTTTCAAATGAAGAAGATATAAATGGAGGAACATCTTATTGGTATACCATTAGAAAATGGTCGGCTATTTTCCTTGTTTTCTTTGCAGTTTCTTCTTCTATAAGTGCTTGGGATTGGGTGATGTCAATTGATACTCACTGGTTCTCTACCCTATTTGGATGGTATGTGTTTGCTTCTTGGTTTGTTGCAGGTTTGTCTGCAATCACCTTGGTTACGATATTCCTGAAAGATCAGGGATATTTGGAAATGATCAATCAAAATCACATCCATGATCTTGGGAAATTTGTATTTGCATTTTCTATTTTCTGGACTTATATCTGGTTCTCTCAATTCCTATTGATTTATTACGCCAATATTCCTGAGGAATCTGTCTATTTTATAGAGAGACTTTCAAGTGATGTTTACGGATCTTACATTTTTGTAAACCTAATTTTAAACTTTGCGCTTCCATTTTTGGTTCTTATGACTAGAGATGCTAAAAGGCACAATATATTTCTAAAACTAGTATGTACACTCATTATAGTTGGACACTGGGTTGATTTCTTCCTTATGGTTCAGCCAGGCACTTTAGGCCATAATGGTGGGGTTGGTTTAATGGAAATTGGAATGTTATTGGTTTATGCTTCAGCTTTTGCTTTTGTTGCTTTAACGAATCTTTCCAAGCACAATCTTATTCCGAAAAATCATCCGATGTTAGAGGAAAGTTATCATCATCACATTTAATTTAATTCCGAAACAGTTATAATTATGTACGGATTTCTTATTTCAATAGGTGTAGTACTCCTGATCATGGTGATCTGGATGGTATACAGAATACAAACCTTGATCTCGGTCGCTAAAGGTTCTGATAAAAAGATTGCTACAACCAGTAATAAAGTAAACGCCATTTTGTTTATGGTATTCCTTATTGGAATCGGTGGCTGGATGTTTTGGTATTCAATTAAAGAGTTTCACAATTATCAATTGCCAATTGCCTCAGAGCATGGTGTAGTTACTGATAGGTTGTTCTGGATTACAATGGCCGTTACTGGTTTTATTTTCATCCTTACTCATATTCTATTGTTTTGGTTTAGCTATCATTACCAATACAAAGAGGACCGTAGAGCTACCTTTTTTCCAGACAACAATAGATTGGAGATTATTTGGACGCTTGTACCTGCAGTAGTTCTAACTGTACTGGTTATTTCAGGATGGAAAGCCTGGTCAGATATTACTAGTCCTGCACCGGACAATGCGCATGTAGTGGAAATCATGGGGTACCAATTTGCATGGGATGTAAGATATCCTGGTGCTGATCAACAATTGGGTGATTATGATTATCGACTTACAACTGCTACCAATTCAAGAGGAATAGACTTTACGGATAAAAATTCTTTTGATGATTTTCCTTCGCAAAATGTTGTAATACCTAAGGGTGAACCTGTTTTATTTAACATTAGAGCCAGGGATGTGCTTCATTCAGTTTTTGCTCCCCATATGCGATTAAAAATGGATGCTGTACCAGGTATGCCTACCAGATTCTGGTTTGTCCCTAACAAAACGACTGAAGAAATGAGAGCCGAATTGGGGGACGATGAATTTGAGTTTGAAATTGCTTGTACTGAGGTTTGTGGCAATGGTCATTTTTCTATGAGAAAAGTGATCAGGGTTGTAGAACCTGAGGAATATAGAAAGTGGTTTGCTGAGCAAACGCCTTTTATAAAGAGTAATCCGGATCTCGTTGCCGACCTTCCTGTAGATTTAAAGGAATTGGCTGAGATTTATATAAATGAAGAATAAATTTAGAGAATAAATTATAAATACCATGGCAGTAGCAAACGTTTCAGCTCATGATGCAGCATCTACACATGATGATCATGACCATGAGCACCACGATAACTTCATAACGAAGTATATATTTTCAACTGACCATAAGATGATTGCGAAGCAATATCTTGTGTCTGGTATATTTTGGGCATTTATCGGTGGTTTTCTTTCTGTATTATTTCGATTGCAGTTGGGTTTTCCTGATATGGATATGTCCTTTCTTAGACCTATTTTGGGTGGATGGATAGATGCTACCGGAAAATTGGATCCTACCTTTTATTTGGCCTTAGTTACTATGCATGGTACCATTATGGTATTCTTTGTATTAACTGCAGGTCTAAGTGGTACCTTCTCAAATTTTCTAATCCCATTGCAAATTGGAGCCCGAGATATGGCTTCAGGGTTTATGAACATGCTTTCCTACTGGTTTTTCTTTATCTCCGGTGTGATTATGTTTGCTTCCCTATTCCTTGAAAAAGGACCTGCCAGTGGTGGTTGGGTTGTTTACCCTCCTTTATCCGCACTTGAGCAAGCCATTCCTGGTTCTGGTCTTGGTATGACACTTTGGTTGGTAGCGATGGTTTTCTTTATCGCCTCTTCTTTAATGGGTGGGATAAACTATATTACTACTGTAATTAACCTTCGTACCAAAGGGATGTCTTTTTCCAGACTTCCTCTTACAATATGGGCCTTTTTCTTAACAGCCGTTATTGGATTGTTGTCTTTCCCTGTATTGTTTTCAGCTGCCTTGTTATTGGTATTTGACAGAAGCTTTGGAACGAGTTTTTACCTTTCCGATATCTATATTGGTGGTGAAGCTTTACCTAATACGGGTGGTAGCGCCGTATTGTATCAGCATTTATTCTGGTTCCTTGGTCACCCTGAAGTATATATAGTATTGCTTCCTGCACTAGGAATTACCTCTGAAGTAATAGCAACCAATTCAAGAAAGCCTATTTTCGGATATAAAGCCATGATTATATCAATGCTTGGTATCACTATCTTGTCTTTCGTTGTTTGGGCGCATCATATGTTTGTATCTGGAATGAATCCTTTCCTAGGATCCATCTTTATGTTCCTTACTTTGATTATTGCCGTTCCATCTGCTGTTAAAGTATTTAATTACTTAACCACTTTATGGAGAGGTAACCTAAGGTTTACTCCAGGAATGTTGTTCTCTATAGGTTTGGTATCTTTCTTTATCTCAGGTGGTTTGACAGGTATTTTCCTGGGTAACTCCGCAATTGATATTCAACTACACGATACTTACTTTGTTGTAGCGCATTTCCACCTTGTAATGGGAGCTGCTTCATTCTTTGGAATGTTGGCAGGTGTTTACCATTGGTTCCCTAAGATGTTTGGTAGAATGCTTGATGAGAAATTAGGCTACGTTCATTTCTGGCTAACATTTATTGGTGTATATCTTGTATTCTTCCCTATGCACTATATCGGGATTGCAGGATTTCCAAGAAGATACTACAGCTGGACTAACTTCTCCTTTTCCGACATGTATACTGATTTGAATATGTTTGTGTCTGTTGCTGCGATCGTTACTTTCGTTGCTCAGTTCATCTTCATATTTAACTTCTTCTACAGTATGTACAAAGGAAGAAAAGCTAGTGCCAATCCATGGCAGTCCAACACACTAGAGTGGACTACACCAATCAATCCTGGACATGGTAACTGGGTAGGAGAGATACCTTCTGTATATAGATGGCCTTACGATTACAGTAAGCCTGGATCTAAAGAAGATTTTATACCTCAAACTGTTCCACTTTCTGCTACTCCTGAATCAAACCTTCCACATGAAGAAAAACTTGTTCAATTGGAAAAGGAAATAATGGCTGAAGATGGAGAAGTGTTGGTAACTAATGAATCAAACGAATCTAAATAATATTAACAGCTTCCGTAGTGTATGTTTCATCACTACGGTTGCCGTTTTTCTTCTTATTCTTATTGGTGGGGTTGTTAGAAGTACTGGTGCAGGCATGGGTTGCCCTGACTGGCCAAAGTGTTTTGGAAGTTGGGTTCCACCAACATCAGTAGATCAATTACCTACCAACTATCCTGAAATCTATGTTACCAAGAGGGTTGAAAAGAACGAGCGCTTCGCTTCTCTTTTGACCAATCTAGGTTTCGATCATTTGGCTGAGGATATAAGGAACGATAAAAGTATCCTCGAACAGGAGCCATTTAATGCCACTAAAACTTGGATAGAATATGTGAATAGGCTTGCAGGTGCCATTATCGGTTTGCTAATCATATTGACATTGATTTATTCAATTAAAGTAAGGTCAGTTAACCCTAGAATAATGTGGCTTTCTTTCCTTTCTCTTGTTTTAGTGTTATTTCAGGGCTGGTTAGGATCCATAGTGGTTTCAACTAACTTACTGCAGTGGATGATAAGCGTCCACATGATTGTTGCACTGTTAATGGTCTGCCTTCTTTTGTATATTTATCATTTATCAGGTAAGTACACCCCTTATAGAGACAAAACAGTTTTACCTGTTGGTGTTTCAAAGAAATACCGTTTATTTCTTGGTTTGGGTATCTTACTAATGGTAGTTCAAATAATACTTGGGACGCAGGTTAGGGAGCAAATTGACATTATAGCCGGAAATGCTTCCTATTTGGGAAGGTCTACATGGATTGATGAATTAGGACTCACCTACTATATACATAGAACGTATTCTCTGGTTATTTTGGCTTTGCACATATATATTGGTTACCAATTATTCCCATATAGGGAACAAAACAAAAAAATTGCTAATCATTATTTAATATTGATGTTATTGTTTGTTACGGTAATTCTCTCCGGAGCAATCATGGCATATTTTGGAATACCTGCTTTCATCCAACCTTTGCATTTATTCTTAGGTTCCTTGATAATCGGTTTTCAATATTACATTTGGCTTGAATTAGGGCGAAGAGAAGAAGCCCCTATAAATATTGCTTTATCATGAGTACAGTAAATTTATCAGAAAAGTTTTTGTGGGACAGCGTGTCGATGAGATTTAAAGCTTATTTGGATTTACTTAAATTCAGATTATCTGCTTTGGTAACGTTTTCCGCTGTGTTCGGTTTTATATTAGGACATCATGGACAGAGTTTTTCCTGGAGTGGATTTATTGGACTTGTAGTTGGCGGTTTTTTAATTAGTGGTGCATCCGGTGCTGCCAATGAGATTAAAGAACGCGATTATGATAAATTAATGAAGCGTACTCAAACCAGACCGCTACCAATGGAAATAATTTCTGTAAGGGAAGCCATTTGGTTTTCAATTATAGCAGCCGTTTTGGGTGTTTCTCTATTGGCTGTCTTTACCAATATTTTGACTACCTGTTTGGGTATTCTGAGTATGGTTCTGTATGTCTTTGTTTATACCCCACTTAAAAGAGTTGGACCGATAGCGGTTCTTGTTGGTGCCATTCCTGGAGCCATGCCTCCATTACTTGGTTGGACAGCGGTTACTGGAAGTATTTCTTATGAAGCGCTAATTATTTTTGGCATTCAATTTATCTGGCAATTTCCTCACTTCTGGGCAATCGCTTGGGTGAGTGATGAAGATTATAAGAAAGCTGGTTTTAAGTTACTGCCTTCAGGTGGGCAAAAGGACCTTAATACTGCTATACAAATAATGATATATACCTTATTTTTGTTGCCTCTTGGACTTTTACCTACCTATTTTGGACTTACAGGTTTAAATTCAGGAATTGTGGCTACGATATGTGGGGTACTTTTTCTTGCTCAAACTTTTTCTTTGATGAAAGATTGTTCAAGGAAATCTGCACTTAAAATTATGTTTGGCTCATTTTTGTACCTTCCTATAGTTCAAATCGCCTATTTACTGGATAAAGTCTAACATGGAAGAAAGATTATCATTTGTCGAAGAAGCAGAACAGCCATTGGCAATGCATCCAAAGAAGTTTGCTCTTTGGTTATTCATTGTAAGTGTTGTGATGGTTTTTGCTGGGATGACCAGTGCATACATTGTCAGACAAGGCGAAGGCAATTGGCTTGAGTTTGATCTACCAAATGTATTCTGGTATACTTCGGGTATTATCATTTTATCAAGCATGACTTTGCAATGGGCATACTCAGCTGCTAAAAAAGATAATTTCAATAATTTGAAAATAGGGCTTCTGGCCACCACTGTTTTAGGTATTTCTTTTCTGGTTGGACAATGGTTCAGTTGGGAAGCGCTTGTAGCAGAGGATGTGTATTTTGTGGGTAACCCATCAGGATCCTTTATGTATGTTTTTACTGGCTTGCATGCAATACATCTTATTAGTGGTGTGATATTTCTAATAATTGTATTAATTTCGGCTTTAAGGAATAGAATCCATTCCCAAAAATTAGCACAACTAGAAATGTGCTTGACCTATTGGCATTTTTTGGGAGGTCTATGGCTTTACTTGTTTATGTTTTTGCTTCTAAATCATTAAAATATAAGTTAATTTACTAATTATGTCTTCGACTGCTATTGAAATTCAATCAAAAAGAGGCGTTTGGGGTGGAGGTAACGAACCACTAAAAGCGAGCTATGGTAAGCTCATGATGTGGTTTTTTCTCCTCTCAGATATTTTTACCTTTTCAGCCTTTCTAATTACTTATGGTGCTATTCGAGTAAGTTATCCTGCATATGCTGGAGAAGTTGCTGATTTTGTTAGTTCAAATGAACATTGGCCCATTCCTGAAATGATATTTGATGCCATCCCTTTTGTACATGGTGGCCATTACCCTCTTGTATTTGTTGGCTTGATGACTTTTATCTTGATTATGAGTTCTGTTACAATGGTACTTGCCGTTGAAGCAGGTCATAGAAATGATAAAAAAGATGTAGTGAAATGGATGCTTTGGACTCTTTTAGGAGGAATGACTTTCCTTGGATGTCAAGCATGGGAATGGACTCACTTTATTCACGGTACGGATGAAGGCGTTTTGATGACCTATGTTAATTCATTCAATAATGTAGTAACTGAGACTGTTTATGGTGCCAACTTATTGGTGAATGAATACGGACCAGCACCTTTTGCCCAGTTGTTTTTCTTTATTACTGGTTTCCACGGTTTTCACGTTACTATAGGTGTATTCTTATTGTTCTTGGCTTTTTATCAGGCAGCTGTTGGTGTATACGAAGGCAGAGGTCACTACGAAATGGTTGAGAAAATTGGCTTGTACTGGCACTTTGTAGATCTAGTATGGGTATTTGTATTTACCTTCTTCTATTTGATCTAAAAATATAAACTTATACTATAATGGAACATGTTAATAAAAGTGGGTTGGAAGTAATTCCAAGAGATCCTGCCAAAATAAAGAAAATCTGGCTTACTGCATTGATATTATTAGTGATAACTGCAGTAGAATTTGTTCTGGCCTTCACCATGGAAAGGGGACTGTTTTTGTATTTCCTTTTTATCGCCTTGACTATTGTTAAAGCCAAGTACATCATGTTGGAATTCATGCACTTGGGAGATGAAGTTAAACCTTTGTTCTATTCTATCATCGTCCCTCTTATATTCCTTGTTTGGTTGATTATTGCCTTAATGAAGGAAGGTGCTGAGATCTTTATCATGAGATGGTAATTACCTTTAAGAAATTTTATAAATGAATGGTTGAAGGGGAATCTTCAACCATTTTTTTTGTTGTAGTACTGTATGAAAATGTTGCGTGTTATTCAGGTGCTGGTATTGGTTTGTGTTTTAATGATACCCGTTTTAATAATTCTTTTTTTAAGAGGGTTTTCAACAAATCATTATGAGATCCCTATTTTATATCAAAATGGGGTTGATGACCCTTTTGAACAATGTGATTTTGAGGACAGTACTCAACATTATATTCCTGACTTTACTTTTACAGATCAACTCGGTCGAGCAATAGGTAAAGAACAAATGATGGGTAAGATTACTGTGGTAGATTTTTTCTTTACTAGTTGTCCCAGTATTTGTCCTGTTATGTCTTCTGAGATGGAAAGGGTTCAGGATGTGTTCCGAAACGAAGATAAGGTACAGATTTACTCCATAAGTATAGATCCTGAGTTTGACAATACCGAAGTATTGTCTGATTATGCTATTGAACATTCAGCCAAGAAAGACAAATGGTTTTTCTTAAATGGGCCAGTAGGTGAAACCTATGACCTGGCAAGGTGTGGATTCATTCTACCATCTATAAGTGGTGGAGCTGTTCCTGAAGACTTTGTACATTCTGATAAGTTCGTGCTGATCGATGAACTTGGACGTATAAGAGGTTACTATAGTGGAACCAAGAGAGAGGGCGTAGACCAATTGATATTAGAGACTAAAATACTGCTACATGACGAAAAATAATTTAAATACTGATAAAAATGAAAAGGCTGTTTATAAATGGATTACGGTGGTATCAATATTGGTTCCAATAGCTGTAGCCGTTCTTTTGTTTATGCCTTCAAAAGTTAACGTAGGAGAAGAATGGGTATACTTTTTACCTCATTTGAATGCAGTTATTAATTCTTTTGCTTCCATTATGCTTCTATTGGGGCTTTATTTCATTAAAAAGGGCAAAAAAGAATGGCATAAAATGTCCATGTCTGTCGCTTTTGGGCTTGGAGCAATATTTCTGATAAGCTATATAATCTATCATGCTTCTGCTGAAAGTACTTCTTTTGGTGGAGTGGGGTCAATAAGGTACGTTTATTATATCCTTCTGATTAGCCATATTATCTTAGCTGCAGTGGCTTTGTTTCCGATTCTACTAGCTTATTATTTTGGGATGACTGGAAAATTTGATAAACACAGGTCTATAGTTCGTTACGCTTATCCTATTTGGCTTTATGTCACTTTATCAGGGGTGATTGTGTATTTGATGATTAGTCCTTATTACAGCCATTAAAAAGCAAAAGTCCTTAACTTTGTCTATATTTAAACAAAGGTTAAATCAAACCGTTTAGAATTATAATGAATAAATCTTTCAAAATACTGTTGGGGGTTTTCACCATGTTGCTTGTTTCTGTGCAAAGCGCCATGGCTCAATGCGCGATGTGTAGAGCCACTGTTGAAAATAATGTTAGCAATGGAGACACTACGGTTGGAGCAGCCCTAAACATAGGTATTTTATACCTGTTTTTAGCTCCCTATTTATTGCTTATGACGCTAGGTTATTTTTGGTATAAAAATGCCAAAAAGAAAAAAAAAATGTCCTTATAGTCAATTTGATTCAGTAGTTTATTACCAATCTTAACATTGGTAAAGTAAACGTATATATTTTTTCTTAATTTTTTTTGGAGTATCTTAAACTTAAAAGATGCAATTGAGTTTGTTATTGGATTAGCGGAATAATTCGTTTAAAGTCGGATCTTTGGAAGAACCATAATTTAATGAAGTCCTATATTGATCTGGTCATTTTGTTTTAAGCGGACAGGATTATTCAATATCTTTTAAATGGCTTATTTTTGGTAAAGGGAGGCAATAGTTAATAGGTTTTTCTGTTTCTATTGGTGGGAGGAATGCTAGGTTAGGATTAAAATACTATTGCTCACATAGAGCAACCATTCAGCAAGATCAATCGCAATGTTAAGAAGAAGAAGGCTAATACTTGTTTTGTCCATTGTACTTTTAGGGATAGTGCTTTCCTTGAATTTTTTCATGGGAGAAAAGTACCTGGTTGTTCAAGAGGAATATAAATTACAATTGGAAAACCAGTTAGCTTCCGTTATCAATGACTTTGGTGATGATTATTCTCAAATCTTAAGTAGCGGTTCTGAAGACAAGCAAGTATCTTTCAAAAGTCTCAATATCGACCATCAATTTCCCTTTTACTTGTTCACAGAGGTTGGGGAATTGACTTATTGGTCCGATATAGAGATGGTTCCAGAGTTCAATGATTTTTCTACATCAAAAAAATACCAACTTCTCGAAAACAGCCGCGGGATTTATTTTACCCAACTTCGTAAACTTACCCGTAATAATAAGGAATATTGGTTATTACAGGTGTATCCGCTTTTTGACAAGGTAGAGATTGGAAATGAATACCTTAATAGTGGTTTTAACCCAAATGTTTTCGGTAATGACAGGTTTTTACTGTCTGGAAACCAAAAGGAAAACTATCAAAATGTATACTATGAGGAGGACTATCTTTTTTCTGTGTTTTTCAGGGTTGGGTATGAAGCTCCAGGTAAATCGATAAATCATACATTACTCATATTTTTCTTTTCCTTATTGGGCTTAGTGTTGATCATTGGAGGAGGATTTGTTTACACCTTATGGACCAAAGGAAATAAAATCCTGGCTACCATATATACCTTTTTAATTCTTTTTTGTGTAAGGGTAATGATGCTTGCCTTTCGTTTTCCGAATGATTTTTTTGAAACGGGAATTTTTGATTCTAACCTATATGCATCCTCTCGGCTAAACCCAAGTTTAGGAGATTTGTTGTTGAATGTGGTTTGTTATTTGATCGTGCTGACCATGGTGATCGCTATTTTAAGCCGAAGACACGTTGCTATTTCTTTTATTAAATTTAGAGACAAATACCCTTACTGGCTCTACCTGACAGCCACCTATTTGCTTTCTACAACCTTAATGTTTTTGGTATTTTACCTTTATATAAACATAGTTGAAAACGCACAATGGAACTTGAACATTGGAGCCATTCCTAGTTTTGATTATCTGAAAATTGTAAGTTTATTAGTGGTGTTTTTAGGAGGTGCTGCTTACCTTTTATTTACCATTATTGGGTTAAATATGGTGTTGTTTAAAAACACGAACAATCAAATTTACCCACTAAAGATGCTGGTGCTATTTGTGTCTCCCATTTTACTTTTTTTACTTTTTTTTAATTTTGTTTTATTTATTGCATTTATCGCACATGTCATTCTTTTGGTGGCGATTATTAGCTTTAAATTATACGAGAGTTTATTTAAACTTGACTTTAATACCTTCCTTACGTTTTTCTTTGCCTGTTTGATTGGTGCTGTTATCACAGGAGCGGCAGCCTATCAGGATCTTCGTTCGGACGAGATTAGGTCGAAAGTGAAATTTGCCAATAACGTTATGCTTGACAGGGATGTAATGGGCGAATTTTTACTTGAGGATATCTTAGCAAGAATTCGGGAAGATGCTTTTATTAAAAGCCGAATGTCCGATCGCTTGCTCTCTAAAGACCCTATAGAAAAAAAGATCAGGAAAATCTATCTAGCAGGTTATTTTGATCAATACAGGCAGGAGGTAAATGTGTTCGGTTCTACAGGGCAATTAGTTTCAGGTCAAGGGAATCTCAAAGATTTGGCCGAATATAAAAGGAGGTACATGAACAGTGACTATGCGACGCAGGTTCATAACCTTTATTTTATCAATTCAACTGAAACGAACACTGGCAATAGATTTGTAGCCTTTGTTAAAATCCAACGTGACAACGATTTTCTGGGAACAATAGTCATTGAGCTTAATCAGCAGAGAATAGAATCAGGTAAAGCTTTTCCGAAGTTGCTAATGGATGCCAAATACGTATCCAATTATATAGAAAGGGACTTCGACTTTGCGATTTTCGATGAAGATGTGTTGAGTTATAGTTCTGGTATTTTCAGCTATCAGGGAGTAGATATGGAAGAGATCCTTGAAAACGAGGATGCCTTTAGCTCAGGTGTATTGTTAAATGGATACCACCATTTGGCAGTGGAGTACAATGACAAAGTAATTGTGGTTTCTTCCAGGCAGTATCCTAATAGTTATATCCTGGCAGATATCGCTTTTCTATTTGTTGCTTACCTGATTTTTACCCTTCTTTCTGTAGCGGTTTTCCTTTTGTTAACAGGAGTGAATCAGTTGAGATTCAATTATGCAACCAAACTTCAATTGTACCTGAATTTTGCTTTTTTCTTTCCCATGTTGGTCATTAGTGTCATTGCTTTGGGTTTTCTAAGCCATTCCTATACCGAAGATTTGCATCGCCAATATTTCCAAAAAGCAGGTATAATCAGAGAAAATTTGGGTCGTGACCTTGGTGGCGAACAGTTCAATACGCTCAATAAGGATGAGATTAATGGGGAGTTGTATGCTTTGGCAAGCGCTACAGATGCAGACATTAACCTTTATTTACCGGATGGGGTGCTTATGGCTACCAATCAGCCAGCCATATTTGATAAAAAAATCCTTACTCATTTTCTTCACCCTAAAGCTTATGCTTCCATTATAGAATCGATGGAAAACCGCTTATTGCAAACTGAGCAAGTTGGAGAACTGCAATACAAAACGGTTTATTTGGCCCTTAAGGACGGAGAAAACCAAAGGCTTCAGGCCATTATCGCCATACCATTTTTTGAGTCTGAAGAGGAATTAAACCTTATGATTACAGAAGTGTTTAGCAATATATTGATCATTTTCGTGCTCATTTTCCTTGTCTTTTTAGTTATATCCTATTTTGTTTCCAAAAATCTTACCCATCCTTTTAAATTATTAACCCAAAAATTGAAGGATACTGACTTGGATAACAATGAATACATGGTGTGGCCAGCAAAAGATGAGATAGGCCTGCTAGTCAATGAGTACAACAACATGCTCTATAAACTTGAAACCAGTAAAAAGGTATTGGCCTCGAATGAAAAAGAGTCTGCATGGAGAGAAATGGCCAAACAGGTTGCCCATGAAATAAAAAATCCGTTAACCCCGATCAAGCTTACACTACAACATTTATTGCGACTACAGGCTGCTGATAAACTAGACAGCGGGAAAGCGTTGGTAAATCCCTTAAATTCAATTATTCATCAGGTAGACACCTTAAGCGATATTGCCAGTTCATTTTCAACATTTGCAAAGATGCCTCAGCCAAAAAATCAGGAGCTTGAGTTTAGAAATGTGGTGTTTGAGACTGTTGCCATTTTTTATAACAGAGAAGATGCAGAAATTGATTTGCAAGACCTTACAAATGAAGGCAGTTCAACAAAAATTATGGGAGACCCCAAATTGTACAGTAGGGTCATTTCCAACCTTATCATTAATGGAATACAGGCTGTTTTGGAAGGGAAAAAACCGCAGATCCTTGTAAAATTGGTATTTGAAGGTGACAATCATATAAAATTGATCATAAAGGACAATGGGAAAGGCATTTCTGAAGAGTTTAAAACCAAAGTTTTTATGCCGAATTTCAGTACCAAAACAGAAGGCTCAGGCTTAGGTTTGGCGATTGCTAAAAGAGGTGTAGAAACAGCAGGGGGAAAGATATGGTTTGAGACAACTTCTGGGTCAGGAACAACCTTTTATCTCCTATTCCCTCTTATCCCATGATCCCCCAATTAATTGACAGGAATTGCTTACTTTAGCTCCTTGTAAGAGATTGAGCTATGCAGTTGGTGAAGTATTTTTTCGCTTTTTCATCAGTGCTTTTAGCATTGACCAATCCCATTATGGCACAAGAGGAAGTGTGTCTTTGGAAAACTGTCGGTGATCAAAAAAGCATTTATTTTTTAGATTCCATGTCTTTGCTGGAATCAAGTATTGAGGTACAAGATGCCCGTGGAATTGCCTTCGCTTACGAATATAACCTTAATACAGGTAAGTTGACCATCATTGAGGACAAGCAATCGCCAAAAGACTCCCTATTGATTTGCTTTGAAAAGCTGCCATTTTCTTTAAATAAGGTGTTTCAAAACAGGACACTTGCTGAGGATTATGATTCCTTGGCCTTTTTCAAAGATGGACCACCTGAAAAAAAAGCCATATATGATTTTAGGGAGGAGGTTTTCACATCCAGCAAGCTCAATCAATCTGGAAATCTAACGCGAGGGATATCCTTTGGGAATACCCAAAATGTTTTTGTCAATTCAGCACTCAACCTTCAAATGGATGGGGAATTGGCGGAGAACCTTAATATCAGGGCAAGTATAACCGATCAAAATGTACCCTTTCAACCAGAAGGGAATACCCAACAAATTCAGGATTTTGACAATATTTTAATTGAGTTATACAATGATAAAATCAATCTTGCCGGAGGAGATGTGGTATTGCAGCAGCGCAAATCCGAATTTTTAAGGTACTATAAAAATGTACAAGGACTTCAATTTACCTCAGACTATGTCATCAACGATAAATGGAAGGCCTCAAGTAGAGTAGGTGCGGCCATTGCCAAAGGTAAGTTTGCTTCCGTGAATTTGGAGGTAAACGAAGGCGTGCTAGGACCATATCGTATTAGAGGGCCGGGAAATGAGCGTTTTGTAATTGTACTGGCCAATTCTGAAAAGGTATTCCTGGACGGAAAGCAATTGAAGCGAGGTTTTAATAATGACTATACCATAGATTACAATCAGGGAGAAATTACTTTTACCCCTACAGTAATGATCACTCAGTATTCAAGAGTACGGGTCGATTTTGAATATGCGGAAAGAAATTTTTCAAGGTCTGTCGTCACTGCTAACCATATTCAAAAAAATAAAAATGTCACCTTTTACCTTAATTACTACAGAGAAAAAGACGACAGAAACAGGCCTTTATTTACCGAGTTGAGCGATGTAGATAAAACCTTACTAAGCAATGTGGGAGATGCCATTTTCTCTGCTTCCATTCCTAGAATAGACAGTATCCCTTTTGATTCAAATAGAATATTATACAGAAAAGTTACTGAATTTACTGAGGATGGCGAAAGCCTGAATTACTATGAATACAGTACAGATCCTACACAGGCTTTCTATGCGATAAGCTTTACAGAAACGAGTCAGGGTTTAGGGAATTATAGAAGAAAACAGCAGTTAGCCAATGGAGTGGTCTATGAATTTATAGCCCCAGTAAATGGTGTTCCACAAGGGAATTTCACTATAAACTCACCCTTGCCCTCTCCTAACAAAAAGCAGATGATCACTGCTGGGACGGAAGTCCGTTTGGGGAAGCACGAGACCACCTTTGCAGAACTGGCGATTTCCGATCAGGATCTAAACCTATTTTCAGATTTGGATGATGAAGACAATAAAGGGTTTGCATTTAAAGCTGGATTAAGATCAGAAGGAAGAAGTTTTAAAATATTTAAAGATTACCTGTTTAATGGACAGACTACTGTTGAATACAATGCTGCCAGTTTTTCCTTCGTGGATAGACTGAGGTTTATTGAGTTTGATCGAGACTGGGGTTTAACCAATAGGTTAGAGGAAGACAAAGCCGCAGAGAAATTGTACAATATTAACATCGAATTGGTGAAGGATGAGCAAAATCAGATTGCTTATAATCTTGACCTTAGAAATAGAACAGATGTTTTGTCAGGTATACAGCAAAGAATTAAACTGAATCAGAAACTATGGAATAGGCTTTTGTTGACCAATGATTTTTTTCAGCTAAATAGTAATGTTTATCCTTTACAATCCCGATGGCTGAGGTATCAGGGCGAGATTAAATATCCGACACGAATATTTGTGCCGGGTTATCGATTTATCATGGATAAAAACAAGGTCCTAAACCCTCAGAAAAATGAGGTTGTAGCCACTGCAATGAATTTCGAGGAACACCAGTTTTCATTAAATACCAATGATACCTTAACCTATTCCTTTTTTGCTACTGCCAGTTTGCGGGAAGATAAAGCAGTGGTTGAGGATCAATTGGAGCCAGATACCAAAGCATTTATGACCACTTACGGGGTCAAGGGTAAGTTTGGAGCACATACTGTAAATGGGTCATTTACTTATAGAAAACTCATTTTCTTAAACAAAGACCTGCCCGAAGAGACCACGGTAATGGGGAAATTGGATTATAGAAGTGCTCTTTTTGAAAATAACCTAAACAATGAGTTTACCTATGCTTTGGGAAATGGACGGGAACTAAGAAGAGAATTTGTCTTTTTACCTGTTCCAACTGGTGAAGGAACCCATACCTGGAGAGATGATAATGAAGATGGAATCCAGCAATTAAATGAGTTTTACCTTGCGATAAATCCAGAGGAAAAGAATTTTATCAAGGTATTTGTGCCAACAGACGAGTATGTTCAAGCCTATACAACCCTATTCAATTATCGACTAAGCGCTAAATTCCCATCTAAATGGAAAACTAATTCAGGCCTGAAAAAATTATTGTCAAGGTTTTCAAACAACACCAATTTAAATGTAGAAAAGAAAATTACTTCCCGGGATTTCTTCCAGAGAATAAGTCCCTTTCAGGCTGGTATAGCTGACACTTTTTTGCTCTCTTTGCGGCAATCCTTTCGCTCTTCTTTCTTTTTTAACCGTGCCTCACCAAAGTTTGGCATGGATTTGTCTTTTTTTAATAGTCATCAAAAACAACTCCTAACGGGAGGGTTTGAGGATTTGTCTCAGGATGATTGGAGGTACAATGCCCGCTTTAATATTGAAACCAGATGGAACCTGTTGTTATATGCCAATTGGGGCAATAGGAATTCCACCTCAGACTTCTTGGATAACAGGAATTTCTCAATTAAACAGGTGACAATAGGGCCGGAAATAAGTCTTCAACCTACCCCTCTATTTAGAACAACCCTTCAGTACAGGTTGACAAAAAAAGAAAACTTGGCCAATGTAGAATTTGATGAGAAAGCCCAATTGCATGAAGGAGCGCTTAGTTTCAGGCTTGCCAAAGCAATCAAGACCACGATCAATGCCCAGTTGAAATACACCTATATCGATTACAATGGAACGGTGAACTCACCTACAGGCTATGAGATGTTACAAGCTCTTACGCCAGGGAACAATACAAGCTGGAGTTTGAGCTGGTTACAGAAAATAGGAGAAGGCTTGCAGTTAAACCTGATTTATGAGGGCAGGAATTCCGAAGGCCTGGATCAACTGGTGCATACAGGACGTATGCAGGTTTCAGCCTTGTTTTGATTAGGCCAAGCCATTGAAAAATTGTAGATTTGCAACAGTTATTTTTGTTGTTGTACTAATTATTAAAGCACAAACTAATGTCGAAAAGTATTTTGGTTACCGGAGGTACTAAGGGTATTGGGAAAGCCATTGTCCTTGAATTTGCAGCTAAAGGTTTTGATATTTTCACCTGTAGCAGAAATGAAGAGGAATTGGAAGCATTGAAAAATGAGCTGGAATCAAATTTCTCAGCAATAAAAGTACATGTGAAAAAGGCAGACCTATCTGTCAAGGAAGAAACAAAAGCTTTCGCCGCTTTTGTAAAAAAAATAGCTGTGCCTGATGTTTTAGTAAATAATACTGGTATTTTTATTCCAGGCAGTCTACATTCAGAATTAGAGGAAAATTTTGAAAAGACCATGCATACCAATCTCTTCAGTGCTTATTATCTCACAAGGGCCTTTACTGAAGATTTTATGAATAGAAAAAATGGACATATTTTTACTATTGGAAGCATAGCAGGGCTTACAGCCTATGCCAATGGAGGGAGTTATGCAGTGTCAAAGTGGGCCATGTTGGGATTTACCAAATGTCTAAGACAGGAGATGATACCTCATGGAGTAAAGGTGACGTCTGTATTGCCCGGCGCTACTTATACGGCGAGTTGGGAAGGCGTTGATTTACCGGAGAACAGGTTCATAGATGTTGCTGATGTAGCAGCATCTGTATGGTCAGCTTATAACCTTTCGCCCCGTTCTGTTGTTGAAGAGATAGTAATCCGGCCTCAATTAGGTGATATATAATTATGGAATTGAAAACAGTCACAGAGAATCAGCAGTATTGCAATAGTCTCACAAATTACTCAAGAAGGAAAACTATTCCTGTAAAAATTGGAGACGTTGTTATTGGAGGAGATAATCCCATAGTTGTCCAATCAATGACAACTGTGGACACCATGGATACACTTGGCTCTATTGAACAATGCATTCGCATGATTGATAGTGGCTGTGAGTTGGTGCGGATAACTGCTCCAAGCATCAAAGAGGCAGAAAACCTTCGACAGATTAAAGAAGGGTTGAGAAGGAGAGGGTACAATACCCCGCTTGTAGCAGATATTCATTTCACACCGAATGCTGCTGAAGTCGCTGCCCAAATTGTTGAAAAGGTTAGGGTAAACCCTGGGAACTATGCCGACAAAAAGAAATTTGAAGTTTTAGAATATACAGATGCCTCCTACCAGGATGAATTGGATAGAATTAGAGAGCGTTTTCTTCCTTTGGTGAATATTTGTAAAGCCAATGGGACAGCCATGAGGATAGGAACCAATCATGGCTCATTGTCGGACAGGATCATGAGCAGGTATGGGGACACCCCATTGGGTATGGTTGAATCCGCACTTGAATTCTTGCGAATTTGTGAAGCAGAGAACTACTACGATATCGTGATTTCCATGAAATCATCTAATACGCAAGTAATGGTTCAGGCTTATAGGCTTCTGGTGAATAAGCTGAATGAAGGAGGTTTTAAACCTTACCCTCTACACTTGGGCGTGACTGAAGCAGGAGATGGTGAAGACGGGAGAGTCAAATCTGCTGTTGGAATTGGAGCACTACTGGAAGATGGATTAGGTGATACCGTTAGGGTTTCGCTTACAGAAGACCCGGAGTTTGAATCGCCTGTAGTGAAAACCCTAATAAATAGGTATGCTTCTCGACCTGTAGCATCTGGTATTGAACCAATGAATAATTATCCCATTGATCCATTTAGCTACAATAAAAGAGTGGCTGTGGAAGTAGCCAATTTTGGAGGGAGTAATGTTCCGAGGGTAGTTACGGATGTTTCTACGGTACAATTATCCATACCGAAAGACCTGAAATGTACAGGGCATTTTTATCTTCCAGAGCTGGATAAATGGAAAATGAATGATCAGGGATGTGATTATATCTATTCGGGAGACAGCCCTGTTCCCTTTATGCTTCCAAATGGGCTTAAAGAAATTTTAAATTATAAGATTTGGGACCAACAAGAGGACAAAAAGAACAAGTTTCCTGCTTTGATATTGACCCATTTGAAAGACAATTTACCCTTACACGAGGAGCTGAACTTCTTGCTTGTGTCTGCTGAAAACATTAAAGAAGCAATTCCATTTCTGAACAATGAACTGCCCATAGTCCTTCTTTTGTTCGCTAACAGCCAACATCAAATGCAGGCCATTAGAAGAGCCATTGTTTCACTGATCAATGCAAAAATAAACTTACCGGTAGTTCCTAAGGTTAGTTATGAAGATGGAGATGCGGAGAAAACCATGCTTTTTTCCGGAACAGATGTAGGAGGCTTGCTTATAGATGGTATTGGTGATGGTATTCTTTTGGGTTTAGACCGGCTTAAATTGAAAGATAAACCGTCAATGTTAGAGCAGGTTAAACTTCATAATTCGGTTAGTTTTGGTGTCTTGCAGGCCGCAAGAACCAGGATGTCTAAAACTGAATACATTTCTTGTCCCTCTTGTGGAAGAACTCTTTTTGACCTGCAGGAGACAACGGCCATGATTAGAAAAAGAACAGATCATCTTAAAGGGGTGAAAATTGGAATTATGGGATGCATTGTCAATGGTCCTGGAGAAATGGCAGATGCAGATTATGGGTATGTAGGTTCAGGAAAGGGGAAAATCACTTTGTACAAAGGAAAAGAAGTGATGAAAAGATCCGTTCCATCAGAAAATGCTGTAGACGAACTTATAGACATCATCAAAGAAGACGGTCAGTGGATAGAGCCCGAAACTGCCGATCACGAATAGTTTTATCAAGAAAATCTGAATTAAGGTATTATGGCTGGTAAATTAAAAGAGTTTTTTCAGTTGGGTGAAGTAGGTGAATATTTTATAAGGGTATTCAAGAAACCTGATCCCAACAAGAAAACCAATTTTAACCTTAGAATGATGCATGGCATCAATAAGATTTCAATCTTGGTTTTTCTAGCTGCTTTGGTCTATTGGATCATTAAAAGGCTGGTTTAATGAATATTGAAACCTTTAGGGATTACTGCTTAAGCAAAGCAGGTGTGACAGAAGACACTCCTTTTGGTCCAGACACGCTTTGCTTTAGAGTTGCAAACAAGATTTTCGCACTTTTGGATATTGACAAATTTGAAAGTGTTAATTTGAAGTGTGATCCCGAAAGAGCCGTCCTGTTAAGAGAACAACATGATGGAATTGTACCTGGATACCATATGAATAAAAAGCACTGGAATACGGTTTCATGTGATGGAAGTGTAAGTGCCGATCTACTTTTAGAACTGGTGGATCACTCTTATGCTTTGGTTTTTTCAAGCCTGCCCAAAAATGTGAAAGAAGAAATCAACGGATGAGTTATCTGAAAATTGAAGGGTTAACCAAAACTTACAATGGTGAACTGAAAGCCCTAGACGCACTTTCTTTAAATATCTCAAAGTCAGAACGCTGGTCGATTATTGGTGCAAGCGGAAGTGGGAAGAGTACCCTACTAAAGCTTATTGCTGGTATGGAAGTACAAAACGAAGGATTTGTGTATTTGGAGGGTGAAAAGATCCTAAATCCAAAGCAAAAGCTTGTTGCAGGTTATGATGAACTCCAGCTTGTTAAACAAGACAATGGTTTGTTTCCACTGTCTACTGTTGCAGAAAATATCAGTAGACCTTTGCTCCAATACGACAAAGAATATGCAAGTGAGAGACTGGAAACCTTATTACAGGTCTTTGGTTTAGAGGACAAAAGAAATAGCTTTCCCAGGGAGCTTTCGGGAGGACAACAACAAAAAGTAGCCATTGCCAGAGCCCTTAGCTTAGAGCCAGAGGTTTTGCTTTTAGATGAACCTTTTAGCTCATTGGATAGCCTTCAAAAAAGAGGACTTCTGGATGAATTAAACTTGATTTTTAAAACTTTGGGGATTACTGTTATCATGGTAACCCATGATATTCAGGATGCTCTGCTCCTTACCGAAAACTTATGTGTCCTTTCTGAAGGGAAACTATTGCGACAGGGTAAGGTGAATGAGATCTATGAAAACCCACAAACGGCCTATGTGGCAGGTTTTTTCGGGCCGCTGAATAGCATTCCAGGGCAAACCAATCAATACCTAAGGCCCTCATCCATAAAAAACTCAACCACGAAAGGTAAAATAAAAGGGAAAGTATTGTTGAAACGCTACTTCCCTGATTATGATTTGCTTACTGTTGAAGTTTCTGAAGAAACTCCTCCCTGGCAAATTACCCGCTACGAAAGGGATGTCTCCGAAGGGGCAACAATTTATATGAGCTGGGAAGAAAACAAAGTTTTAATTCTTGACGAAAAATAGGATTTCAAGGTGGATTATACCTTGAAACCTTCTTCTTTTTCTTCCTCTGTAGCTTCCCTTAGAGCAAATACTTCACCATCAAAGTGTAAGTTCATTCCCGTAAGTGGATGATTGAAATCCAACAGTACTTCCTCTCCCAGGTCTTTCACTACTTTGGCCTGCATAGGATACCCATCTTCATCGATTAGTGGTAGGAAATTCCCCTCTTGGAGCATTTCTTCTTCAAAACCTCTTTCTTTATTGAACTGTGATTTCGGAACAGAGACAATAAGCTCATCATCTGGTTTGCCATAAGCTTCCTCAACTGATAGCGTAAAATTGAATTTGTCTCCTTTTACTTTGTTTTCAAGCCTTTTTTCAAACGTTTTAGGCAACCCACTGTCACCGAAAAGGAAATAAAAAGGGTCTTCTTCATCCCTTACTTCAACACTAAAGGGGAGGGAATCTGGAATGTCATTGGTAACTTTTAATTCGTAAGTCAACCCTACGATAACATTTTCTTCGATTTTCATACTTTTTATTTAAGCAGACAAAGTTAATCTTAATTGATTGGAATTAAAAAATATCAAGGAAACACCCTGATAGTACAGGAAAGTTAATTCAAATGTTTTGCTTACTTTGAGATTCCAATTAAAATCTATTTATGGATTTACGGATTGAATTGCTGCAATGAGGGCGAATAGAAATGGATTCTGTCTCATAGAAAGTGTTGCCTGAAAGTCAATTTGAATTCTTTATTAAAATTAATATAAATGATTGCTGTAGCCTTTACGATGAAGTTATTGCCTGGAAATGAAGAAGTCTACGAAAAAAGGCACAATGAAATATGGCCTGAGCTGGCTGATTTACTGAAAAAAGCAGGGATTGCTGAATACCATATTTTTCTTGACAGACCAAGTGGAGTGCTTTTTGCTTTTCAAAACCTTGAGGAACAAAACCAAACCAATCGCCTGGCTGAGGAAGCGATAATGAAACAGTGGTGGGCATTTATGGGGGACATTATGGAAACTAATCTAGACCAATCCCCTAAAGTTACACGCCTGGAAAAGGTATTTAGTTTATAAAAATTACCTAATTAAACCTAAATGAAGCTAAGCTCGAAAGGAAAATCATTAAACAATACCTTGTTAACTTTGGCATTAATCCTGTTGGTTGTCTTGCCAGGTTGCAATAATAAATCCTTTGAGGATAGTGAGCGAAATATAGGACAATGGCCAGAACCAACTTCTGAATCAAAGCCATGGGCAAGATGGTGGTGGATGGGGAGTGCAGTAGATAAGGCAAACCTTAATTATCTAATGCATGAATACAAGCAAGCAGGAATTGGTGGGCTAGAAATAGCCCCAATATATGGTGCAAAGGGGTTTGAAAGTAAATTTTTAGATTACCTTTCTCCCCAATGGATTTCTATGCTTCACCACAGTATAGCTGTTGCAGATAGTTTAGACATGCAAATTGATTTGACCCAGGGTACGGGTTGGCCTTTTGGAGGAGAAATGGTGACTCCTGATATGGCCGCAAAGAAAATGCGCATTCAGCAATACAGTTATTCTGAGGAAAAAGGACTTGACCGGCCTATTCTAATTGAAGAGAAAAATATTAAGGGAAAAGCGCATTATTTACATACCCTAATGGCCTTCCAAGAGGGCAAGACACCTGAAAACCTAACAAATAGGATAGGAGAAGATGGTAGCCTAAGTTGGGATGGCAAGGGTGATTGGGGATTAGTGGCTGTATTTGAAATCCAAACTGGTCAAAAAGTAAAAAGGGCTGCACCGGGTGGACAAGGTTTTACATTAGATCACTTTTCCAATGCTGCTGTTAAACAATATTTAGATCATTTTGACAGTGCTTTTAACAAGGATTTTCCTGGAATCAGGGCTTTTTATAACGATAGTTTTGAAGTTTATGGATCTAATTTTACCGGAGAATTCTTTAATTATTTTCAAGCCAAAAGAGGGTATGATATTAGAAATCATTTAGACAAATTGGTTTCTGAAAACACAGATGAAGAAGTCAGTCGCCTAAAATCTGACTATAGAGAAACCATTAGCGATATGCTATTGGAAAACTTTACCATGCAATGGTCTGACTGGGCGGGTAGTCATCAGAAGTTAACAAAAAATCAGGCCCATGGATCTCCGGGGAATCTTCTTGACTTATATGCGGCTGTTGATATTCCCGAAGGGGAAACGTTTGGTTCAAGTTACTTTCCTATTCCAGGAATCCGCAGAGACAGTTCGGATATCAGAAATGTAGATCCGGATCCTATTATGTTAAAGTTTGCCTCTTCGGCAGCTCACCTTACAGGTAACAAACTGGCTTCCACTGAAACATTCACTTGGTTAGGAGAACATTTTAAGTCTGCTTTTTCCCAAGCCAAACCTGAGTTGGAGCAAGCATTTCTAGCTGGGATCAACCACATGTTTTACCATGGGATTACTTACTCTCCTCAAGAAGTAGCTTTTCCTGGATGGCTTTTTTATGCCTCATTGAATTTAAATACCCACAATAGCTTATGGCCACATATCAAAGGCTTTAATGCTTATGTTCAGCGGACACAATTTGTCTTGCAATCTGGAATGCCTGACAATGAACTGCTGGTTTATTGGCCGGTTTATGATGTATGGGCAGATCCTGAAGGGTTAGGCAAAACACTAACCGTACACGGAATTGATGAATGGCTTCATCCTACACCATTTTATAAAGCATCAAAATCGCTCATGGAAATAGGGTATGGAGTGGACTTTGTTTCTGATGCATTGTTGAATACTTTAAAGGTGGAAGGCAATACCCTTGTTGGGGCAGGTGGTAAACATAAGATTTCAGCGATAATAGTTCCGAAAACAGCCTTTATGCCAGTGGCCACGCTTCAGCGCTTATTGAATTTAGCAGAAGCTGGCGCCCATGTGGTTTTCCAGGAAAAACCTGCTGATGTGCCAGGCTTTAAAGATTATGCTTCCAGAAAGAATACCTTGGACAATTTGTGGGCAAGTATCCAATTCAAATCAAAATCCAACAGAAGTGAGGCTGATTTTGGGGAAGGTAAAATAATAGTATCGAATGAACTTCCTGGAGCATTAGTGTCTCTAGGACTTAAGAGGGAGAAACTAACCGATTTAGGACTGAAGTTTATCAGGAGAAGTTTAGGAGAGGATAAGTATTATTACCTGGTTAACCATACATCGAAAAAAGTAAGTGAAATGGTTTCTTTTGCAACGGAGGGAAAAGCGGCGATTTTGATGGATCCTGAACAAGGAACGGTTGGTTTGGCTAAGATTCAATCAGGTAAAGAAGAAACGAAAGTTGCCATTTCCCTATCTCCCGGACAATCTATTATTGTTCATGTTTTAAAAGAATTGCCTAAAGAAGAGCTGCTCTCCTGGAAATACGAAGTTTCTTCCCCTGCGATTATAGAGATGGACAATGCATGGCAGCTGACCTTTAAGAATGGTGGACCCATCATCCCATCCGATCAGCTTTTGGAAAAGTTAATGCCTTGGACCGCTCTTAGTGGAGATGGGTATGAGGATTTTTCAGGACAAGCCCTATATGAGAGCTCCTTTGAACTCGAAAGTTTGAAAGAAAACGCGAAATATATGCTAGACCTCGGTAAGGTGCTGGAAAGTGCGAGAGTCTGGGTAAATGGCAAGGAAGTAGGTTATGCTTTTAGTATTCCTTTTAGGTTAGACATTAGCAATTTTGTGAAGGAAGGTGAAAATAAACTGGAAATTGAAGTCGCCAACCTAATGGCAAATCATGTCAGGTACTTGGATAGAAATGAAATCTTATGGAGAAATTACCATGAAATCAATTTTGTTAATATAGATTATAAGCCTTTTGATGCGTCAGGATGGGCAATTATGCCCTCTGGGCTTGTTGGACCAGTCAAACTTGAAGTACATGATTATTAGCATGTTTTAATTAATTTGTTACCTTATAATGAGAGTATTTAACTTTATTTATTAAATTTATTGACCACCTCCTTTGCGGATTTGTATCGAAAGCCAAAATAACCTGACCCATGATTGAAGTGAAGCCTCTGATTCGTCTTGATGAAAATTCCAGGATTCCCAAATACCAGCAAATTGTAAATTCTATCATTGAAGATATCGAAAGCAGTTCTCTTTTGGTAGGTGATAAGATTCCGTCCATCAATGAAATTAGTGAAGAACACTATTTATCTAGAGATACTGTAGAGAAAGCCTATAACCAATTGAAGGCTAAAAAGATTATCCTCTCTGTAAAAGGAAAAGGGTATTATGTAGCCAAAAATATTTCTACCTCAAAGGTAAGGGTATTGTACCTATTGAATAAACTCAGTAACTACAAGCTTAAAACCTACAATTCTTTTATAGACAGTATGGGGACGGACGCTCAGGTAGATTTAAATATTTACCATTGTGATCCAAAACTATTAAAAAACATACTTACCGAGAACAAGGGTGCTTATGATTATTACGTACTGATGCCTCATTTTAAAGATGGTGAAAATGGCCATTATAACTTTGATGAGGAGATCATGAAATGTGTAAAAGATATACCTTCCGACAAACTCATAATAATGGACAACCAGATTCCTGAATTAGGGGATAACGTTGCTTCCATTTACCAGGACTTCAAAAAGGACATTTACAATGCCTTGATTGAGGGGATTTTTCAAATTCAGCAATATGATAAACTAATGTTGGTATATCCTACTGATATTCTTTACCCTTACCCTAAAGAAATATTGAAAGGCTTTCAGCAATTCTGCAGTGACTTTGAGTTTGATTATGAAATTTTGGATAGAGTTTATCCCGAAATGGAATTGCGTCCAAAGGATGCTTTTATTGTAATTGAAGAAAATGATTTGGTCAATTTAGTAAAACAAGTCAGGGAGCAACTTTATGAACCGGGTAAAGAGATCGGAATAATATCCTACAATGACACCCCATTAAAGGAGCTTTTGGGCATTACTGTAATCTCCACGGATTTTAAATTAATGGGGGAAACAGCTGCTTATATGATCAAAAAGAACAAAAAAGAATCCGTTAAAAATATTTTTAAATTTATTAACAGAGGCTCTATTTAAAAGGGTTCTATCAGCATGCTGAAATGCTATTGCTATTGATGTCCTTTTACCCCAATATAAACAATCAATTAACAACGTTTCAAAATCTTAAACTGTAAATCAGAAGAGATTATTTGATTACTTATTTCTATGGAAAAAAGCAAAAGTTTGGTAGACCGTCTCAATGCGGTCAATGAATATGAACAACAACCCATTCCCAGTAATAAATTAAAAGGCTGGAGAAGTTTTTTAGGCACCTATGCAGGTGAGCATACCGCCGGAACGGAATTTGTAATAGGACCTTTGTTTGTCGCACATGGAGCCAGTGCTATTGATTTAGTAACTGGCTTATTATTGGGTAATATATTGGCAGTGTTAAGCTGGGCCTTCCTGACGGCGAAGATTGCTGTGAAAACCAGAGTAACCTTGTATTATTTGTTGGAGAAAATCGCCGGTAAAAAGTTTACTTTACTCTATAATTTGGTAAATGCTGGTCTATTTTGCTTTCTAGCGGGCTCTATGATCGCGGTGTCAGCAACAGCTGTAGGTATACCTTTTGATATGCCCATGCCACAATTAACAGACATATATCCCAATAATATAGGTTGGGTATTGACAGTTTTTGGGGTTGGTGCCATTACCACCTTGATTGCTATGTTTGGCTTTGATCAGGTTTCAAAGTTTGCCATGGTAGCTGCTCCTTGGATGATTATGGTATTTATTGCCGCAGCATTGGCTGTGTTACCTAGGTTAGGAGTTACAGATGCCGGGTCATTTTGGTCTGTTGCGGAAAGTACCATCTGGACTGGAGTTCCTTTGGAAGGGCAGAGTAAATTCGGTTTTTGGCACATTTTGTTTTTTGCCTGGTTTTGTAATATGGCCATGCATATTGGTATGGCTGATTTGTCATTGCTTAGATATGCCAAGAAATGGGAGCAAGGATTTTCCTCTGCAACAGGTGTGTTTTTAGGGCATTTTATTGCTTGGATTGCCTCTGGTATTTTATATTCCTTATTCCTTATTGAATCCAAAGGGAGTCTTACTTTTGCACCAGGTCCAATTGCTTATGGAGCTGTAGGTGCTGCAGGAGCCATTTGCGTTGTAATCGCTGGCTGGACCACGGCCAACCCCACACTGTATAGAGCAGGTTTGGCAATACAGTCTATCAATCCTAAATGGAAAACTTGGAAGGTAACGCTCTTTGTAGGTTTATTCACTACAATTGCTGCCTGCTTCCCAGGCTTGGTAATGCGCTTGCTGGAATTCGTTGCTTTGTATGGTCTAATTCTGATGCCTGTAGGGGCGGTAATATTCATTGATGTTTACCTGCTTGAAAAATTAGGACTTAAATCCAACTATGCAGCGGTTAAAGGCATACAACTTAATTGGTCAGTAGCCATTACCTGGTTGGTTACCTTGACTTTTTGTTTGTTGTTGAATTTACTACTAGGTATTGAAATTTTCTTTCTTGGGCTCCCAGGTTGGTTTGTAGCTGTTTTGGTATATGTTATTGCAAGTAAATTGAATCAAAGGAAATGAAACTTTTATTGAAAATTATATCGTTCGTAGGCTTGGGATTAAGTATAATACCCGCCATTTTAGTGTTTGGAGGTCAAATGGAGTCATCCACTTGCAAGCAACTTATGTTTATTGGTACAATTTTATGGTTTGTTACTGCCCCAAGCTGGATGATAAAAAAAGAATCTGTAATAGAAGAGGAATAGGGGTTTTTGTGATTGATATCGGAATATTGATTTAGATAAATTGTGGTTTTGCATAATTTGGTAATAGAATAATTCAATATTGCAAAATAAAAGTTTTTGATTTCGGATAGTAATAATTAAATTAGTTAATCTTTTATAATTAGTTTAAATAATACTTTCCTAATGAAATTCAGGGACCTACGCATTTGGATATTCATTTTCGGTATTATGCTTCTAATAGGTGCCTACCTATACCAGCATTCCAAAACCAATCAAAGCCAGCTTGAATCTCAGGGTATCAAGGCAATATTTCTTGCCAAACATAATTTCCTTGATTCTTTTTACAATTATCACGTCCAATTAGAAGGGTATTTTAAAAGAAATTTTTATACCTGGGGAATGGATACAGAGAAGGAAGCCGCTTCTCGTATGGTAAGGATGATTGATAGAAATCCTAAATTTGGCATTGAGAAGATTCAGAACTTTAAGGATGACCAAAGTCCAGAACCGCAACTTTTTGCTGAGGACGGCATTTCATTGATTCAAAGGGATACCTCTTATTTGATTCATGTGAAAGGGTTTAGGTTTTTTCTCAATGACAAAACCAAAGAAGGGAATCTTCCTAAATTAAATTATTCTTCATTAATGGAAAAAATTAATGAAGAACTTAGCAATGCTCAAATTCAGGATGTCCTATCAGGAAGAGCATTTGAAATAGACCATTCAGTTTCCGTACACAACCTAATGGTAGGGAATGTTCAAAGCCTGTTTTTTGACAGGCTTTTTATTTTAGATCAAACAGGCAAGGCCATTTACCCTGGGAATCTTGCAGGGCTCCCTGTCGTAAATGTTGATTCTTTGAATCATGAACAGTCTGTAGGGGAAAGACAATTGGATTTACAGGTGTCTGGAAAGGAATACAAAGGTTTTCTTTCGCCTGCAGTAATTGGAGATCAAAAGTTCTATTTGCTTGGAGCCAAAGATAAATCAAGGTTTGAAAGTGTTGCGCTTAAAATAAACTTTAAGGTCTTAAGTGCTTTTTTAACCCTATTGATTTTAGTGTTTGTATCCATTCCTATCATAAGCATTTTCAACCTTGGAGATGGGGATGTTTTGACTAAGAAAAGAGTGATGGGATTGGGGCTGTCCTTAATCTTAGTAATGGTGATACTGGGTTTCTTTTTCTTTTCACTCTTTCAAAATTACGAAAGTGAGTCTACTTCTGAAAACAACCTTCACTATGTAAAATCTGCTTTTAGTTCTGAAATTCAACAGTTGATTGAGGGACTTGAAATATTTAAGGAAGAAATTGACAACGGTCAGATCCATACCAACCAACCAGAAGATGCACATCATAATGAATTGGATGTAAATGAGTTTTTGGAGTTCGATTTAGAGGGAAATATCCTGAAAATGTTGATACCACAATTGACAAGTTTTGAAGGACCGATTGATTTTGGGGATTTTCCTTTCGTTTCTATCGCAAATAGAGATTATGTACAGGAAGTCCCAGAATCAGAAGAGGATTATTTTATAAGTGCACATTCCTCAAAATCTACAGGAGACTTGGAAGGTGTTATAAGTAAAAGAGCCGGGGATAATGGTTTTGCTTTGACATTTCATTTGGGTTCATTGGTTCCTGAGATTAGCAAAACCCGGAGATTCTTTGTGTTTAAGCCTGACGGCAAGGTTTTATTTATAAGTAAAAAGGTAAACATTCCAGTCAATTTTCTTCAGGAAGGGATAGGGGAAGAAAAATGGCAAGAGATCAAAACCTTAATAGCCAATAATAAAGATGCAGCAGACGATAAAGTATGGAAGACACCTATCTATGTCAACGGTTATGAATACCAAGCGCTATTAAGTCCTGTTTCTTCGGCTTCATTCGTGGCCGGAAACTGGGTGCTTTACCTGGAGGATACCAACCTTCAACACGCTTTGCATTCTCTGGCTTCCCTTGAGGGTATAGCTGTTTTTGTCCCCTATCTATTGATATTGGGATTACTGGGGCTTTTGACACTGGTTACACAGAAATCAAGTATTTACTTAGCTTATGAGGATTTTTCATTTGCATGGTACAGTCCATCACCTAGAAAGAGGCTTTGCTTTCTCTGGTTAAACAGTATGCTTTTGCTTGATATAGTACTTTTTCTCATTATCTACCTATTTCTACCATTAAGTATATTTAAAATTTTTCTATGGTCTTCACTTATTGCCATTCAGTCAGGAACATGTAATTTTCTTCTTTTGGCTACTGTTGGGAAAGATGGGGCAAAGAAAAATATTAACGCTTTTTTAACAATAGTCTTTCTTTTGTGGATTCTGATGGCCATTTTATTGGGTTATCTTACCTCATTGAGCCACAGTGGTACAGGTTATTTTATTTTTACTATGATCTTTTTACTGATAATAGCAGGCATGCAAGTATTGTGTTTCTACCTTTATCAGACTCAAAAATTTCCTTCAGTTCGTTTTAGTCAATGGAAGAGAACAAAGGAGCTATTCAAACTACATCGAAAATTTGCAGATTTCTGGACCAAATTGACAGGTTCACCTGTTGATAAGCGTGTGTTTGCAATTAACCTTCTCTTATGGCTGATGATTGTTGGGTTTTTACCTGGCTATTTTATTCATCGCCAAATATTTAATCAGGAGAAAATTATCTGGGAATATGTGGGTAAAGCTAAAATAGAAACTGAAGAAGAAGCCAAATCTATTCCTGAGGTGTACATGAACTTGATTAAAATTCATGAAGAATTCAGGAGGAATAATTTTGGGAGATTTTCCAATCAAGATGATGAGCTGATCACCGATTTTATAGCCGCTCCACAACAGGCATTGGTAGAAGCCTTCAATACCACACCAGGAATAAGCTATGGGAAACTCAATCAAAGTATAGGTTTATGGGAAATCATCAGATCCAATATTATATTTTTAATAGTATTGTTGGTGGTACTTATCTGGTTTTTCAAAATGATAATGATTTTAGGGAATAAAATCTATCTCATTGATTATCACTTTACAAATTCTTTTGATCTACTTCCTAAGGGGGCGGATAAACAAAAAAATAGTTTTATTATAGGGGTAGATGCAGCTAAGTCCAGGGATTGGATTTTAAAACAATTTGCTTGGGAGCCTAATGAGATTCTTTTGGCAGAACTATCGGATGGTGAAGGGGTGGTATTGCCTGAATTGGAAGATGGGCACAAAGGAGTTGTGCTAGAAAATATTCATTGCCTTGGCGATACTGAAAAGTTTTTGAATACCATTGTGGCATTTCAAAAGAAATATGGAGGGACAGAATTAAGATTGTTTGTTACTTCAGGAAGGCCGCTTCAGGAAATTTTACCCAGTAAAATGCCTATGCAATCCCGTTTGCTGATCACTGAGGTTTTTTCGGAATACCTTTTTCAATACGTTCCAATAGATTTTCAAAACCAGAAAATTACTCTTCCTTATTTTGGTAAGGATTTTAAATCTCTAGATGAGCAAAACAAGGCTATTTTTGAGTCAAGGATGAAGTGCAAGCTGTTTAATGACGAAAAGACGCATGAGCTAGCAGTAGAAATTGAATATGGTCCTAATTCCAAACCTATCGCATCGCTTATTACTGAGGAGATTTCAAGGGACAATTTGGGCATGTCCTTGTCTCAAGAAAGGTATGAGAAATGCATTCTTTCTATTCAAAGGTACAATAAGGCTTATTATATGAACATCTGGGCTGAATTGAGCTTAAAGGAACGCAAAATGGTGTATAATTATGCTACTGAAGGGTTTATAAATTTTTTCAATAAAGAAACAATGACCGCCCTTATTCAAAAAGGCGTGGTGAAGATGAACCTGTCCAAGGACAGCCTGGTATTGTTTTCAGAAAGTTTCAGGAATTTTGTATGTGTTTATGTAAGTGATGAAGATGTGGCTCGATTTAAGCAGGATGAAAGCAAATCTGGAAACGCAAGGATGATACAGGCAGCCGTTTTCAGCTTTGTTTTAATTTGTATTGCATTAATCAGTTTTTATGACCCAAATATTCTTAATGAAACTTCAGCCTATATTACTGGTTTTCTAGGTGTTTCAGGTACTATTTACAGTCTTTTGGCAAAAGGGTTCGGTAAAAACACTCCTTCTGAAAGTCAGTAAATCTTTAAAATCATTTTTTTTTGGTACTTTAATTGTTAGATTTTAAGATATCACATAATGTTGCAATATAGTGTTTGGTCAATTTTTTAACAAAAGGAATAATCTTCTGTCTTATATTTTTTATTATGCTATTTATTATAAAAAAGTACAAAAAAATTGTGTATTCTTAACTGATTATATACATTTGAAAAGAAAGTTATTTATGATTGACTACAAACTCTACAATATGGGATAAAACTCTACGTTATTTAAATATCTGTTTTATGAGTATAAGGTTAGGACCTAAAGACAGTGAATTAATTTCACAATATAGGAATGGTAGTGAGATTGCCTTTGAAAGGTTGGTCGATAAATACAAGACTAAAGTCTACACTACAATTTTGATGATAGTAAAAGAGCAGGGTGTTGCAGAAGATTTGCTACAGGATGTATTTGTAAAGGTAGTCCAAACACTCAATTCTGATCGCTATAACGAAGAAGGAAAATTCCAACCATGGTTAATGCGGATAGCCCATAATTTGGCTATTGATCATTTTAGAAAAATGAAACGCTACCCTATGGTGGTAATGGAGGATGGGTCTAATGTTTTTAATACCTTACATTTTGCCGAACAGAATGTAGAGGATATAAAGGTAAAGGATGAGACCTGTGCCTTGGTCAGGCAATTGATCGAGGAATTGCCTGAGAGTCAAAAACAAGTATTGATCATGAGGCATTATATGGATTTAAGTTTCCAGGAAATAGCAGAGCAAACTGGAGTCAGTATAAATACAGCCTTGGGAAGAATGCGATATGCGCTTATCAACTTACGAAAGAAACTTAAACAAATAAATATTGCCTATGACCAAATCTTTTACGACAAGTGACCTGATAAGGTATATTTATCAGGAGATGGAGGAAGAGGAGAATGATCAATTGGTGCAAGTCTTGCAAGATGACCAACAGCTAATGCAAGAATACATCGATTTGCTTAGCACAATTGAAAAATTGGACATTGTCCTAACCGAACCTTCCGATAGCATTATTAACGCCATTAAGAAAAAGGCCCGGTCCAAAGGACTGGAAAGAGTATAACACCAACAACAATATTTTTCCTGTCGTTTAACAAAAACGACAGGAATTTTTTTTGCATTTAGCCTGTTCAATCCGGATAAGGATAATATTGTCTAATTTTGTACAAAGAAAATAATAGAATGAGCTGAGCATTTTTTTGAAAAGACGGTATATGTGGCGAATCATACAGTTTTATTAAAGAAAGTGCATCTGAAATGTAAGGCTATTGTCTATTGCCTATTTCGGGTTTAATATTTCTTTTTAGAAATTTACCCCATTTAGACAATAAGGGTATTAAAGTAAATGACTGTCATGCTAAAAAAAGAAAGGTATCAGGCCTTTGTAGAACATTTTTCAGAAAACATGCCTGTGGCTGAAACTGAACTTAAGTTTGAATCAACTTTCCAGTTGCTCGTTGCTGTTGTATTGAGTGCTCAATGCACCGATAAACGGATAAATATGGTAACACCGGCACTTTTTAGAGACTTTCCCACACCTGCGCATTTGGCGGCAAGCGATTTTGATCAATTGTTTCCTTATATCAAGACTGTTTCCTACCCAAATAATAAAACCAAACACCTTTTAGGTTTGGGCAAAATGCTGGTGGAAGATTTTAACTCGGAGGTTCCTGATACAGTCAATGAACTTATAAAACTTCCAGGGGTAGGAAGGAAAACAGCCAATGTAATTACCAGTGTGGTATGGAACCAACCCAATATGGCTGTAGATACCCATGTGTTTAGGGTTTCAAAAAGGCTGGGATTGGTAGCCCAAAAAGCCAAAACTCCCTTGGAGGTTGAAAAGGACTTGGTCCGTCACCTACCAAAAGAAGTAATTCATAAGGCCCACCATTGGTTAATTCTACACGGGAGGTATGTGTGCCTTGCAAGGAAACCTAAATGCCAGGAATGCAGCATCACCGCAATTTGTAGGTATTATGAAAAAAACCAGAAAAATATCGACTTGGAAGAGGTGTTGAATAAAAAGACGCCTTCCAATTAATGTGTGGGGTTCATTTGTTGGTAGATAGGTCCGCTACAAATCAGGATGCCATCAACAAAATGGTCGAAAGCTGTACGCATCGAGGACCTGATCATAGGCAGATAATAGAAATTTCGGATGGAGTGTTCTTGGCATCCAATCGACTCAAAATCATGGATCCAAGGGATGAAGCCAATCAGCCTATCACCAATGAGGATAAGACGGCTTTTTTATCATGGAATGGCTTTTTGTACAACTTCCAGGATTTGAAAAACCAACTTCTCGATGAAGGTGTGATTTTTAAAACCCGCTCAGATGGAGAAGTATTGTTTCAATGGTTGCAACAAAAGGGGAAAGAAGGGATCCAAGCTTTGGAAGGGATGTTTGCCTTTGTGTATGTAGATATAAAAGCCAGCGAGATTCTGATGGTAAGGGATCCTGTAGGGATGAAATCCTTGTTCTATACCCATAAAAAAAATAGATTGATCTGTTCTTCAGAAGCAAAATGCCTGACCCAGGCTATTGAAGACAAACCAATTCTGAATTCTGAGCAAATATTGCCCTATTGGTACTTGAGAACTTCCCTTCCTTCATCTTCGTTCTTTACAGATTTGAATGAAATATTGCCGGGCCAAATTGCAATATTTGGACTTGATGGTAGCAAAAAGAAATCTTTAAAAATCAAGGTAAAAAGCACAGTTAAGGGTAAAATTGAAAGTCCTAATCAAAGCCTATTCAAGCAATATTTAACGGAAGCCGTTCTTAAACATTTTACAGCAGATGTTCCAGTGGGCATGGTGCTTAGTGGAGGTGCAGACAGTTCCCTTTTGTATCATATTTGGTTTAAAGAAATGGGGATTCCATTGCCGACTTATACCATTGGATTTGAATCACCCTACCCTAAGAATTTCAAGGATGCGGAATATGCAGCAGAGCTGACCAAGAAATATGGCGGAGGTAATCAGGAAATTAAAATTGGACCTGATTTCTTTTTACAATCCTGGGATGAATATCTGTCTCAATTGGACCAGCCAGTAGGAGACAGTGCAAGCTATCTTACCTGGGCGATTGCCAGAGAAGCCAGAAAAAATGTAAAAGTGTTGGTTAGTGGTGTTGGGGCAGATGAGCTATTTGGTGGATACAATAGACATATAGCTTATAAAAGTTACCTAAGGAGACCTCAATTTTGGCATTGGTCAGCATTGTTTTTTCAAAAAGCACCGTTTTTCAATAGGAGCCAAAAGAAATTTTTGCAGGGAATTCATAAGAATCCTATTCGTACATTTATTAATTTTGCGGCCCTTAGTCCTGTACCTGAAGCTTTGGGTGAGTTTTTGGAAACCCAGTACCCAAGGGAAGGAGGCGATTTCAAAAGGGCATTGACTTGGGATCAACAAATGTATTTGGTTCAGGACTTGCTGAAGATTCATGACAATGCATGCATGTCTCAAGGAATTGAAGGTAGGGCTCCTTTTCTAGATTGGCCATTGCTGGAATTGAGTAATCAGATGAACAGTGAGCTATTGATAAAAACAACACCAAAATCCTGGATAAAGGAGCTATTGGTGGCTGAGGGATTGGGAAACATTGCCAAAAGGGAGAAATCAGGTTTTGGTCTTCCTATAAAAGAGTGGTTTATTCATCATGCTGGTTTCAGAAATAAGCTATGTTCAGCAGTTAAGGACTTTGGGAAAAAGTTTGGGGATTTGATTCCTAATGAATGGCAGGGCTTATTGAAATGCCCGGAAAACCATATTCATGCACATTATTTGCTTTTATTTAATGTGTTTCTTCTTTCCGAATGGATCAATAAAAACACCACATGAGAATAATTTATATCCATCAATATTATCTGAGACCTGAACAAGGGGGAGCCGTGAGGTCTTATCACCTTTCTCAGGGGCTCTCGAAGGAAGGATGTACGGTGGAGGTGATTACTGCACACAATGAAAAAGCCTACGAATTACGCAAAGATGGGAAGGTAAATGTACATTACCTTGCAGTACCTTATGAGGCTGATTTCCCAGTGTGGAAGAGAATTCTGGCGTTTTACCGGTTTTATAGAGAAGCGAAAAAGTTAATTGAGAGTCTGCAATCTCCCGATGTGTTTTATATATCCTCTACACCACTTACCACTGGATGGATTGGTGTTTGGGCAAAAAAGGCTTTGGGCATTCCATTTGTTTTTGAAGTTAGAGATCTCTGGCCAGAAGCGCCTATTCAGGTTTTAAAAATCAAAAGCCGAATTATTCAAAAACTTTTGTACAAGATGGAGGCTAAAATTTATCAGGAGGCTGATAAAATTGTGTCACTTTCCCCTGGAATTCAAAGCAATATAAATTCTCGCTTTCCGGATAAGAAGTTGGTTTTGATACCCAATTTTTCTGATAATTCATTTTTTAAACCCAAGTTTACCCTAGATGAAAAAAGAGATTTTGACAAGCAGCCATTGACATTTTTGTATTCAGGAGCTATAGGAGAAGTCAATGGGCTTGATCAGTTTCTGGATTTGGCTATTGAAGCTAAGAGATTGGCTAAAAACTGGCGTTTTGAAATGATGGGCAAAGGAAATGCACTTACCCATTTAAAGGAAAAAGCTTTACAATTGAAGCTTTCCAATGTGGATTTTATTCCTTTTGGCGACAAATCTGCAGTCAAAAGACAATTGGAGAAAGCTGACTTTGCCTACATATCTTTCCTACCCTTGACAGCATTAGAAAGCAGCAGCCCAAACAAGTTTTTCGATGCTTTGGCTATGGGTTTACCAACTATCGTAAACTTCAGAGGCTGGATTTATGAACTTATCTATAAAGAGGAAATTGGATTTTTTCACAATCTTTCCGATATCAGTTTATTGATAAAGGAATTGGACAAAGTGGAAAGCAACCCTGTCCGGCTCCAGCAAATGGGGCAGAGGGCCAGGAAAATTGCTGAAAGAATATTTGATAAAAAGGAAGCCCAACGAAAGCTATTTGATTTATTGAATTCAGAGCAGCATTGGCCTTAAAAATCCTCTTGGATGCTTTATTATAGTCTTCTTGGTTTATAGCCTGAGTTTTTGAAAATTAACTGCGCATCATCTTGTTCCATCAATTCTGTTAAGCTCAATCCATTTTTTTCCTTGTAGTCATCTACTATGTTCCAGCCTGTCCATCTTCCAATTCTACCAGGTGCGTCAGGGCTGATTTCATCAGTAAATGGCGCTTCACCAGTATATTTTCTAATTACAAATGGGTTTGTTTCGAATAACAATTCATTTTCAATAAAATGCCCCCAAATCATTTCTTCGTTTGCATAACTGCCAAGAATTTCCTCCGTTTCATAGCCTATGATTAATTCATCGGAAGTACAAGGCAATATGGTTTTAGTGAAGTGATAGGATTTTCCATAATAGATCATTTCAGCAAGAAGGCTACGGTCTGTTAACTTGGTTTTATTAAACTGAGAAGAGATGGCCGTTACTATAGTCGGAACAAGATGAGCCCTGTTGTACCTTTTTAATATATAATTGGGTAGGTCTACAGGCTGAAATTTGTGGTCTTCGGGCAGAAAATAATCTAAGCCTATTATTATTACCTCATCTGTGACGATTAAATCGCTTCCAAAACCACTTACAAAAGTATAAACCGTCGGTATCTTATAATCGGGATAATGGTATTTGATACCGGCAAAAGCATTTTCTAGCTCAGTTTTTATATCACTTATGTCGCCATATATTTTTTTCACCTCCTGATACAGTTCTATCATTCCACTGTCTTGATGGATCAATAGTAATTCCTCAGCAAGCTGTTCTTGGTTTTCCAGGCCAATGTTAGCAAACATCGCTTTCGAGAATTCCGGGTATGATTCCAGATTTGCCAATATTTTTTCTTTTGTAATGTTTTCAAAATACAAATTCTCCATTCTAATAATGTCAATGTAGCTAAGGTTATCCTTATAGCCTGAAGGAAGCTCACATTGTTCATTAGATTGGTTACACCCAAATAGGAAGGCTACTGGTAATATAACAGGCAGTAGAAATTTGAATTGTTTCATAGCTGCAAAGTTAGGTAATAGCGATTAATATGTTTAACAATTCAGGTAGATCCTTGGCTTGAATTTAAAAGGAATAAATTCCCTTGTCAAGGACTGAGTTGGTACTTATAAAAAATGTGGACTATTGATTAATTTCGCCTTTTTTGAGGCAATTTCTTATTAGAATAAAGAGCTGAGTAATGGTTTAATTTTAATTTTTTTTAAAATATTTCAAACCAAAAGTATTTTAACTGGTTTGGTAATCAATGAATTGAACCAACGAAAATTTAAACCAATTTTAATCATGTACACAACAATTAAGAAAAATCAAAAAATATTTGGCTTGGTCTTATCAGTGTTTATGCTTTTTGTCATAAGCTGTTCGGAAGATGATCCTAAGCCTATGAAATCTGATGATAAAAATCTTGTTGAGCTGGCCATAAGTGATAGCAGGTTTACTACTTTGGTGGCGGCAGTTCAACGAGCTGGTTTGGTAGATGCACTGAGTGCTAATGGGCCATTTACAATTTTTGCCCCTACAAATCAGGCCTTCATTGATGCCGGAATAACTGATGTTAGTGCAGTAGAAGTAGATGTTTTAAAAGATATTTTAATGTATCATGTGGTACCATCTGAAGTTCCATCTTCTGCAGTAAGTAGTGGAGGTGTAGCCTCTTTGGAGGGGGCTCCATTTTTTGTAAGTATAACTGTTGATGGAAAAGTTTGGATCAATGGCAATGCTCAGGTTATAGAAACAGATCTCGAAGCAACCAATGGGGTAATTCACGCTATTGATAATGTGATTATGAAGCCAAGTATGTCAATTGCCGGTATTGCTACCGATTACACACAAGGAGCTACGCCTGAATTTACACAGTTAGTAGGGGCCTTGTCAAGGGCTGACCTAGTAGATGCTGTAAATGGTGGGTTTAACGAAAACTTAACAGTATTTGCACCTACAGATGCTGCTTTTGCTCAATTGTATGATGATCTAGATGTTGCGGGATTTGAGGAGATACCCCTTGAAACGTTAAAAAATGTGCTGATGTATCATGTGGTTCCAGCAAGAGCTTTTTCTCAAGACTTAAGAGATGGAGCAGAATTGCCTACCCTACTTACCAATGAAACCTTGGCCGTGAACTTAGTTGATCTACAAATAGAAGATGCCAATCTAAATACAGATCTGTTGAATATTCATGCAACCAACGGAGTAATTCATGTGATTGACAAAGTAATGCTGCCATAATTTAATTTATTAAAGGGTTTAATTCTTAAAACAGTGGTCCAATGGCCACTGTTTTTTTTATGAAAACAAATCCCAGGCCCCAAGACATTGGCAAGAAGTAAGCTTAGTTAACTCATTAGTATTGCTATGAAGAGATCGAAAATAGTAATGGTTGAATGATTTACAAAAGATTCCTAACCCAATAGTGATTCCAAAGCGGTGAGCATTAATAGAAAACACATTATTTTTGAATTCTCAAATGATATTTAAGAGATCAAACATATTATTTTGCCTTTAATGGGCAAAGCTTGTCCCTTAAAGAAAGGATTAATTATCTTTACAGTTGCTTTACGGTTAAAATTATGAATAACCTAATTATTCATGTCAGATATAGGTGTGAGTAATGTGGCGAAGCTGTATGGCCACCAAAAAAAATTAGATATGATTTCTCCAAGACCAATGAGCCGTTTTAGGTTCCGATATGTGATGTTTTTTCTTATGGTCATGTTGTCTATTAACGCATTGCCTCAATCTATAGAAGACATTTCCTCTATAAAAGTCGATGATCTAAGTGATCAGCAATTGCAACAATTGGTTGATAGAGCTTCTCAAGCGGGGCTTTCTGAAGCAGAGTTGTTGCAAATGGCCCAGCTTAGAGGTGTGCCGACTTCAGAGATTGAAAAGCTAAGAGAACGATTGAGTGGAATGGTGTTAATGGATGGTCAAGGAATAGGGACTTCTTCTTCAAGTAGCTCGAGGAACCCAAGAAGACAATTGGACTTTAATGAAATTACCAGAGGGATGATTCCCCCTCAGAGTGATTTGGAACAAATGGACATTGACCAACTTCCTTATTTCGGAATGGACCTTTTTTATAATAAGAACAGAAGGCTGACTTTTGAACCCAATCTAAATCTTGCCACCCCAAGGAACTATGTTTTAGGGCCTGGAGATCAGGTTTTAATTGATGTTTATGGACAGTCAGAAACCTATTATGAAACACCAGTAACTCCTGAAGGCCAAATCTTGTTGGAGAATATCGGACCTATAAGCGTATCCGGCTTATCACTTGATGAGGCTACTAAAGTAATTAGAAATAGGTTATCCGTATTTTATACAGGATTAAAAGGCAATAACCCCAATACTTTTTTACAAGTCAATTTAGGAAATATAAGAACCATAAAAGTCAACTTGGTAGGAGAAGTCAGGTTGCCAGGTACTTTTACCATAAGTGCTTTTAGCAATGTTTTCAATGCTTTGTATGCAGCAGGTGGTCCAAATGCCAATGGGAGTATGCGAAAAGTGAAATTGGTCAGAAACCAAAAGGAAATTGCCGAAATAGATCTATATGACTTTTTAATAAATGGTGATCCCGGAGTAAATGTTACTTTGCAGGATCAAGATATTATTTTAGTGCCTCCGTATTTGGCAAGAGTTAGTTTAGAAGGTGCAGTGAAGCGTCCGAAAGTTTTCGAAATAAGAGGAGAGGAAACTTTCGCCGATGTGTTGAAATTCGCTGGAGGCTTTACGGATAGGGCCTTTAAAGAGAAAGTTGGAGTGACAAGGATGACCAATAAGGAGAAGGCTGTATCAGATGTCTACAGTGACCAATTTTCAATGTTTTTAGTAAAAGGTGGAGATCATTATAAAGTAGGTGAAATTCTTGATAGGTATACCAACAGGGTTCAGGTGAAAGGAGCTGTATTTAGACCTGGAAACTATGCGTTTGAGGAGGGGCTTTCTCTTACCAAACTAATAGAGAAGTCAGAAGGGCTTAGAGGAGAGGCATTTTTAAAAAGAGTTACCATTTTAAGGACTAAAGAGGATCTAAGTACCCGAATGATTCAAGTTAACCTTGGCGATATAATGGAAGGAACTGCTCCCGATATTCCTATTGCAAGAGAAGATGTGGTTCATGTACCTTCGATTTATGAAATTAAGGAGGAAGTATATGTGAAAGTAAGTGGGGAAGTGTTGGTTCCCGGTACCTATGCTTATTCTGAGGACATGACCTCTGAAGACCTTATATTGATGGCGGGAGGACTGAAAGAATCCGCATCAAAAGAAGATATAGAGATAGCAAGAAGGGTAAGTGGTCAAGGAGGGCGTGAGTATGCCGAAATCATCCCCATTGCTATGGGAGAAGACCTAGGGCTTTCAGAAAATCCCAAAACGTTACTTCCCTTCGATCATTTGATAGTAAGAAGGAAGACCAATTTCAGTCTTGAAAGGATAGTAAAAATTGAGGGACAGGTAAAAGCACCAGGTGAATTTGCTATTACTCAGGCAGAGGAAAGGATTTCCAGTCTGATCCAACGCTCAGGTGGGCTTACAGCATTTGCCTATCCAAAAGGAGCAACACTTATTAGAAGAACGGAGTTTTTCAAAAATCAATCAGAAATCGTAAGAAACAACAACAACTTGCTTAATCTTCTTGAAAGACTAAATAAAGACAATGTGGAACCTAGTGAGGCACAAAGACAGATGATTGATCGGATTAACAGATACCTTTTCGGAAGTAATGATTCGGCAGAAGTTGAGATGGACCAATCTGTTATAGAAGCCAGAGAGAGGTTATTGAATGATATATCTGCTACAAGAGAAGGGATAAACCCAATTCAGTTGAGAGAAACTGAGGCTGTAGCCATCAACCTTGAGGCCATTTTGGCAAATCCAGGTTCTAAATACGATTTGATTTTAGAAGAAGGGGATATATTGAGCGTTCCAAGGGAGTTGCAAACGGTGAGGTTGAGAGGAGATGTAATATACCCTACTACTATTAGGTTTGAGAATTTCAGGGGCTTAAATTATTATATCAATAAGGCCGGAGGGTTCAATGTCAGGGCAAAAAGAAAACGGACCTATGTAATATACGCTAATGGAGAAGTGGCAAGGACTAAGAATTATCTTTTCTTTAATGCCTTTCCAAAGGTTGAACCTGGATCAGAAATTATTGTTCCTACAAAAGGTCCAAAAATTCCTATTAGGCCAGGAGATTTGGTAGGTATTACAACTGGCTTGGCTACTTTGGCTTTGGTCATTACTCAGATTTGGAATTAATTATGGGGGAAAACCGACACATATTGGATGATAAAATCACTTTAAAAGAGCTGGTTCATCGTTTGCAAAACTGGTTGACTATTTATAAAAAAAGGTGGAAAACATTAGTCGCTTTTGTGCTTATAGGAGCGGTTTTAGGGGCGCTTGTTTCCATTCTCAAAAAACCTGTTTATCATGCTGATACCACCTTCGTCCTAGAGCAATCTGACATGGGAGGGATGGGAAATATTTCAGGCCTTGCTTCAATGCTAGGAATAAATTTAGGCTCAATTGGAGGAGAGAGTGGACTCTTTAAGGGGGACAATATAATGGAACTCTATAAGTCAGAATCCATGCTAACCAAGACCTTGTTAAGGCCTTTTGATCCCATTTCCACTGAAAGATCTGGTAAGTTGTTGATAGAGAGGTATATTTCCTTTAATGAACTTGATAAGAAGTGGGAGGATGAGGTTGACTTTAGCTCGCTGGATTTCACATTACCACGATCTAGTTTTACTATTCAGCAGGACAGTGTTCTGAAAGAGGTGGTGAAAGAGATTAAAAAGCGGAATTTATCCGTAGAAAAACCTGACCGCAAACTCAATATTATCAAAGTAACGGTGGCTAGTAAAGACCAGGCCTTTTCTAAAAGCTTTAATGAGAGTTTGGTGGCAACGGTTAATGACTTTTACCTTAAAGCAAAAACAAAGAAAACTGCTGAAAATGTAAGTGTCTTACAACATCAATCAGATAGTGTAAGAAAAGTTTTAGATGCTAAAATAAAAGCGCTTGCAATTTTTCAGGATAGGGTTCCCAATCCAAATCCATTGCTTAAGGAGGGAATGGTCAATTCCAAAAGCATACAGATCGATATTCAGGCTTCGGCAGCAGTTTATGAAGAAATAGTTAAGAATTTAGAGATAGCTAAAATTAATGATAGAAACAATACTCCTTTAATCCAAATTATTGATCAGCCTAGGTATCCATTAGAGATAGCTGAAATAAAACTGACAGTTGGAATTGTCTTTGGCGCATTTTTATTTTTTATAGTAGGGTTTGTGTGGATTTATTTGAATACACTTTATATAACACACCTTAAGCCTTGAGTCTTACCTATAATTATGTCGGATAAGCCCTCTCAATTACCTTATATCTATTTGTTTAGGCATAAGTCATTTTTAAATTTAATCTTTTTATTTTTAATCCAATCCTCAAATATCCTGGTTTCAATTATCGCGATGCCTATATTGATTCGGGCAGTAGGGGTGGAAGAATTTGGAAGGATTAATCTTGCCTTTTCTGTTGTTCTATTGTTCAATGTGCTTGTAGGTTTTGGCTACAACCTAAGTGCGCCCAAAAATATTGCCCTTAATCAAGGTAACCTCAATGCCCTAAGTGAAAAGGTTTCAGAAATACTTTGGAGTAAGCTGTCGCTTGCGAGCGCTTCTCTACTGCTCATAGCTGTTCTTGGATTTTTTTGTGGTTATTTTGAGGATTTCTTATTGATTTTATGGTGGTCTGCCATTTTGCTTTTTAGTGAAGCCACCAACAGTGTCTGGTTCTTTCAAGGAAAGGAACGACTCCATTGGGTGTCAGTTGTTAATGCAAGTACTAAGTTGCTTTATTTGCTATTGGTGTTTTTGTTTATACAAAGTGCAAACGAGAGTTATTTAGCTAACTTTTTCCTAGGTTTAACAGCCCTTGCTGGGAATTTTGGACTCCTGTTCTTTGTACATTCCAAGATGAAGATTCGATTGGTAAGGCCTAAGCTTTTGAGGATACTTCATTCCTTGAAAAACAATGTTTTGTTGTTTCTTTCTAGCCTTGCCTCCCACATCGCCATTAATGGAGGCCTTATTATATTAAGTTTTTTTGCTTCAGCAGCTGTTTTGGGACCATATAGCATCGCTGAGCGAATAGCCATGGTGTTGAGAATGGCCCCGGTTTTAATCAGTCAGGCTATTTTTCCAAGAGCTAGTATTCTATATTATGAAGAGAAAAACAAATTTTTCTCTTTCCTTGCCAAGGTGGAATTAGCGACACTATTGATAGGTTTATTTATTATAGTATTCATTCAAGTGTCTGCCCCGTATATTGTTCAGCTAATTGCTGGGGAAAATTTAGAAAACGCTGTGCTTTTTCTTAAAATTCTATCATTTATCCCCTTGGTTTCAGGGCTCAATTTGGGCAATATGCTAATCATTTTGGTCACCGAAGAAAAGAAAGTCCTTTTTAACTCAACTTGGGTTTTTTCAATTTACATGTTGACAGCTTCCCTTATTCTTACGGAATATTATGGAGGAGTTGGTCTTGCTGTGGCACTGATCTCTACAGAAGTTGTCATGTTTGTCATTACCGCCATTCTTCTGTACAGAAAAAAGCCATCCACCGTTTCTCAATTTTACCATGCACTATTCAGTAGCCGTAGTTATTCTTAATTGGAATGGCTGGGACTACACCCAGGCATGCATTGACTCGCTTATTAAGGCTGGTGTCCCTGAAGGGGATATCATTCTTGTGGACAATGGATCCACGGATGGCTCGATTTCGAATCTCCAAAAAATGTACAATTCTGTAAACCTATTACAAAATAAAGTCAACGAAGGTTTTACAGGAGGAAACAATATTGGTATGCAATATGCCTTGAATAGGGGGTATGAATATATCATGTTGCTTAACAATGATACTTTGGTGGCATCCGGGTTTTTAGATCTACTGGTGGGAGAAATGGAACTGTCACTAAATTTGGCAGCCATTCAGCCATTAATCTATTATATAACACCCAAGTCCGAGGTTTGGAATGCCGGAGGAAGGTATCATAGTTGGCTGGGTTACTCTCAAACCAATTACCAAGTACATAGCCCAAAACCTTATCTTACAGAATGGATCAGTGGCTGTGCAATTTTGGTCAGGTCTGCTGTCCTGGAGAAAGTAGGCTTGTTCGATAATAATTATTTTGCCTACTTTGAGGATGTAGATTGGTCTTTAAGAATGAAAAAAGGAGGCTTTGAACTAAAGGTACATCCCCAGTCTATTATCTATCACGAAGCAGGTGCGGCTTCTAAAAGTGAGACCAAAGGAAAGGAAGGTTTTTTAAATCCCAAAGTTCATTTTTTGAACGTGAGAAACCAGATTTTTCAGTTGAGAAAGTACTGTTCACATCCTAAAAACTGGCTTGCCTGGCCTTTTCATTTTTCAAAATTTGGCTTGTACATCGTTTATTTTCTGATCAAAGGACGCCGAAGCAAAAGCCAGGCGGTGATTAATGGAATTGTGGAAGGATTGAAAACAAGATTGAATATTAGTAAATGATGGCTCTACTATTGTTCATTATTGTGGTTGTATATGTTTCACTTCTGCTTTTTTTCAATACAGCAAAGAACTTTTATTAGCCTTGGCCTTGCTAGGTTTTTTTTTCTACAACAGAAGCATTTGGAACTACCCCATAAGACTGAATTTGTAGATAAATTGTTTCTTAGTTTTACGTCTTTGGCAATTTTATACGTGTTTCTTCCACTAGGTGAAGCCGATTTTTTAAGTAAGCTATTGTATTTAAAAGGAATATTGTTAATTCCCATTTTTTATTTTTTGAGAAGAAATACAAGGATGGATCAACAGTCGATAACCAGACTTTTTAACCTTATAATGATTGTGGCAATCGCTGCCTTTTGTCTAAACGTTATTGAAAAGGATATCGGGGTTCACTTTCAGCAATTTACCAGGTATGTGCAGTTTAACTTTGCTGTCAACGGTATCGATCCTTCAGGTAACCTTGGTTTGTCCTGGACATTTGAAACCCAAACCTCGGGGATGCGTTTGGCCTCCTTTTTTCAGATCCTTTGGAACTTGCCAGTTCCTGTCTATTGGCTTTTTCTACAGGACTTATTTGGTACTTGAGTAAGGAAAGGGCAGACAGTTGGTTGTATATAATAGTAATGGTGGCGGCCTTCGGGAGCTTGATGATGACCGCCTCTAGAGCAGCATTTGGAGCATTTTATATTATGTTACTGTTTGTTGCAGTGATTTTTAGACTCTATAAGTTACTTGGTTTGGGTATTTTGACGTTTTTTGCCTCCGATGAATTTTATTATTTTGTATACGACACCATTACTTTTCAGAATGCATCTAGTGTAGGACATTTGGTAGAATGGTTTCTTGCCTTGGACTCCATCATTGCCAATCCGGAAGGAATTGGACTAGCCATGAGTGGGAATAGGGGAAGTGTAGCTGACGAAGTACTTGTTGGTGGTGAAAATCAGATCTTGATTTATGGTGTGCAAATTGGGGTGCTTGGAATGTTTTTGTACATCGCCATTTTAGGTTTTGGCATTTACAAAAGCCTTCTCGTTTTCAGGAAAACGGAGGACAGCAATACCGCACGGATTGCTTTTGTCGCAGCAACAACTAAATTCGGGCTGCTTCTTCCACTTTTTACATCCAATGCGGAACTTTACACCTACGTTTCCCTTTTTACAAAGTGGATGATGGGTTATTCTTTAACTGCCTATAATCAGCTTTATTCAACTATGAAGTCCGTAAGTGGTCTTCCTCAAACTTTGGCATGAAATCGAAACCAAAAAAGGTTATTCTTCTTGATATTTTTTTTCAATACCTGGCACAAACGGGTATTAAAACCTATACCGAGAATTTGCTTGACCAAGTAGAGGCTTACAATGGAGAGAACTATACTTTTGTCATCTACCCTTCGAGAGAAAAAATATTAAAGAATAATTTCTTCAAAGGAAAGACAGCTCGTTGGAAGAACTGGGTTTTTCAACTACAGTATTTTTCTCATAAACTCATTGTACTTCCAGTGCTTTCATTTTGGTACAAGGCTGATCTTGTCTTATCTCCTGACATTCTTTCTCCCATTTATTCACGCGGCAAAAGGGTATCTGTGATTCATGATGCTTTTTTCTGGGAATCACCCGAACATTACAATGCACTGTGGAGGAAAATATACTTGTTTCTTTTACAGAAAAGCATTGATTCGGGAGCAAATGTTTTGACGATTAGCCATTTTGCAAAAGGCCGTATTTTAAAGTATTTAAGAACCAGCAATCCTATAGAAGTAATTCCAACCGGTTTGGATTTAAAAGTAAAAGCCAAAACTGAAAAGCTGGTTTCACCTCTCTCTAATCCTTACTTTATTCATGTTGGTGTGATGGAGAAAAGGAAAAACATTGTTACGCTAATTGAAGCGTTCTCCATCTTTTTGAAAAAAGTTAAAAAGGATTATTCTTTGGTTTTAGTAGGGCAAAGAGGACCTAGGGAGGCCTTGGATGATTATGGAGCAATTCTGGAAGAAGTTAAGAAACACCAATTAGAGGGGGAGGTTGTCTTTACTGGTTATTTGGATGAGGATGCCTTGACCTCCTATTATAATTCTGCAGAGGCTTATGTGTTCCCATCTACCAATGAGGGCTTTGGTTTACCTGTATTGGAGGCATTCTCTTATGGTTTGCCTGTGATCATAGGACCCCAGGGGGCTTTGCAGGAAGTTGGAGGAGATGCAGTATTGGTGAGTAAGAGCTTTGCTGCAGAGGATTTTTCTGAATCCATGCTAAGGATTTCAAAGGAAGAGGAGACACGGCAACAATTAATAGCATTAGGTTTTAAGCGACTTTCCCTGTTTACGGGGGAGAAGTTTTTCCTATCTTTGCTGGGATATTTTAATAGGAGTATTGATGGGTAGTTTTCCAGGAAAGTTTATTTCAGGGATTTCAGGTTTAGATTTTTCAGACCGATTTGGGCAAGGATGGGACAGGCTTTCTACCCTGTCGGTGTTGGCCCGTATGGGCTTGTGGTGGTTACGCGGAATATTTCTAAGACTGCGGTTAAAATCCTCTAAAGGGATGCTTTTGGTAGGAAAAGGAGTAACCATTCGGCAGGCGGCTTATTTCCAGGTTGGCAGTAACTTTGTCGCTCAGGATCACTGTGAAATCAATTGTCTTTCCCAAAAAGGTATTGTATTCGGAGATAAAGTTACCGTAGGAAGTTATGCCATTATTCGCCCTACCAACTTATATGGGGGAGAGTTAGGTGTTGGATTAAAGGTAGGTAACAATTCAAGCATAGGACCCTATGCATATATTGGCTGTTCCGGATTTATAGAGATAGGCGATAATGTAATGATGTCCCCTAGGGTAAGTATTTATGCTGAGAATCATGTTTTTGATGACAGAGAAAGGCCAATGATAGATCAGGGTGTTAAGCGTTCTTTTGTTAAAATTGAGGATGATTGCTGGATTGCTTCCAATGCAGTGATTTTGTCAGGGGTTACCATCGGCAGAGGTTCTGTCGTGGCTGCAGGAAGTATAGTAACCAAGGATGTACCACCATACAGTGTAGTGGGAGGAAATCCTGCCAAACTTATTAAGTCAAGGTGAAGTTAAAATAGTAAGTAGTTGGATTTTGGTTTTTGAGATTTCAAGAGAATCAAGTGTAGAAGAATAAAATTAAATTTTTTGCGCAAAAAAGTTGTCACAAGAAAAACAAAGGTTGGAAGATTAGGTATAGCCATTTGGTACTAATGGGATTACATTATAGTAATATTTTGAGTTAATCCCGAAAGTAAATGATTAGCCTTTCTTGGTTTTACCTAACCAGAATCAGAAGTACATAAATGAAAAGTAAATCGCAAGAAAAGAAGGTTATGATGCTGCATGGGTCATCTGATCTTTACGGTGCCAGCAAAATATTTTTATTGACAGCCGAGATCTTAAATAAAAATGGGATGTCCGTTATTGTGATTTTATCAGAGGAGGGTCCTCTTGCTGATGGGTTAATAGCACTAGGAATAAGAGTGGAATTTGTTAGATTGGGAATTATTAGGCGTAAGTATTTTAACGTCAGTGGTTTATTTAACAGATTTAAGGTTACTTTTGATGCGTACAAAAAGCTGGCTACTTTAGCGGAAAAGGAAAATATAACACATGTTTATTCAAATACCGCAGCGGTTTGGGTAGGAGCTTTACTTTCTAAGGTAAAAGGATATCACCATATATGGCATCTTCATGAGATCATTGTACAGCCAAAACTCTTTGCCCTATGGATGGGAAAGATGGTTCAGTATAATGCGGACAAGGTAATAGTCGTTTCTGAAGCCGTAAAAACGCATTGGGGAAAATATGTGAGTGCAAATAAACTGCATTTGGTTTATAATGGGATAGATTATAATCCTTACATTTGCAAATCTATAGGTTTGCGTGAAGAACTAAATATCCCAAAAGAGGCAATAGTAATCGGTATGATAGGCCGAGTGAACAGTTGGAAGGGTCAAGAATACTTTTTAGAAATTTCGGAAGAATTAAATAAAAAGTTTTTAAATTTATATTTTCTTTTAGTAGGAGACGCATTTCCCGGTGAGGAGCACTTGTTTGAAGGGTTAGAACAAAGGATTTTGGAAAAAACATTTAGAGATAGAATTTATAATTTAGGTTTTAGAAAAGATATATCCCATGTTTTAGCTACTATGGATATTTTTATTCTTCCATCCTTATTACCTGATCCATTCCCAACAGTAATATTAGAAGCGATGGCTGCAACAAAGCCAGTGGTAGCTACAGCCCAAGGGGGAGCCTTGGAAATGATAGAACATGGAAAAACCGGATACCATATACCTTTGAATGAAGCGCCTGAGGCAGCGGCCATTATAGGTGAACTAATAAAAGACAAAAGCCAGATAAATAAATTGGGTAAAGAGGCTAAAAAAAGCGTTTTAGAAAATTTTTCTTTGCCTAAATATGGACAGAAGATTTTGAATATTTTTTTCTTGAGTAGTAAATAGATACAGTATGTCAAAAAACAACAAGCCGTTGCATGTTGCCATAGTAGGTACAAGGGGTTATCCTTATGTTTACGGGGGTTATGAAACTTTTGTAAAAGAAATGGGTGAGCGGTTGGTGCAGAGAGGAATAGAAGTTACAGTTTATTGTCATGCTCCATTGTTTGAAAAACAACCAAAAAAGGTTAATGGAATCAATCTGGTGTACATACCATGCGTTGAAACCAAGTCTTTGAGCCAGTTAACCAATTCCTTACTTTCAATGATTCATGTCTGTTTTTCAAAAGTAGACGTGGTTTTTGTAGTAAATAGTGCCAATGGACCTTTTGGTATACTCACCAAGTTATTTGGTAAGCCATCTACTATCAATGTGGATGGATTAGAATGGTTGAGGCCAAAGTGGAAAGGATTAGGAGCTCGCTATTATTTATTTGCTTCGAGACTTGCTACGAAGCTATATGATCAATTGATCACCGATTCAGATGAAATGGAAAAAATTTATCTGGAAAAATTCAATGCACCTTCCAAGATGATAGCTTATGGAGCCAACCCAAAACTATCCTCTGACAGTACTTTGATAGAGGAGTGGAATCTTCAAAAAGAATCCTACTTTTTAATCGTTGGAAGACTTATCCCCGACAATAATGCCGACTTGATTGTTGAAGGTTTTGTTAAGTCAAAATCCAAAAGGAAATTGGTGATTGTAGGTGATGTCCCTTACCACGATAAGTTTGCCCAAAGGATGAAACAGGTAGACGACAAAAGGTTGATCTTTACTGGTTATGTTAGAGATCAAGAGCAATTGGCTTCCTTGTATCACAATTGTTACGCCTATTTTCATGGGCATGAATATGGCGGAACAAATCCAGCAATGTTGAAAGCCTTGGGCTTTGGTTGTGCGATTCTTGCCTTAAATACCCGATTTAACCAAGAAATGCTTCAAAAAGGCAAGTATGGTTGGTATTTTGAGAAAAATGTAGAATCAGTTGTGGATATTACAGATAGGGCGGAAAAGTCTCCAGAGAAAATGGAGAAGCTAAGAGAACATTCAAGGGAAGGACTGACAGATAAGTACAATTGGGATGTTGTGACGGATGAATATGAAGCTCTTTTTAAGTCTTTATGTAAAAGGAAGATTAAAGAAAACCTGGTTGAAATTAATTATTAGAAAAGCATTTAATTTAACATTTAACCTGTTATAACCTTAATAGGCTATTCAAAGCCTATTAAGGTTTAAATATTACCGGATTTATTCCGGTTTTTTTTTGTTCATTTATCGATAGGGGTGTTAAACCCGAAATATGCAATAGACATTCTATTACGTGCTGAAATCGCTTTAAAATCAGCCACTTCGTTGCTGTTTTCAATTTCACCATAGCGGTGCTATGCTAAAATCTCCAAACAGCCCGATTTTCTTGCTATTGCAACACTTCCCGTAAACACGGGACAGGCTATCACGAATTCTATTAAATAATCCGGGTTAAATAATCCCATAAGGGAATCAGACCAGGGGCTTGTGGGGCTCGGGAAATGGTTGAAAAGAAATTTATGAATAGTCTTGGCTAAAGTAGGCTAATCATAATTCAATAAATGGCTGGAAATACCCCAAAAAGTGGCC
>NZ_JBSXOH010000057.1:0-55064 GCF_056859355.1 Cyclobacterium sp. L-R
TGCAGAAAATTACATTGAACAAGCTCTAAAAGAAAATAAATAACTACACCCAATAACTAAGCATTCTGACGGCTGGAACCCTTCGACAGGCTCAGGGACCAGTAGTGTTGGAAACTTGGTTTTTATGGGGAATGGTTTTCTTTTTTTAAGTTTTTGGGCAGAGCGTTTGAAAAAGTAGATATTTTTAAGTAATTCGTTGTTCTAATTTACCTTTTTAATGACAGTAACCTTTGATTTAGGCGTTTTTTGGATTCAGATCAAACCGATTTATTATTTTACCTCTAATTGAATGGGGACTGAAATTTTATTTGCGTAGTTACTTTTAGATCAATAAAAAATTTTTGAGCCATCAGGTTCTATTTAATATTAGTTATACCAACAATGAAAAAACTTTTTATATTAATTATTTTCATCCAAATAGCTTCACCTGTTTTTGCTCAAAAAGAAGCGAATAATTGGGCGCTTTCAAATTATCAGCTAGACTTTAATGCAGAGGAGCCTGAAGTGCATTTCGAATATGCTGAATACCTCAATGTGGGATTAGGACTAATAAGCGATGAAAATGGAGATTTGCTGTTTTATTCTGATGGGTATTCTATTTGGAATAAAAATCATCAGTTGATGCCTAACGGATCTGAAGTAATTCCTTCTCCAGAAGGTTTAACTTCCCGAGAGTCATTGGTAATCCCTCACCCTTCAGACAATCAATTGTACTATTTATTTACTGTAGATCCCTGGGAAGGTTTTGAGTCTTCGGGCCTCTATTACTCAGTCATTGATATGAGTCTTGAAGGTGGTTTAGGAGATGTAAAGAGCAAGGGGAAAAAAATATTAGCCAATACCAGCAAACGAATTACAGCCGCACTTCATGAAAATTTAGAAGATTATTGGGTAGTAGTACATGAATACAATACAAACAATTATTATTCCTTCTTGGTTAATTCGGAAGGTGTTTCAAATGTGCCTGTTGTCAGTTCAATAGGAGGAGCCTATGAACTTTTTCAAGGGCAATTGAAGTTTTCTCCCGATGGGAGAAGAATAGCATCCAGCCGAGATTATGACAATTTAAATAATACATCTTTAGATTTATTTGATTTTGACTCTGGCACAGGAAAGTTGACCAATGGAATTAATTTAGTCCTTCCGGCTATGAGAACTAGTTATGGTGTAGCGTTCTCATCAGACGCTAAAAAACTCTACGTAAGCCAAGAGGGTAGTACAGGTGAAAGTGGATTGTATCAGTTTGATCTTGAATTTGTAGACAAGGCATCAATCCAAGATTCTCGAAAGCTTTTGCACAGGGAGGTATTTAATCAATTTCGCTTTTTACAATTGGCAACCAATGGAAAAATCTACATAACCAAAGGCGGAGGTGGAGGTGGAACTGAGCATTTGGGAGTGATATCAAATGTTAATGAAATCGCTGAAAATGTTGTAGTTGAGGAAAATGGTTTTTTTACTGAAGGGGGCTATTCACTTGCCAACGCTACCCCAAACTTTATACAGAATTACTTCTTCAAAACAAGTTTTCTTCAAGAGGGGACCTGTCAATCCTCTCCCACTAATTTTAGAATAACCAATTCATATCTTTTAAAATCAACGCATTGGGATTTTGGAGATGGGGCTACATCCGTAGAGACCAATCCTCAACATACATATATTGAAGCAGGAACTTATGCAGTTACCCTCACAGCTAATTACGCTGATCATTCGGATGTAATTACCAGAGATATAACGATTGATCCATTTCCGGTCCTAGAACTTGGAGAGGCCTTGGAATTGTGTTCTGGCTCCAAATTAACTGTTGAAGATGTATATGCTTCCTATCGTTGGAGTACCGGGGATACGACGCATACAACCAGGGTTAGCCAGACGGGTTATTATTTCCTTGAGGTTACGAATGAGCTTGGATGTATTTCTAAAGATTCGGTATATATTGATGTCGTGGAATTACCGGAGATCAACCTTCCTGATACACTTTCTCTTGGAATTGATCCAGTTGAAATTAATCCTGGACAATTCAATAGTTACGCTTGGAGTACAGGCGAAATCACTCCCTCAATTTTTATTGCGCAGCAAGGTTGGTATTCAATACTTGTGTCAAATGAATTTGGATGTGAATCAGCTAAATCATTTTACGTAAGTGATGATTCTGAAATACAGGAAAAGCCAAATAAATGGATTCGCCTTAACCCGCACCCCTCATCTCTAGCGGGAACTGACATTGTTTTTGTCGATGATTTTTCAGGATTTGTCGTTAACAGTGAGGAGTTGCTTATAACGAAAGACCAAGGGAGTAACTGGGAGAAATTAATGAATTTAGATAATGGTTTTAGGATAAGTTTCAAAGATGGTTATGGGATCATTATAGGTAGTAGAGGGGCAATATACGAATCAACTTATAAAGGAGAAGGGTGGAACCTATTGGAGATAAACCTTAATGATAAGCTCAACAGTATCAGTCAGCTCAGCAAAGAAACCTTTTTCATTACAGGTGATAGCACTTTATATAAAACTTTTGATGGAGGGGTAACCTGGAGTGAATTGGAGATCCCAGATGTGACCGTTGAAGATGCTTATTTTATCAGTGAAAATATAGGCCATGTAGTCTGTAAGAATGGTGTTATTAAGAAAACAATTGATGGTGGAGAGACTTGGTATTTGACGGAAGCTTCAAATACAGCTCCTTCTAATTTTTTCAGGGTCACTTTTGTCAATGAACAAATTGGTTATGCAACACAAGAACATAGTGAAGTATACAAAACTACAGATGGAGGAGAAACATGGCATGAAATAACATCACTTGATGCAGCTTACGCAATACAATTTATTGATAAGAATATTGGGTTTATTGCTGGTGAAGATGGCGTCATTCACAAAACTGAAGATGGTGGAGATACATGGGATTGGCTAGGGTTTGATGGTAGAGAATTCGGAAATAGCCTTTATGGTATTCATTTTATTAACACAAACCTAGGGTTTGCCACAGGGCTAGGTGGTAGAATTATCCGGACTTTTGATGGGGGAAAAACTTGGGAAAACTATAGCATCACTTACGGTGAAATCTCAAACGTAGAAGTTACATCAAATGAAACAGTGTATGTGCATGTGGGTAATGATATCATTAAATCGACAAATCAAGGGGAAGAGCTGATCAACTTGGGTAGTCCCTTTATAGATCAGAAAACACAAGAAATTGACTTTATAAGTAATGAAATTGGGTTTGCCTTAGTAGGTGGCACACCTGGTTCTTCAGGGATTAGTAAAAAGGTTCTAAAAACAGTTGATGGGGGGCTAACATGGTCCTTACAAAATAGGAATGATATTGAATATGGATCTAATGGCCTTATAGCTATGAATTTTATAGATGAAAATACAGGATTCATAAGCGGAAGTAGAGGGCAGATATTTAAAACAGTGGACAGTGGCATTTCATGGACAGAAATTAATTCCCCAGGAGATAGAATTGGAGAATTTCAGTTTACTGATTCGGATATAGGATATGCATCTAACACCTACAGTTACTACAACCGGGTTTTTAAAACAATGGATAAAGGGGAAAATTGGGAGTTGATATATGAAAATTCTGGAGACCCAATTTATGCCATGCATTTTATTGATAATGAAGTTGGTTACCTTATTGGTGATCCGGAATTGGGCTTGCATAAAACCAGTAATGGAGGAGATACATGGGAGGCTATTGATATTCCGAGTGGTTGGTTTAAAGATGTCTATTTCCATAATGAAAACTATGGATTTATTTGTAATGAAAATGGATATGTTTTTGAAACTTTGGATGGAGGCAAAAACTGGGAACCTACAAATGAGCTTTCTGGAATAATGTCTTTTTCAAGCCATCAAAAAGAAATCTATGCGTATGGGGTTAATGGTAATCTTCTTAGAAACAGTATCTTGTTGAGCGATCAGTTTAGGTTGTCTTCACTAAAAGTTGTTGATTTTAGAGATACAAAGACTACTCTTTTAAATACGGAATTGTTGTCAAGCATTGATAAGTTGGCTGTTAGTCTTGAGCTTAGCTCAGAAGGGTCCATCATTGGGCTTTATGAATATGGGATAGTAAATGCAGGGACTGAAAACCTGGAATGGGAATTGACCAACTTGGAAGACAATAGCACTTATTATTGTCGGATTAAAATTGAATTTGGAGACGAGGTGTTTTTCAGCGAGCAAATAATGTTTGACACCTTCCTTTTCGATCCAATTTTGGGTTTAGAAGAAGGTTTTGGAAAAGACATAGTGATTTATCCCAACCCTACTGAAAATTACTTGAAAATAGAGGGATTTGATAACTTGTTAGAAGCCGTACTACTCAATCTAAATGGTGTTGAAATCAAAAAAGAATTGGTAAACCCTTATACTATGGATCTATCAGACATAGCTCCCGGAATTTATATTCTTCTTCTTAATGGGAAAACGCATCATGTGTTTAGGCAAGTAATAGTTCGCTAAAAAAAAACAGTAGGCGACCATGGACAGGCTTTAGCGTAATTAATAAAGTGGATTGCTCTAAAGCCTGAGATTTATCGGTCAGAAATTAATAACCAAGAGACAAAAATAAGCAAGAGGACCTACCTAAAACTGGTAGTTTTCCATACAATTCACATTAAACGGTAAAAATATCCTGTACTTAACACTTCAGGTTTTGATAAGAGGCGACTGATCCTTTGGTTTTTATTGTTACTTTTAAAAGTATTTTTATTGGGTAAAGAATCACCCCCCCCTACGTTTATATGAAGAATTAAAATGAAAAACATGAAATTAAAATTAATCCTACTTTTTGTATGCTGTAATGTTTTTTTACTAAAAGCCTCTCAGGTAGACACGGTCTTTGTGGAAAGTGAATCCATGAGTAAACCCATTGCAAACATTGTCATCCTACCAGACAGTTACGCCAGCCAAAAGGAAAGTTTCCCTGTTTTGTATTTGCTTCATGGGGCAGGTGGAAACCATACGGATTGGATATCCAAAGTGCCTGCCATTAAAGAATATGCAGACCAATACAACATGATAATTGTTTGCCCTGACGGGAATGCCACCAGTTGGTATTTTGACAGCCCTGTGGACGAAAAGATGAGGTATGAAACCTATCTTTCTAAAGAATTAACTGGAACCATAGACAAAACCTACAATACCACAGCCGAAAAATCAGGAAGAGCCATTACAGGTTTAAGCATGGGAGGACATGGGGCCTTTTACCTTGCCTTTAAACATCAGGACATTTGGGGTGCCGCTGGAAGCATGAGTGGGGGACTGGACATTCGTCCATTTCCTAAGAACTGGGATTTAAGCAAACGCCTGGGAGATTACTCCGAGTACAAAGAAAATTGGGAAAACAATACGGTTATTAACCTGGTGTATAAACTCAAAGGAGACAGCTTAAAACTCATTTTTGATTGCGGTGTAGATGATTTCTTTTACGATGCCAATAAACGATTGCATGAAAAATTGATGGAACGAAATATTCCACATGACTATACAGAACGTCCAGGAGGCCACAGTTGGAATTACTGGACCAACTCATTAAAGTACCATTTGCTGTTTTTTGACGATTACTTTAACCAATAAAAACTGCAAATTACAACCCAAAATGAACCTACTATGAAGGTGTTAAACAAAATAAATCTAAGGTGGCTTTCGCCCATTTTTATACTATTGTTTTTGGTGTCAAGCTTAAATGCACAGCATTTACCTTATAAATTGGAAAACCCCATTACCGCAAAGTACCTAAAAAATAACCTGAGTAAAACATCACCTCGGCTTGTCCTGAACAAGGATATAGAGAAGAAGCTGAAGAAAAAATTAAAAACTGATCCAATTGTGCAGAATGTCTATAAAGGCATAAAGCAAAATGCAGAAGCTGTTTTTGAGCAGACGATTATTAACCTGGATATTCCCCTAGAAGAAAGGTCACAGAACAATCAGCTGGATATTTCCAGGGACTTGCTGCATAGGATCAGCATGCTGGCGATGGTTTACCGAATAGAAAAGGATCCTCGCATGCTTGCTCGGATAAATGAGGAGGTTATTGCGGCCTGTAATTTCCCTACCTGGAACCCCAAGCATTTTCTCGATGTAGGAGAAATGTCTCTTGGAATTGCCCTGGCTGTGGATTGGGTAGGGGAGGACTTGCCAGCATCCACCGTAAAGCTGGCTAAAAAAGCCCTGATTGAAAAAGGCATTAATCCAAGTTGGCCGGAAAATGGGGAAGACCCTAATTGGGCTTATGGACATAATAATTGGAATCAGGTATGTAATGGTGGATTGGTAGCGGCAGCGATTGTGGTGGCTGAAGAAGCTCCTGAACTGGCGGCCAAGACCATTCATAGAGCCATTGACGGAATGGCAAACGCCATGGATCAATATGGGCCTGATGGAGTCTATCCTGAAGGTGCTACCTATTGGCGGTATGGAACTTCTTTTTCAGTGGTAACGGCTTCCATATTCGAAAGTGCCTTTGGTACTGATTTTGGAATACTTGAATATCCCGGGTTTAAGGAAAGTGCCCTATTTAGGGTGCTTTCTGACAGTCCTATGGGCCTGTTTTATAATTTTGGAGATTGTGGAGACAATAGCGGAGAAAATGGTGACATTACCTTGGCTTGGTTTGCCTCTAAAACAGGGAACAAAATCTTCTTTGAAAAAGAAAAATTCATGAGACCCTATGAGGAAACGGGGAAATTGTCAAGATTGATGGGGCCTGCATTGGTGTGGATGTCCCAATATGAAGAAAAAGATGAAATGACGGTTCCTTCTGCATGGAGCGGGAATGGAGCAAATCCTGTCGTGTTTTTCACAGGAGGAGACAATGATCCCAATAAATTTTATTTCGGAGGCAAAGGAGGAAGTGGATCGGTGAGTCATGGCAATATGGATGCAGGTTCATTTGTTTTTGAATTGGATGGCGTGCGTTGGAGTATAGACCTGGGAAAAGATAGGTTTTATGGCGTTATTGAGAGGACTGGCTTTAAACTCTGGGGAAGATGTCAGGATTGTGAGCGATGGACACTATTGAATAAGAATAACTTCGGACACAGCACACTTTCTGTAAATAACCAACTTCATGTAGTGGATGGGAAAGCCACCATTATTGATTTTAAAGAAGGAGCAAATCCGGAAGCTACGATTGACTTGTCACCGACCTTTGAGGGACAATTGAAAAGTGCCAAACGAAGGTTTGTAAAAAGCAGTCCCAGGTCACTCTTGATTGAGGACGATATAGTATTGTCCGAGGATGCAGAATTGATCACCTGGCAATTAATTACTCAAGCTGATGTTAAGATTGTTGATGGTGGGGCAATTTTAAGCCAAGATGGGAAAAGCCTAAAAATAGAAAATCTATCCCATCCTGAGTTTAGCATTTCTGTTATTTCGCTCAATCCTCCTCCATTCTATCTGGACACCAAAAAAGACAATCTAAAACGCCTGGAAATTCGGATTCCTGCCTGGACTGTAGAAGGTATGGAAACAAAAATTAGGGTGCAACTTTCCGGGGAATAAGCCATTTTATATGACTAGCGCTGGGTTCTTTTTTCAAGGCTTTTTTTTAGAGGTTTGGGTTTTTACCTGAACCTTTTTTTGGTTTTAAGAATAATCAAGTGGTTGCATGATTACCGCCATTAAACAGCAATAAGTTCCAAATTATAAATCCGAATATATCATAAGTTTTTCAGGACTTTTAAAACATGACTTGATCTTAATATTGTAAGAGAAAATAAAACGGAGGTTAATTGTTTAAGACAAACTTTCAGTTATTCATTCATTAAAAAAAGATTGTTATGTATTGGAGTAAAAGGACTTATGGGTTGATTGCAGGAGCATCGATCTTGGCCATGGCTATAATTGCCATGTTTAGTTATGGTTATGTTTTTGAAAAGTTAATCGTGAAAGGGGATTCAATTGAAACTTTCAACAATCTAAAATCTTCCTATACTATTTTTGTAGCAGCAATTATTGGTTTGGCTGCTATACTTTTATTGGATGTCTTGGTGGCTTGGTCTCTAAATCATTTTTTTAGGGAATTAAACCCCGGACTTTCTCTTTTAACCGCGGTGTTGAGAATTGTTTACGCCGTGGGATTGGCATACGCCATTCTTCAATTGGTACCTATTGTCTCGCTTTTAGGCAGTTCTACTGAAAGACATGGGTTAGTACTGATGAAAATAAAGTCTTTTGAATTAATATGGTTAAAATCTTTAATCATATTTGGTTTTCACCTCATTGGTTTGGGCTTTGTTGTATCTAAAATTAATATTATTTTTAATAAATTTGGTTATTTTATAGTCTTTGCCGGATTATGTTATGTATTGCTCAACCTGGTGAAGGTAACATTCCCATCCCTAGCTGAGGAGATCAAAATGGCAGAGTTGATATTGAGTTTACCTATTGCAATGGCTGAGATTGGCTTAGGGTTTTGGCTACTTTTAAAAGGAGGCAAAGCTTCTTATCAGAAAGGAAAAGAGCAATTGATATGAATTATATTAAAAGGTTTCTCCAAATAATAGGGGTAGCGGTAATGCTTCTGCTTGCCATTTTGATTTTCTCCTTTTTGCAGGAAAGGCACAATCTTGCTTTTCTTAGCATAGAACAAAATGACTCCTTTCAGCAAAACAGCTATTTAATAAAGGATGTGAATATAATCCCTATGTCAGAAGATACACTGCTTAGGAATCAAATGATCTTAATTAAGGAAGGGGTTATTGCAGAGATTTCACACGACATTCCAGCAGGTGATTGGACCATTATTGAAGGCAAAGGAGCTTATATGTTACCGGGATTAATCGATATGCATGTGCATGTTTGGGATGAATATGAATTGGGCTTGTACTTGGCCAATGGGGTTACGGCAGTCAGAAACTTATGGGGGCAGCCCATGCATCTAAGGATGAAAGAAGCCATTCATGAAGAAAAGATAATAGGCCCTTTATTTTTTACCTCCAGCCCTAAATTGACAGGACCTGTTTTTATTGGAGACGACAACCTCCAAATGAGAAGTCCCCAACAGGCCGCTGATAAGGTTAAGGAGTACAAATTGAGAGGGTATGATTTTATTAAAACCTACAATGGATTGACAAAAGATATTTTTGATGCCATAGTCAAAGAGAGTAAGGTACAGGAGCTTGACATAGTGGCCCATCCCAGTTCGGAATTGCCCTATGAATATCATATGGAGACTGAGGCTGTTACGGTGGAGCATGCTGAAGATATTGTCCAACAGCCATTGCATTATCAGCTGGATACCAATAAACTCAATGAGGTAGTTGCTATGTTTAAAGACCATCCTGAGGTCTCATTTTGTCCTACTTTGGTGGTTTTTTATAATATTTATCGCATGTTAGTGGACCGTTCGGTTTTAAATTCCAAGCAGCTGATTTTTATGAACCCATTGATACGAAGGGTAGACAGTAAAGCGCAATTTGATCGGTGGAGCCAAACCAAATCGAACGATGCTACGGTAGTAAAGAGAATTGAGGCACAGCATGATTTTCACTTATTGGCGATAAATAAACTTCATAAGGCCGGGGTAAATATTGTGGCTGGGACGGATGCAGGGATAGGCATTACGCCTGCCGGTTTTTCTATTCATGAGGAACTTAATTTTTACAAACAAGCCGGCTTGTCAAATTTTGAAGTCCTAAAAACAGCCACAATCAATGCATCAAAAACCCATGATTTTTTAGGTAAAGTGGGCACAGTCGAAGTGGGGAAAATAGCTAATTTGGTATTGGTAGAAAATAACCCTCTGGAAAATCTGAATGAATTAAGAAAGCCAAGCAGCGTTTTTATCCAAGGAAGACACCTACCCCAAGAAGTCTTAATAAACTTTAAAAAAAGCGCCATGGAGCGGAACAACTTGATTGTTTCAGGTCTGAAATATTTAGAATATTTATTGGTCGAAAAATGACATTTACAGCCAATACCATTATTTGTCGATGAGCTTTATTCAAACCAATCTAAACTTATCTTTAACCTAACGTCATGAAAAATAAAAGAACTCAATTAATCGTCAGAATTGGATTAGCTCTAGGCACCGTAATTTCCTTATGGTTTGTTCCTTGGGTTTTATTTCTTGCTTGGTTAACGCCTATATCGGATACTATTCAGGAAGAGTTAAACAATGCGCTTTCCCATGATTTTGAAGGAATCATTGTTTATGTCGATAAAGCCGGTCAAGCACCGGGATTTTATGCCGCAGGTTGGCATGACAGAGACAAAAAAATTCCAGCTGATCCAAAGGCATTGTTCAAAATTGCTAGCATCGGCAAATTGTATGAAGCAGTCACCATTGCAAAGCTGGTAAATGACAATCGCCTCTCACTGAATGAATCGTTGGGTAATTATTTACCCGAGCTAGTAGGAAGAATTGAAAATGCGGAAAAAATCACCTTACGCATGCTGGTGCAGCACAGGAGTGGCATACCCAACTATACCAACAGTCCAAATTTTTGGATGGATCCGCCAACAAATGTTCAGGAGACTTTGGATTTGATCCTTGACCAAGCTGCTAATTTTGAGCCGGATGAAGATTATGAATACTCAAATACCAATTATTTACTCCTCTCCCAAATTAAGGAACGGGTTCTCGGAATCAGTAATTTTCAGTGCATTCGTGAAGAGATTCTTAACCCTTTGGGTCTTAACAATACCTTTGCCTCGATTCAGGACGTGAATATAGAAAAATTAATGAGTGGCTATTACAAAGGTGTACCGGAAGATATAAAAGAAGTGAATTACGGTTCCATGGTGGCTACCGCTGAGGATGTGGTCGTGTTTTTACGAGCCTTGAATGATGGATCCCTTTTTGAACCCGGAGGTCAGGAGGTTTATTCTTCTATTTATAAGTATGAGCATACTGGGCTGATTCCCGGCTACCAAAGCATAGCCAAATATCATCCCGATATAGATGCGGTTGTGGTGCAATTTATAAATACTACTGATTTTGAGGGATATCATTGGAGTCTGTCTGAGATTGTTTACAACCGGATTATAAAAATCATTACCCATAAAGAAGAAGATTAATAGGAGGATTTACTTTTAAGAATGGATTGTTTGAATCAATGATTTTTTTATCAATTCTTTTGAAAGGTGTATGAATTAACTGCAGCTTGGAACTTTTGACCTTAACCAATTAACTGTTATCTTTCAACCTCTTGTCATTGGTGGATGGTTTTGGGTAGGGGGCAACGCAAAAGGCTGTTATTAATGCGAATGAGTCATTTTATAAATTGGAAGTGACCTCCATTCATACCGCACCATGGCAAGGCCAGACCCTAATTAAAGAGGTCGTTAGATACTCCCTAAAAGATTTCATCGAGGCTAGGTACAGCTTCTTATAATTTTTGTAAGGACTTTTCATAACCGATCTAATTTGATTTCGACTTATGGTTAATGGCAAGTCAATTTCACAAGTGCCTGATTTATTTTTACTTTTCATAAATTTTGCTTAATATTTTAAGGATTGAGATTGACAATGCGCTCTGAATACTGAGATAACAATCGTTTCAGAACCACTGTATTTTGGGGTTTTTGCCTAACTAACTGGTATTTTATAAGCATTAAAATCATTTAAAATGAAAAATATTTTAGTCCCAGTAGATTTTGACAAAGGGGAAGCATTATTAATTGAAAAGGCATTTCAAATGGCAGATGCTTTTGGTTCCAAATTGTGGTTAATGCATATAGCGGCCCCTGATCCGGATTTTGTTGGGTATGATGTAGGTCCGGAATACATAAGAGAAAGCAGGGCCTCGGAGCTAAGAAAGGAACATCGGCAGATTCAAGCCTACAGTGAGACACTCAAGAAAAGAGGTGTCGCGTCGGAAGGCTTATTGGTTCAGGGAGCTACCATTGAAATGATATTAAAAGAATCGAAAAAGCTGAACGTTGATTTGATCATGGCTGGTCATCATGAACATGGATTTTTTTATAAGGCCTTTGTGGGGAGTGTGTCTGCTGAGATTATCAAAAAATCAAAAATACCTGTCCTTATCGTTCCATTGGACTAGCTTAGAGCCAATCTCCAATAAAAAAGCCCCTTGAAATCAATCAAAGGGCTTTATAATATGTGGGTCCGTGCAATTATAAATGCAAGGCTCTATTGTCTGTGGCTCCCAAACATGCTTCTTTAAAAGCTTCTGTATAGGTAGGGTGTGCATGTGACATTCTTGAGATATCTTCAGCAGAAGCCCGGTATTCCATGGCCACCACTGCCTCAGCAATCATGTCTGCTGCGCGAGGCCCAATCATGTGTACCCCAAGAATCTCATCTGTTTCAGCATCAGCCAAAACCTTCACAAGTCCATCTATATCTCCACTGGCTCTTGCCCTGCCTGAAGCCATGAAAGGGAATTTTCCAGTCTTGAATTTTTTGCCATTTTCTTTGAGCTGCTCTTCAGTATAACCTACGCTCGCTACTTCTGGCCAAGTGTAAACCACACCTGGTATCAGTAAGTAATTGACATGCGGTTTTTGACCAGCTAAGGTTTCAGCTACAAATACGCCTTCTTCTTCTGCTTTATGGGCCAACATGGCTCCTTTCACCACATCTCCGATAGCGTAGATATTGTCAGCGGAAGTTTTTAGGTGTTCGTCAACTTCTACCTGTCCTTTTTCATTGATTTTCACACCTGCAGCAGCAGCGTTCAAACCGTCGGTATAAGGTTTTCTGCCTATGGATACCAGGACATAATCTCCTTTAATGCTGATGGTTTCATTTTTGCTGTTTTCAGCAGAAACGGTAACTTCTTTCCCCTTTCTTTCTACTGCCGTTACTTTGTGTTTCAAAAAGAATTCAAAACCAAGTTTCTTTAGAGACTTTTGAAGCTCCTTGCCCATGGTTTTGTCCATCGTTGGGATAATGCCATCCATGTACTCAACTACGGATACCTTAGCGCCTAATCTTGCGTAAACAGACCCCAATTCAAGACCAATAACACCACCACCTATAATGACCAGGTGTTTTGGAATTTCTTTAAGTTCAAGTGCCTCAGTAGAGGTGATGATACGCTCTTTATCTAAAGAGATAAATGGAAGGCTAGTAGGTTTAGAACCAGTGGCAATAATGGTGTTTTTTGCCGTTAACTCTTCCGTTTTGCCATCCTCTTTAGTGACAATAATGGTGTTTTTATCTTTGAAAGAACCGATGCCTTGGTGAACATCGATTTTATTTTTCTTCATTAGGTATTGAATACCATCCACGTTTTGACTTACTACTTCACGCTTTCTGCTAACCATTTGCTTGAAATTGACTTTCAAGGAACTAAGGTCTATACCATGATTTTTAAAAGTATGGGCAGCATTGTGATAGTGTTCTGAAGAATCCAGAAGTGCTTTTGAAGGGATACATCCTACATTCAGGCAAGTACCTCCAAGAGTAGAGTATTTTTCTATAATAGCGGTTTTCATGCCCAGTTGTGCAGCTCTAATTGCAGCTACATAGCCTCCAGGTCCAGATCCGATTACGATTAAATCATACATTATATATCATCTTTTAGAACCATGCCGATCTTTGATTTATAGGCAGGTAATATTTCTAATAAGTTTTAAATTCCCAACATTAATCTTGCAGGATCTTCAAGAAGCTCTTTCATTCGAACTAAGAAGCTAACAGACTCTCTACCATCAATGATTCTATGGTCATAAGACAAAGCAAGGTACATCATTGGAAGAATCTTAACCTCTCCATTTACGGCCATTGGTCTTTCTACGATATTGTGCATTCCCAGGATTGCTGCTTGAGGAGCATTAATAATAGGAGTAGACATCATCGAACCAAATATACCACCATTGGTTAGGGTGAAAGTTCCACCTGTCATTTCATCGATGGATAACTTACCGTCACGCGCTTTAACAGCCAGACGAACAACTTCTTTTTCTACACCGGAGAAAGATAGGTTTTCCGCATTTCTGATTACAGGTACAACCAATCCTTTTGGAGAAGAAACTGCAATTGAAATGTCACAGTAATCATGATAAATGATCTCGTTTCCGTCAATTTGAGCATTTACTGCCGGCCATTCCTGAAGGGCAACACATGCTGCTTTGGTGAAAAAAGACATAAAGCCAAGGTTAACTTCATACCTCTCTTTAAATTTGTCTTTGTATTGTTTTCTGATGTCCATGATTGGTTTCATGTTGACCTCATTAAAGGTGGTCAGCATGGCCGTTTCATTTTTCACAGAGACCAATCTTCTGGAAATGGTTTTTCTTAGAGAGGTCATTTTCTCTCTTCTTTCTCCACGTTCACCTTTTACTGCTGTGTCTTTGACATCTGCAGAGGCAGGTTTAGAAGTACTTTTAGCTGCTGCTGGAGCTGCTGGTTTTGCTTTCTCTGCTTTTTCAGCATCTTCCTTAGTGATCCTACCGTCTTTTCCAGTACCCTTTACACTGGCAGGGTCTATTCCTTTTTCCGATAAGATTTTACTTGCAGCAGGTGAGGCATGACCTGTAGCATAAGTCTCATTGCTGCTTGTGTTTTTATTACCGCTATCAATTGCTGCCGTATTTGAAACAGTTACATCAGCTGTTTCTGGAGCTCCATCAGTCACCTCAATTTTACAAATCAGGCCGCCGATCTCTAAAGTATCACCTTCACCGGCCACCTGTCTTAGAATTCCTGATGCTTCAGCAGGAAGTTCAAAGGTGGCCTTGTCAGAATCCACTTCGGCTATTATTTCATCCAATTCCACATAATCGCCATCGGATTTGATCCAAGAAGCCAAAGTGACCTCAGTAATCGATTCTCCTACTGCAGGTACGTGCATTTCTTTTACCTCTCCTGTGCTTTTGGCAGGTGCAGCTGTTTGGTTTGGTTGACTGTCTTCTTCAGTAGACTCAGTTGTTTTTGGGCTTTCTACTTCCTTTCCTTCTGTGTCAATTTCACAAATTACAGCTCCAATTTCAAGTGTATCACCTTCCTCAGCTTTGGTGAAAAGCACTCCTGATGCCTCTGCTGTAAGCTCAAAAGTAGCCTTGTCGGATTCCAGTTCGCAAATGACTTCATCCATTTCTACAAATTCACCATCTTTTTTAAACCATTGACCTATGGTTACTTCGGTGATGGATTCTCCTACTGCAGGGACTTTGATTACTATACTCATCGGTTATTTGATTTTTTCCCGTTATTAAAATGCTTCCGGGTCGAATTTCAATATTTTAGATATAAATGATAATAGAAATGGGAAATTAAGGATTTATTTTCAAAGCTTTTTCCAAAATTTGTTTTTGTTCTATCAGATGCACTTTATGGTATCCTGTTGCCGGCGAAGCACTTGGCTTTCTAGCGATGACATCCATGGCCAAATCTTTATAAAGATTTCTGACAATGAAGGCCCAGTATCCCATATTTTCCGGCTCTTCCTGAAGCCAAACTGTTTCTACATCTTTTTTGTAAGCCTTTAATGCTTCGAGAATTTGATTTTTTGGCAGCGGATGAAGTTGTTCCACACGAATAATGGCTACATCTTCAATTTTCTCCTTCTCCCTCATTTCAATCAATTCATAGTAGATTTTTCCTGAGCAAAGTACCACCCTGTTTACCTTTTTAGGGGTGGTGGTTTCGTCCAATAAAATCTCTCTGAAATTACCACTGGTAAATTCACTTAATGGTGAAATTACTTTTGGATGACGAAGCAATGATTTTGGAGACATCACTATGCATGGCTTCCTGAAATTCCAAGCTAGTTGACGGCGAAGAAGGTGGAAGAAATTGGAAGGTTCTGTAATATTGGCAACGATGATATTGTATTCTGCAGCCAATTGTAAAAACCTTTCAGGTCTTGCATTGGAATGTTCTGGTCCTTGTCCTTCATATCCATGAGGTAAAAGCATTACCAAACCATTCATTTTCTGCCATTTCGATTCACCTGAAGTGATGAATTGGTCGATCATGGTTTGTGCACCATTGGCAAAATCACCAAATTGAGCTTCCCATATGTTTAGCGCATTTGGGTTGGCCATGGAATATCCATATTCAAAGCCCAGTACTGCATACTCTGACAATAAGGAGTTATAGATATAGAACTTACCTTTACTGTCCTTTAATTCCTTTAAGGAGTCATAAGGTTTGTTGGTATTTGCATCATGAACTACAGCATGCCTATGTGAAAAGGTGCCTCGCTCACAATCCTGACCAGTCATTCTGACGGTCTTGCCATCAAGCAATAAAGAACCATATGCCAAAAGTTCTGCCGCAGCCCAGTTGAGTGTTTTGCTTTGGAAAAACATCTCTTTCCTTTGCTTGAGCTGTGCTTCTATTTGTTTGATTGGTTTAAATCCTTTAGGAAGAATGGTCAAAGCTTCTGCCACTTTTTCAATGGCTTCCTTGCTTATGGATGTATTCGGAGATTTTTCAAAATCTTCTGGTTTGGAATAATCCAATGCTTTCCATGCCTTTTCAAATGGTGAAATGGTGTAGGGAAGTGGTTTTACCTTTACCATAGCCAATCTGTCTTGAAGCAATTGACGGAATTCTTTGTCCATTTGCTTGGCAAGCTTGGCATCTACCTGGCCCCTGTCCAATAGGGTTTTATTGTAAATCTCTCGTGGATTAGGATGTTTCGAGATGATATTGTACAATTCCGGCTGGGTAAATTTGGGCTCGTCAGACTCATTGTGTCCATGTCTTCTGTAGCAAACCATGTCAATAAATATGTCCTGATTGAATTTTTGACGGAATTCAACAGCAATTTTCGCTGCAAATACCACCGCTTCAGGATCATCACCATTGACGTGAATAACAGGTGCATCAATTATCTTGGCCACATCTGTGCTGTAGATAGAGCTTCTTGCATCATCAAAATCTGTAGTAAAACCTACCTGATTGTTAATTACAAAATGGATGGTTCCACCTGTGTTATAGCCTTTTAGATTGGCCATCTGGGTGACTTCATAGACGATACCTTGTCCTGCTACAGCCGAATCCCCATGGATAAGAATTGGAATTACCTTGTCCTCATCTCCTTTATAATGGTCGTCTATTTTAGCCCTGACAAATCCTTCTACAACTGGGTTTACAGCCTCTAAGTGAGAAGGATTAGGAGCCAATTTTAAGATCATTAATTTACCATTGGTGGTAGGTACTTCCGAAGAGAAGCCCATGTGGTATTTTACATCACCATCTCCCATGGTTAAGTCTGGCGTAGCAGTACCTTCAAATTCAGAGAAAATCTGTTCGTAGGTCTTGCCCATTACATTGGCCAGAACATTCAGACGTCCCCTGTGGGCCATTCCTATCATCATCTCTTCCACTCCTAAATCTGATGCTTTATTAATCAATGCATCAAGGAATGGAATGGTGCTTTCTCCGCCTTCTAATGAGAACCTTTTTTGACCTATATATTTGGTATGCAAGAAGTTTTCAAAAACTACTGCTTCATTTAATTTGAATAGAATTCTCTTTTTCTCCTCTAGAGGAGGGTTGAATTCCAGAGATTCTTTTTCTACAATTATCCTAAACCAATCCAGCATTTCAGGATCCCTTATGTACATGTACTCAAAGCCCATTGAGCCTTCATATATGATTTTGAGGGAATCAATTATTTTGGAAAGTTTGGCATCGCCTATTCCAATTTCATTTCCTGCTTGAAAGACGGTATCTAAGTCTGATTTTTCCAAACCAAAATCACTCAAGTCCAACAAAGCACGTCGATCTCTTCTTTCTCTTACAGGATTGGTTTTAGACCTAAGGTGACCCCTGGATCTGTAAGCATGGATCATTGCCCTTACCTTTATTTCCTTGGGTAATTGCTCCATGTCCATAATAGTGCCCTTTGTGGCCAAGTTGCCATTTAAAGGAGCTTGATTACCTGAAGCAGTCTCTCGGGTTTCTTCTTCACCAAATTTGTTTATGGCGAAATCGAATCCATCAAAAAAAGCTTTCCAACTGCTGTCTATTGCTTCGGGGTCTTTTTTATAATCCTCATATAGCTCATCTATGTAAGCAACATGGGCATTGGAAATATAAGAGTATTTATCCATGGGGTTATTTAATATATTGCGCTCCAAAATTAGGTTAATATGTTATTTAATAAAAACCGCTTATGCGGATTAGCGAATATCTCTGATTATCAGGAGTGTTTAATTTATGATACCATATAAAAGTTTGCCTTTTCTTACTTGGTAAAATTTAATTCTTATCCAGTGGGTTTTATAAAAGTTGCTTCTGATTGTTTTGGCTAGTTTTCCGGAATTAATAAGAATTCTTGTTATGTTTTTTTTATTGGGAATGATTTTATCACGTTTTATGTCTCTGAAAATCTAGTATTTGCTTTAATTAACCGGTATAGGTGAAATCAAGAGGGTTTTCATATATAAATTGAAAATTTGTGTTCTTCCATTTTTCCACCGAAATCTTCTTCCATGCCTGAGTTTCCTTCTTTGAATAAGATGCAGGAGCAGGGAAGCCCAAGTCAGCTGCATTCTTTTCAAAGATTTCCCGCTTGTTTGGATGTTCAGGACAAACAATATTGTACGTTTCATTCCATAACTTGTTTTCAACCAGCCAGAGAATTGCCCTTGCAGCATCTTTTCGGTGAATGTAGTTCACCGGATGTTGTCCTGCAACATTTTCTTTTCCTGAAAAATATTTCCCTGGGATTCTGTCATCCCCCAATAAACCTCCAAAACGAACAATTGTTAAATCATAGGTTTTGTCTTCTCTTAATATTTTTTCAGCATTGAATAGTGCTAGGTTTCCAGTATTGCCCGCATCAAGAGGGTCAGACTCTTTTGCAATTTGATTCTGGCTGGGATAAATTGAGGTTGCGCTAATGTAAATGATTTGTTTGATGCCATGCTTTATGGCCATGGACTTGATAATTTCGATCTGACGTGGATGGTAATCAGAAGGCTTTCTTCTGGTAGAAGGAGGGATGTTGATAAATAAGATGTCTGTATCGAAAATTTTCTCTGGGGGCGGACCGACTAATTCTGGTGATAAAATCAGTTGTTCACAGGCAATGCCTTGATCAGCCAATGAATGCAATTTATCAAGGCTTCTTGTAGTTCCTTTTACGATTTCTCCTGATTCCTGTAAGGCCTTGGCCAAAGGAAGACCTAGCCATCCAAGCCCAATTATACTAATAGTCATTAGCTCCGTTTGTCGTTTTGGTGAAATGTCTTCTTAAAAGTATTTTAACCCGGATTCAGCAATAAGGTTCGTGAAACCTGTCCCATTTTGAAGGAAATTGATTTAATTAATAGAAAATTGCTGTATTTGGTGATTGAGGAAGGCGATGCTTAAATAGCATAGGGCTAGCTAATTTTATATTGTTCCTTATAAAAGATTGTAGATTCAATTGCCTATAACTTAAAAACTCCATTCACCTAAAAGTATTTCAACCTAAATAAAGGAAGTGGAAATACTAGATAGTTGAATGGAGTTCAACGAAATTAATAGCTACTTATGATTAAATGGACTTTTCAAAAAGAATTCAATCTGGCTGTTATTAGCCTTTAACGTATTCTTCCGATCATTTTCTTTTTTATTTTTTTGGGGCCGTCCCGAATACGTAATCCCAAATAGGTGTACTTACACCAAAGGCTACATCTGGATCTTTGTAATGGTGAATGGCATGATTCACCCATAGAACTTTCAAGAAGTTTTTAGGTGGCTGAAAAGCATGCACGATATAGTGAACACCTAAATAAGAAGCGTATCCTACTAAAAATCCTGGAAGAAAATACAGTGAAAAATCTCCCATCAGGAAGCTGAATAGGAAATAAAGAATTACTGCATAGAGTCCGGAAATAAAAGGCGGCATGGCTAATCTATCCTTGTCTTTAGGGTAGTCATGATGAACCCCATGTACGTTGTACTGCAGTTTGTCTTTGAATTTAGTATCCGGAACCATATGGTAAAGGTACCTATGGAGAAGGTATTCCACCAATGTGAAAGTGAAATAACCCCCAAGAAAAAGTGCTAAAGCTAATGTAAATGAGATAGAGGTTGTTGAAATACCAATATAGAAAGCGTATAAGCCAACCCCTAAAAATAAGGCGATTGGTATACTGATATGCGTTCTGCTCAAGCGTTCCAAAACTGGGTTGGTGAACATTTGGGCTGTTCCGCTATTGTCGGGCCGGTCCAATCTTCCAATTTTTTTCATTTCATGGTTGTGGTTTTATCCAACATCTTATTCAATTATTATGCCTACTTTATTGAAAAGTAAGGCAATTTAATGCTATTTGTATTCTAACGTTACTATTGAGGTAAGTAGTTTCATTTTTAGCAGTTAATTAAAACTGATTTTTATCATTATTTTAGAGCTACTTGCATTTTTTCTATGGTTTTTTGGTAAAAAGCTTCATAAAGTGGAAGGATAGCTGAAACATCAAATAATTTTGCACGTGCCAATGCGTTTTTCTTGAAATTTGATAAATTTTCGTCAGCAAGGATAAATTTTGCTTTTGCTGTCATTGTTTCAATGTCACCTACTTCACATAAGAAGCCAGTTTCGCCTTCGATATTTAACTCGGGAATTCCGCCTACATTACTTGTTAAAAGAGGGACCTCACAGGCCATGGCTTCCAAAGCTGCCAAACCAAAGCTTTCTTTTTCGGAAGGCATTAGAAATAGATCTGCTACTGACAATACTTCTTCAACAGCCTCGAGTTTTCCTAGAAAACGAACATCCTCACAAGTTCCTAATTCTCTACAAAGCCTTTCCATCTTGTCTCTTTCAGGTCCATCACCTACAAGTAATAGCTTTGAGGGAATGGATTTTCTCACCTCGTAAAAGACTTTAATTACATCCTGAACACGTTTTACTTTCCTGAAATTGGACGTATGAACCATCAATTTTTCATCATTAGGGCAGATGGCTTTTTTAAAATGATCTTTTTTCTGTCTCTTAAATCTAGAAAGGTCAATGAAATTGGGGATGACTTCAATGTGGTTGTCCACATCAAAATGCATATGCGTGGCCTTTTTAAGGTCTTCAGAAACTGCCGTAACTCCATCAGATTCGTTGATGCTAAAAGTGACCACGGGCTCATAACTGGGGTCTTTACCTACCAGGGTTATGTCTGTGCCATGAAGGGTAGTGACCACGGGGATGGTTATACCCTGTCTTTTTAATATCTGTTTTGCCATATAGGCAGCAGAAGCATGCGGTATGGCATAATGAACATGTAAAAGGTCCAAATCTTCATACTTGACCACATTCACCATTTTACTCGCTAATGCAAGTTCATATGGGGCATGCTCAAAAAGAGGATAGCTTTTAATGTCTACTTCGTGGTAATATAAATTCTCACTAAAAAAATCCAGCCGTGTAGGTTGGCTGTAGGTTATAAAATGAATTTGATGACCTTTTGCAGCAAGGGCTTTACCCAATTCAGTGGCAACTACACCACTACCACCAAAGGTGGGGTAACATACTATCCCAATTTTCATTTTAAATTTATTTGATGAGATTTTATTGTAAGTATCTTAAACACTACACAAGTACTGTTTTGTTCATTTATCTGCCAAAAGAAATCTATTTTCTATAGATTGATAGATGATGTCCTGAATGTCAGAACGAACATTGTCTCTTAAAAGTTGGTTATTTCCTGCATTTGGGTGAACCCGATTGGAAAGAAAAATATAAATTAACTGTTGTTCCGGATCTGCCCAAGCAGCAGTTCCTGTAAATCCTGTGTGTCCAAAAGTGCTTGGAGAGGCAAGATTACCTGTTGGTCCTTTATCCTTTTTAGGATCGGGCTTGTCCCATCCCAAGCCTCTTCTGCTCTGAAAGGACTGCTTGCTGGTAAATTTTTCTATGGTGGCCTGATCTATAGGTTCCTCCAATCCGTATTTCCCATTTTGCAGCATCATCTGCATCATTTTAGCCAGATCATTGGCATTACCAAATAGACCGGCATGACCCGCTACTCCTCCATAAAGTGCGGCTCCGGGGTCATGTACATAGCCCTGAACCAGGGTTTTTCTGAACAAGTTGTCTAATTCTGTAGGTGCTATCTGATCAGACTTAAACCTTTTTAAGGGAAGATAGCCAAATTGGTACATGCCTAATGGAGCATAAAATTGCTGTTCCAAAAATTCTTCCATAGGTTGGTTGACCAACTTTTCAATTAGCTTATGTAAAAGGTACATGCCTACATCTGAATACCTGTAGTTGTATTTTGTGCTTTTGGTACCGCTATACCTTAGGTTTGAAGCCACGGTCCATTTCCATACGCTATCTGGAAGGGACTTATTGCCATAAATCCCATTTGCTATTTCCAGAGGGTATTGTTCGCTTTTTTGATGACTGTAATACTCGGGCTTCCAATTACTTCCCTCTAAGGTGTTACTGAAATGGGGGATATAGGGTGTAAGCCCCGCTTCATGGGTCAGGATATTCCGTATTGTAATGTCTCCCTTATTGGTGCCTTCCAATTCAGGCAAGTGTATTTTTAGCTGGTCATCCAAGTTAATCATTTCTCTGCTGTTCAAGAACATGATCGCTTGTGTCGTAGCCATTACCTTTGTAAGCGAAGCCAGGTCGTAGAGTGTTTTGTCAGTTACAGCTTGTTGGTGGGTATAGTCGTAATGACCATAGGTCTTTTCGAACACTACCGAGCCATTTTTTGCAATAAGGATAGACCCTCCTGGTGTAGCTTTGCGAGCAATGGCATTCTCCATTAATCTATCAATTTTCATCAACTCTCTGCTGTCCATTCCCTGGGCCTCAGGGGTGGAATAAGCCAGTCTATGTAAGGTTTTTGTCTTTACCCCTTGACCTTCTTCCCAAGACGCTTGCAGGCTGATGGGGAGTTTTCCCGTGCCTTCCCTACCTCCAAAAATAACTTGAGGTGCTAATTGCTCAGTGAATTCATTTCTTTCATAAGCCATTACCAAATTGTCGAGGTCTTTAAACCTATTGGCGGAATATGCATTTCCAAAAACAACAGTGATGACTTTATGGTTTTTTTGCAATCGATTGATAAAAGCTATTTCATCATTATTTAATCCAAAATTCCTTCGTGAATTATTGGTCATGCCCATTACTCCCACTACGATGGTACTGAATTCTTCCAGGTTTTTTTCCATTGCCTGGAAGTTGTTCTGATTGCTATTGGCCCTTAATGTAAAGTGTTTGAATTCGGCGTATTTGCTTAGGTATTTTTTGAATGTTTCCCCTTTATTTCCTAAAGTGAGGGATGCCATTTTTTCAAGATCCAGGTGCTTTACAGGTATCAAATCATTTTCATTGTTCACCACAGTTAAGGAGGAGGCGTACAATTGTTCAATAAGTGCTTTAGTTCCAAAGTTGGAAATTCGCTCAACCAACTTATGGGTATCTACTTTTTGTTGCTTGTGAAGGCCTGCCCAGTATTTGGCATTCAGGATTTTTCTAACCCTTTGGTCGATTTCTTCCTGACTGATTCTTCCATCTGCTACAGCCTGTAAAATAAGTGTTTTGGATTTGGGTACATCTTCTGCGTACAATAAAACGTCATTGCCTGCAAGTAAAGCCATAAGTTCCACTTCTCCCGGTTTGTATAGACTGCTGACCCCTTTCATGTTGAGGGCGTCAGTAAAAATTAGTCCCTTGAAGTTCATTTCTTCCTTAAGTAGCTGGGTGACTACCTTTGGAGACAGGGTTGTGGGGAGATTGGCTTCGCTTCCTAAGCTTGGAATATGCAGGTGGGCAACCATGATACTCATCAATCCTTCATCAATCATCTCTCTGTAGGGATACAAGTCCACATCCACTATTCTGGCCTTGCTGTTGTTAATGACGGGTGTGGTATAGTGAGAATCTGAATTGGTGTCACCGTGTCCGGGAAAATGTTTGGCATTAGCCAAGATGCCATTGTCCTGCATTCCGCGCATGTATGCAAGAGATTTGTTGCTGACCAATTCTTTCCTTTCGCCAAAGGAGCGGTAACCTATCACAGGGTTGGCTGGGTTGGAGTTTACATCTACTACTGGAGCAAAATTAATGTGCATACCAATTTCTTTAAACTGCCTGGCAATTTCTTTCCCCATTTGATAGACCAGGGCGTCATTTTTGGCCGCCCCAAGGGTCATTTGTTTTGGGAAGTTTAGCACACTATCAAGGCGCATGCCTATACCCCATTCTGCATCCATTGCGATGAAGAGCGGGGTTTTAGAGATCTCTTGGTAATAGTTGGTTAGATTGGCTTGCCTTACAGGTCCTCCCTGAAAGAAAATTAGACCTCCGAGGTTCTCCTCTTCGATTAATTTTGAGATGTTATTGACATGTGCCTGTCCTTTGTTTGAATAGGCGGCTACCATAAAAAGTTGTCCAAGTCTTTCTTCGAAGGTAAGGCTGTTGAAGACACTGTCTACCCAATTGCTTTGAGCAATTGAATTTTCGCTAACCAAGGGATCCCTTGGTTCAGAGACATCGTGACCTGACACCAATCCTATCAAAAGAAGGCAACAGAAAAACATTGCGTAAACTTTTTGCCACATGGGGGTGTTAAAATTTTATTGGTAATAATTTAAGAATAACTTTGTGTAAATCACACGGCATTTGATTCAAACTTACATAAAATCCCTACTTCTACCTATGTAAAAGTGATGAATAGAATAAATTTTATTCAAAACACAGTAAGGCAGTTGAGGGTTCAGTTGGTTTTGTTGGGGAATATTGTCACCAATGGGAAACCAAAAGACTTGTTTTTTGAATCTAAAAATTGTTAAGCAATTAAAAATCAGGCAAAATGAATTTTCCATCCATATTTAGAGTAAATCGGCCAAGTAGGTTTAACATCAACCCTAGACATTACGATCCCGTAAAGGAAGAGATAGCAAGCAGGACGGAAATGATCAAAAAGGATCTGGAAAGTAAGGGAGTGCTTACTCCTGAAGAGGAAGCGCTACTTGAGAGAAGGATGTCGGGAAAAGGATCTACCATCCGAGGAGCATTTACCAGCGGTAGCCCAATTAAAAAGCAACCGACCAAGATCATGGAGAAAACCGGCTTGGTCCGAATGATTATAGTTATATTATTAACTGGAGGCTTCGGTTCTTACATTTATTTTGGGCCAGTAGTAGGTTATTATTTTCTTTATTTAGCTGCCACCGGAGCGCTTTTATTTGGCTTGTTTAAGCTAAAACCACGGAAGAAAGATGAATGATATGATTCAACTGTTGCCGGATGCTATAGCCAACCAGATAGCGGCTGGTGAGGTAGTACAAAGACCGGCCTCAGCTTTGAAGGAGCTTTTGGAAAACGCCATTGATGCGCAAGCCGAATCGATTCAGGTAGTGATCAAAGATGGGGGTAAATCGCTGATTCAGGTAATTGATGATGGACTAGGAATGTCCGTTACTGATGCTAGGATGTGCTTTGAAAGACATGCTACATCTAAAATTAAACAGTCAGCCGACTTGTTCAATATCAGAACGCATGGATTCAGGGGGGAAGCCATGGCTTCCATCGCAGCGGTATCTCAGGTGGAGCTAAAGACCAAACGGGAAGAGGATGAATTGGGAACCCTAATTCAAATAGAGAGCTCTACAGTCAAAAAGCAAGAACCTATTGTATACCAAAGAGGCACCTCTGTTTCGGTAAAGAATCTCTTTTGCAATGTCCCAGCAAGAAGAAATTTTCTTAAATCCAATGCGGTAGAAACCAAGCACCTGGTTGAAGAATTTCAGCGAGTGGCTTTGGCTTATCCAAAAGTGTCATTTTCGTTTTATCAAAACGACATGGAGCTTTTTAAATTAGCCGGTGGGAAATTAAGCAAAAGGATTGTAGGGATTTTTGGCAAACAATATAGAGATAAGCTGATCGTTTGTCAGGAAGAATCCCCTCATATTGATATTCATGGTTATATTGGAAAGCCTGAACAAGCAAAAAAATCAAGAGGAGACCAGTATTTCTTTGTCAATAATCGATACATAAAAAGCAATTACCTTGGGCATGCTGTTAGTACGGCTTTTGAATCCTTAATTGGACCTGATCATCATCCGTTTTATGTGCTTTTTCTAGAGATTGATCCCAAACATATCGATATAAATGTGCATCCTACAAAAACGGAAATTAAATTCGATGATGAACGAACCATATATGGTGTAGTAAGGGCTGCTGTAAAGCAGGCTTTAGGTGCTCATCATGTGGTACCCACCATAGATTTCAGTTTGGATGTCAACTTCACTGACAATTGGAGTCAGGATACAGAAAAAAGAAAAGAGGTAGGGCTGGAGAACAATTACAGGACCTATAGAGGGCCAGGAATGGCCAATAAGGATGCCAAAGGTTGGGAGCAATTGTTTCATAAAGACCATGAGGAGCGTGCTATAAATTTTGATCCTGAAAAGGACAATATAGGGCAGCAAGAGCTTAAAACTTTTCCCAGTAAAGTAAATAGTAGGGATGAGACTACCATTGGTGAGATTAACAAACCTTCTATTGGTACAGGGAATACCTTTCAGGTGGAACAGGCATATATTGTTACTCAAACTTCTTCAGGATTGCTTATCTTTGACCAACAGGCAACGCACCAGCGAATTTTATATGAGCGGTATGCAAGTCAATTGGATCAATCGAAAGGAGCATCACAGCAGTGTCTTTTTCCTCAAAACATTAGACTAAGTCCTGCGGATTTCTCTTTGGTCATGGACCTAAAGGAGGAGCTCAATGACCTTGGTTTTCAATTGACGGAGTTTGGCCAACATGCTATTCTTATCAATGGTGTGCCTGCTGATATACATATTGCCAGTGAAAAAGTGCTGTTTGAAGAATTATTGGAGCAGTTCAAGCATTTTAAAAATGAACTTTCATTAACTAAAAAAGAAAACCTTGCCCGGTCTTTGGCAAAGAAAACCTCCATTAAAAGAGGTGATAAGCTACAAAGCCAGGAAATGGAGAATCTTGCAGGTCAATTATTTGCCTGTCAAAACCCCAATTACAGCCCTGAAGGAAGCAAAACCTTTATCAAATTGGATTTAAATAAAATCGATCGCTTTTTTTATTCCTGAATTAAAACACGAACTTATGTTTAGAGCCCTTACACCCATTGTGAAAAACCTATTACTGATCACGGTGGGTATGCATGTAATAGCTTCTTTTTTCCTTCCGCAATTGAAAGGACTTTTTGCCTTGTATTATATAGACAGTAGGAATTTCATGCCTTTTCAATTTGTCACCTACATGTTTATGCATGCAGACTTTTGGCATTTGTTGAGCAATATGTTTGGGCTATTTATATTTGGCCCCTTACTAGAGCAATTTCTAGGGCCTAAAAAAATCCTGATTTTATGGATGGTGTGTGGTGTAGGTTCAGGGGTGTTGTATTCCGGGTATGTGGCTTACAATATGGGTCAATTAAACAATAGGATTGAAACATTCGCGGAAAATCCTGATCCTGAAGAATTCAATCGCTTTGTTTCAGACAACAGTCATTACTTCAATGCCGGAATCTATGATTTTATAGATGAGTACAGTCGCGATGCTGATAATACTGAGTTACAAGAGAGGGCGAAAAGGAATATGCTTGGAATAAGAGATCTGAAAGCAAACATACCAATGGTGGGTGCTTCCGGTGCCTTGTTTGGTATTCTGATTGCATTTGGAATGCTCTTTCCCAATACCCAGCTGTTTTTGCTTTTCCCACCAATGCCCATAAGGGCAAAATACCTTGTCTTGTTCTATGGACTATACACAGTTTATAATATATTTGTATCTAATCCCACAGACAATGTAGCCCATTTTGCCCACTTATCAGGATTATTGATAGGGGCAGTTTTGGTGACTTATTGGAAAAGGGACAGACAAAATTTTTATTAAAAGAATATGTACGGAGGGTTTTGGTACCATATCAGACATGCATTTGACCATAAAAACAACGGTCTCTACAAGATAATTGCCATCAACTTATTGGCCTTTCTGGTATTGATGGTGCTTAGGGTATTCTTGACAATAGGTGGGGCAGAAGCCACTTATCGTTCAATCATCTCTGTTTTTATGATGCCAGCAGCTATTCCCCAGTTTTTAATGCAGCCCTGGACGATCATAAGCTATATGTTTTTGCATGAAGGCTTCTTGCATATAATATTCAATTTGCTGTTTCTTTATTGGTTCGGCTTGTTAGTGCAAGAGTACCTGGGAAGTAGAAAGTTGGTCAATTTGTATATCCTTGGCGGAATTGCCGGAGGATTACTTTATATGATCCTTTATAATATTGCCCCTTATTTCAATGATAGGGTTGATGGTGCTTTAATGCTTGGAGCAAGTGCCGGAGTATACGCCATAGTGGTAGCCGCGGCCACTTTACGACCTGATACCCAGTTTCAACTGCTTTTGATAGGGCCGGTAAAAATCAAATACATCGCAATTTTCTACGTGCTTGTGGCCTTTGCCAATTCTGACGGAGCGAATGCCGGTGGGGAATTGGCTCATTTGGGAGGAGCAGCAATGGGCTTTGTTTATATTCTTCAACTGAATAAAGGGATAGATTTAGGTAAGCCTGTACAAGCAGTAGGGGTGTTTTTTGAAAAGTTGTTCTCACAAAAGCCTAAAGTAAAAGTGACTTACAGACGGGATGGGGAGGCTTCGAGGAAAAAAACCACTATGAGTTCCTCCACTAGTAGTTCTACAAGTAGAAGCACACAAGAAGAAATAGATCGGATTTTAGATAAAATTGCTGATAAGGGCTACGATAATCTTACCAAAGAAGAAAAACGCAAGTTGTTTGACTTTAGCAACAAAGACGCTTAATGCCAAGCACAATTAATTAAGCTTTTCATAGCCCAGAATTTTCTTATAATCAACCAATCCTTTTTCGGTAAGGTAGGGGAGAACTGCAGAAAATATAAGCTTATTGTAGTAGGGCAAGCGAATATCATCTGGACCAAAAACAATCTGATTATGGATTAGCCAATAATCGGACAGCATAAACATTTGGTTGGCAAGGTTTTCAAAACTTCCCGGAAACTTTTCTTCGGCAAAATAACCCTCTGTAGCTAATAACTTAAAGAGATGTATCAATTGCGTTTTTCTTAGCGCAATCATATCTAAGTATCGATCTTTGATAAGCTCCTGGTTTTTCATTATTTCCAGTAGATTAAAGAAATAGAATTGATACTGAATATGTAGATGGTAGATATTATCTAATAAGTGGTATAACTTGTCAAGAGAGCAGGAGAATTTGTCAATTGATTTTGAAAAACCATCAGCCTCATCACACAATCGATAAAAAGCCTTTGTAAGCAGATCGTTCAGGTTATTAAATGCTGTAAAGAAATCTTCCTGAGATAAGTTAGCGCTTTCCAGAATCGATTCTAGCTCCAAGTTATGGTAAGATTTTTCAGCTAATATTGGAAGAACTTTATCGATGATTTGGTTTGGATTCATAACAATACTTTACTTTGTATTTAAATTATTTAGAACACCCTCCAACCCTAAATAACGCAAAGCCGTTATAATTCGTTTTTATTCGCCAATTGACCACAAGCAGCATCAATATCCTGTCCCCGAGATTTTCTTACTTTAGCAACTATACCTGCTGATTCCAACACAGAAAGGTAAAGCTCAATCTTATCTGGTGATGCTTGGCGAAATTCTCCTTCATCAATTGGGTTGTACTGGATAATATTGACTTTCGATGGCACATGCTTGCAGAACTTTGCCAAGGCACGTGCATGTTTTTCGTCATCATTGATCCCGTCCCAAATGACATATTCATAGGTGACTTTTCTTTTTGTTTTACTGTACCAATATTTCAGAGCCAAAGCAAGATCCTCAACGGTATTGACTTGATTGATTGGCATTAGTCTTGTTCGTGTTTCGTCGATTGCTGAATGCAAAGATAGGGCCAAATTGAATTTAACCTCATCATCAGCCAGTTTACGTATCATCTTGGCTATACCAACTGTAGATAATGTGATACGTTTTGGGGAAATTCCTAACCCTTCTGGGGAACAAATCTTATCAATGGCAGACAACACATTTTGGTAGTTAAGTAAAGGTTCGCCCATTCCCATAAATACAATATTGGTCAGGGGCCTATCGAAATACAAGCTGGCCTCTTCTTGAATAGCAACGACCTGATCATATATTTCATCAGGATTTAAGTTACGCATTCTTTTTAACCTCGCAGTAGCACAAAAGTTACAATCTAGGCTACAGCCAACCTGAGATGAAACACAAGCTGTAATTCTTTTTGAGGTAGGGATAAGCACAGACTCTACAATATTGTCATCGTATAACTTGACGGCATTTTTTATGGTGCCATCACTGCTCCTTTGAAATTGATCTACTAGAATGTGGTTGATGGTGAAATTGGATTTCAATATCTCTCTGGTAGATTTAGAGATATTGCTCATGTCATCAAAGTTTTTCAATGATTTGTTCCAAAGCCACTCGTAGACCTGTTTGGCTCGAAACTTTTTTTCACCTACAGAGAGAAAATAAGCTTCTAGTTCTGCGAGCTCTAATTTTCTAATGTCTTGTTTTTTTTCTGTCTGCATGATTTTTGATTTGATTCGAACGCGAATTTAACCCGGATTATGTAATAGGATTCGTGATGGGTGTTGCAATCGCAAGAAAATCAGGCTGTTTGGAGATTTTAGCATAGCACCGCTATGGTGAAATTGAAAACAGCAACGAAGTGGCTGATTTTATAGCGATTTCAGCACGTAATAGAATGTCTATTGCATATTTCGGGTTTAACAGCCTCTTAGCCATTAAAGGTTCAAAATTCCAATTGTTATTTTTAAGGTTCTAAATTTCGAGCTATTTTCTAGAAGGAAGTTTACCACCTGTTTTTTCTAATTCTTTCATTAGTTTACCCTCCAAAGCTACCACCATTTCTGGCTGACTATGCGATAGGTCTTGATTTTCCCCTGGGTCATTTTCAAGATCGAAGAGTTGGTTCTCACCGCTTTCGTAGTCATGAATTAATTTCCACTTCCCTTCTCTTATAGCTGAGCCTGGCTTCCATGCGCTTCCATGGTATTGTGGGTAATGCCAAAAGAGGAGGTCTCTCTCAGGGGCCTTACCTCCTGTAAGGAATGAAGAAAGGTCTATCCCGTCATTGGATTCAAAATTGGATCCAGCAATACTGAGTAAGGTAGGGAAAAAATCCATGCTTGTGACAGGTAAATCTGTTACTTTACCTGGCATTTTGATTCCAGGTCCTTTGATGATTAGAGGCACCCGTATTCCTCCCTCATAACACCATCCTTTTCCTGCCCTTAATGGTCCATTGGCCGTAGGCGCACCTTCTCCGTACAAGGTGGACAGGCCTCCATTGTCACTCGTAAGGATTACCCAGGTGTTTTCATCAAGTCCCTTTTCTTTTAGCTCCTTTAGTATTCTGCCCACATTTTCGTCCATTGCAGCCACCATAGAGGCGTAGGCTGCATTGTCTTGAATCAGTTTGGTTTGCCCATCACCTTCTTGTCTGTAGCTAGGTTGGCCTTCCTCTAAGGTTATTTTTGCTTTTTTATTAATAAAGTACTTATGCTTTTTTGGGGCCGCTTGTATGGGCGTGTGCACACTGTAAAATGAAAGATACAGCAAAAACGGCTTGTCAGAATTTTCCTGAATCAATTGCAAACTTTCATTTGTCAACCTGTCCGTTAGGTATTCGCCTTCAGGACCATCAGGAAGTTTTGGATTCCCATAAGGGGCGTAATAGCCATTGCTCAGGCCCTTTTTTAGCTGAGGAGCTCCTACGCGCCACCCACCGATGTTTTTATCAAATCCCTGATATTCCGGCCAGTATTTTTCTTCTTCGCCTAAATGCCACTTGCCAATGAAATAGGTCTGATATCCATTTTCTTTTAACTTTTCAGCTAGAGTCGTTTCTTCCAGAGCAAGTTCATCGCGAATGGGAGGGGTGACAATTGGGCGTTGGTCCTCAAACTTATCAAAGCCAGGGATCCAATCTGTGATACCTAGCCTGTTGGGATGCTTTCCGGTCATCAACGCCGCTCGGGTGGGGCTGCAGACAGGGTGGGCTGCGTAAGCCTGTGTAAATCGAATCCCTTCCGAAGCCATTCGGTCTAGGTTGGGCGTTTCATAAAAACTATCAGGGTAATTGGCTTTAACATCTGCCCATCCAAGATCATCAACAAGAATAAATACGAAGTTTGGTTTTTGCTCTTCCTTTTTCTGACAAGAGCTCGCTACCAATCCTATGTAAAGAAGTATCAATATTTTTTTCATACGATTAATTGGTCAGGCCTTTAAAATGTAAAGGTAAATAATACAATGAAATTATAGCTAGAGATTTTAAAGAGGAACAAATCTTCACTAATAAATATATACAATCTCTGTCAAAAAGGCCGTTTTTCTCTTTTTTTATGACCGAAATCGGACATAATTACAGTGTTTGGCTTAAAAAATCGTTTGGTTTCATATTTGATAAATGGATAATAAGCAATACAAAATATTCAAAAAATAATCAAAAGAGCGATATGGATTTCAAGCAATTTACTATAAAATCACAAGAGGTGATTCAAAAGGCTTTGGAGCTTTGCACCTCTGAGCAACAACAGCTTATAGAGCCAGCTCATTTATTAAAAGGTATAATTCAGGAAGACGTCAATGTAAGGGAGTTTTTATTTAAGAAGTTGGAGGTTAATTCTGACTTGGTTCTTCAAAAACTGGATGAAATCATTGCCCAATACCCAAAAGTTAGTGGGCAACAGCCTTATTTATCCAATGCAACCAATGAGGCTATAACCAAGGCTAAGAATTACCTTAAAACTTTTGGTGATGAATTTGTGGCTGTAGAACATTTGTTATTAGGAGTTTTGGCCGGATCGGAGAAAGTAGCTCAGCTATTGAAGGATCAGGGGCTAAATGAAAAGAGGTTAATAGAAGTTATTAAGGAACTTAGAAAAGGAAATAAGGTGACTGATCAAAATGCAGAATCAAAGTACAGGTCATTAGAAAAATACTCTAAAAACCTAAATGAACTGGCCAAAAAAGGGAAAATTGACCCTGTAATCGGTAGGGATGAGGAGATCAGAAGGGTTTTACAGATTTTGGCCAGAAGGACAAAAAACAATCCGATTCTCTTAGGAGAACCAGGAGTTGGTAAAACGGCCATTGTGGAAGGGCTGGCCCAGCGTATAGTTAGTGGAGATGTACCTGAAAACCTTAAAAGCAAAATTCTTATCTCTTTAGATATGGGTTTGTTGGTGGCAGGAGCCAAATACAAAGGTGAATTTGAGGAAAGGCTTAAATCTGTTATCAAGGAAGTTACAGATTCAGACGGAGAAATTATTCTTTTCATAGATGAGATCCATACTTTGATAGGCGCCGGTGGAGGTGGAGAGGGAGCAATGGATGCTGCCAATTTGTTGAAGCCTGCCTTGGCTAGGGGTGAGTTACATGCAATTGGAGCCACTACCCTAAAAGAGTATCAGAAGTACATTGAAAAAGACAAAGCGCTTGAACGAAGGTTTCAGCAAGTAGTAGTGGATGAGCCGGATGTAGCTGATGCCATTTCTATTTTAAGAGGGATCAAGGACAAGTATGAATTGCACCATGGTGTAAGGATTAAAGATGATGCAGTGATTGCTGCTGTTGAGCTTTCTCAACGGTACATTACAGATCGATACCTGCCTGACAAAGCCATAGATTTGATGGATGAGGCAGGGGCGAAGTTGAGGATGGAGATTGATTCTCTGCCTCAGGAGCTGGATGAAATGAACAGGCGTATCATGCAATTGGAAATTGAGCGGGAAGCCATTCGTAGAGAGAAGAACAAGGATAAAGAAACAGTCCTTAGCAAGGAATTGGCAGATTTAACTGAGAAAAGACAGGAAATAAAAGGCAAATGGGAAAGTGAGAAGGCGGTTATCCAAGGCATCCAACGCGAAAAAGAAAACATTGACAAGTTCAAGATTGAAGCAGAACAGGCAGAAAGAGGTGGTGACTTTGGTAAGGTAGCTGAAATTCGCTACGGTAAGATTGTGGAAAGTGAGAAAAAACTGGAATCCTTTAAGCAGCAATTGAAAGAAATGCAAGAGGGCTCTCCTTTATTAAAAGAAGAAGTGGATGCGGAAGACATTGCAGCCGTAGTGAGTAAATGGACAGGAATTCCATTGTCTAAAATGATCCAAAGTGAAAGAGAAAAACTGCTTCACTTAGAAGAAGAACTTGGAAAACGTGTAGCTGGACAGACAGAGGCCATTGTGGCGCTGTCGGATGCGGTGAGAAGAAGCCGAGCTGGATTGCAGGATCCCAAAAGACCGATAGGTTCATTCATATTCCTAGGAACAACAGGGGTGGGTAAAACAGAGTTGGCCAAAGCCTTGGCAGAGTACTTGTTTAGTGATGAAAATGCCATGGTTAGGATTGATATGTCTGAATACCAGGAAAGGCATGCGGTCAGCAGGCTGGTAGGAGCACCTCCAGGATATGTAGGTTATGATGAAGGAGGTCAACTTACAGAAGCTGTCAGAAGAAGACCTTATTCAGTAGTGCTGCTTGATGAAATTGAAAAAGCACATCCTGATGTGTTCAATATTCTCTTGCAGGTATTGGACGATGGTAGGCTTACTGACAACAAAGGTCGAGTAGCTAACTTTAAAAATACCATCATCATTATGACCACCAATATAGGCTCTCATTTGATTCAGGAGCGATTTGAGACCATCAATGAATTCAACAAGGAAGAAGTGATGGAAACTACTAAGGAGGAGGTTTTCAATATGTTGAAAAAATCCATGCGACCTGAATTCTTAAATCGTATAGATGAGACCATCATGTTTGAGCCACTAAATAAGGAGATTCTTCGAAAAATTGTGGACATACAATGGAGAGAGATTCAAGATCGTTTGTCTGAAGCCGGTATAGAGATTGACGCAACTCAGGAAGTGTTGGATTATTTGGGAGAGGTAGGTTTTGATCCTCAATATGGTGCCAGACCATTAAAAAGAACAATGCAAAGGTTGGTGCTTAACGAATTATCTAAACAAATCTTGAGTGGATATGTTAAGAATGATGGCGCAGTGTTGGTAGACCTTGATGCAGAGAATCAGATTTATTTCAAAAACATAGATAATGTAGAAGTAAGTTAATCCCTAATTAGGCAATGCCATTGCCTAATTGTACAGGGAAGCGATTATATCGAGTAATAGTAGCGCGATAACTTCTTTCAGCATTAAGTAATGGAATGGTTATTGTGTTAAGTTTTATAGAGTTTGGTTAATTGGGTTTATTAGTTGGACAGCCAACCCGTTTTCGGGTTGGCTGTTTTTTTGTGTCCAATGAAAAATGGATAAACAGCTTGCCATGTGGTTGGTGTTTTAAGCTTTTGAAACTGGGTTAAATATTTATATATTAAGCATATAATATATTCTTAATCAAGTTTAGAACAATTAGCCCATTCAATGCATAAATTATTCTCTTTTCAACTGCTGTTTTTTATTTGTTTTTTCTCTGCACTGCAACTTTTAGAGGCTTCGGAATTAGCGCCATTGGCTAAATCAAAAAAAATAGTACTGATAGCAGGTCCAAAAAGCCATGGACCCAAAGTTCATGAATACATTAAATCTATAAGGCTGATTAAAACCATGTTGGACAATTCCAATGTGGAGGGCATAACTACGGAGATTCATTTTAATGGTTGGCCTGAAAATATTCAAAGCTTGGATGAAGCTGATCTTGTACTTTTTGTTTCCGATGGTCGAGATGGACATTTGGGTTCTGAAGTTCCATTTATGGCCGAAGAGCGAATGAAAATAATGCAAAAACAAATGGAAAGGGGCTGCGGATTGTCCCTAATTCATTTTTCAACTTTCGCATCAGATGAAAATGGTAAGAAGGTTTTGGAATGGGGAGGTGGCTATTTTGACTGGCAGGATGAACAAGGGGAAAGGAATTGGTATTCAGCAATAAAGACCATGGAGAGTAAGCTTGTGTTCCCTAATGCCAAACACCCCATTTTATCTGGCATCGAACCTTTCAAGCTGAAAGATGAATTTTATTACAATATTCGTTTTCAGGCTCATGACAATCGTTTAAAGCTTATAGCGGAAGTTCCGGAATTGGAAGGCGTGGAGGACAATGGCAATGCTGTAGCTTGGGCTGTAGAAAGGCAGGATGGGGGTAGAGGTTTTAGCACTACCATGGGACATTTTTATTCCAATTGGGAGAATGACAACTTTAGGAAAATGATCCTAAATGGGATTGTCTGGGCAGCAGGAGCAAAGATCCCTAGGGGAGGAGTTGAAGCAAAGTTTTATGAGGATGCTGAAGTGACCCAATTTTTGTATGAAAAGTCCCGAAAAGCCTTGCTGTTGACAGGAAATCATCATCCCGCACACCCATGGGAGAAAACTTCTCCACTTATTAAATCTGCCATCGAAGGTAATAGTGATTTCTATGTGGATATTTCCACAAACATTGATGACCTTTCCCAATATGATCTTGATGATTATGATGCTCTAATCCTAAACTATGCGAATTGGGAAGATCCCAGAGGATTGTCAGAAGCGTCTAAAAATTCATTTGTTAATTATTTGAATCAAGGAGGTGGATTAATGGTGTTGCATTTTGCGAATGGAGCTTTCCACTTCTCTTTACCAAAAGCGAGTGAATCGGATTGGGCAGAGTACAGGAAGATCGTTAGTAGGGTTTGGGATCACAATGCAGACAGTGGCCATGATTCTTATGGTGAATTCATGGTCAAAATCTCCAATAGTGAACATGCTATTACTTCAGGGATAGATGATTTTTCCACATTTGATGAATTGTATTTCAATCAAAAGGGTGATCAAACCATTGTCCCTTTGTTTACCGCCAAGTCTAAAGTCACAGGGAAGGAAGAACCATTGGGATGGGTATACCATTATGGGAAAGGTCGGGTTTTTCAGACCCTCTTAGGGCATGATGCCAAGTCATTTACTGCTCCAGCATTTCAGCAAATCTTAAGCAACGCGATTAATTGGGTTGGGAAGGAAGAAAAATAGCGACGGCTTTAAGGAAGTTTTAAGACTTTGATTGTTGTAATTTAAGAGAATACTGAAATAGGCGATTTCTACTTTTTCCAAAGCTGACTTTCTTCGGTAACCTCTACATCCCATGCTTGAGAGGGGTTTGGCAGGTACTTGGGGTCATGGTCCTTTTCAGGAAAAGTAGCTATTACTTCATAAAGCTGCTTGAAGTTACTTTTTCGCTCTTCTGAGTTAAGGCTGTCGATCAGGTTATTGCTTTCCTCAGCATCCTGTAATAAATCGAAAAAAGCTTCGGGCTCTCTATTTGAATTGATATACAGTTTGTACTTTTTGTTTCTCAAGACCCGATCTCTGAATAGGTATTGATTTTCAACTCCGTTTTGAGTGAGCGCAGCGTTGTTTCCACCACCCATACCAAGTATCCATTCTCGCTTGGATTCATCTACGTTTTTAAGTAAAACATCCTTAAATGAGTAACCATCGATCTCATAGGTCTTTTCATTAATGGTGTGCTCCCTTTGAACTGCTTGGCCTGCTAAATCAAGAAAAGTCGGGTAAAAATCTGTGAAATCAATTAATGCATTAGAAATTCTATTCCCTTTGATCTTTCCAGGCCAACTGGCAATAAAGGGCGCGCTAATTCCTGGTTCAATTGTTTTTGCCTTTCCACCTTGTACCTTTAACCCATTTCTTTTCCCAGTGATGGCTCCAGTTGTCCCATTGTCAGTGGTCCACAAAACGATTGTATTGTCCCTGATTCCAGCATTTTCAAGTGCCTGAATTATTTCACCAGTTATTCGATCAGTGTATTTTACCATGGCTTTATGCTTTCCCAAATTGTCGGTGGCTGAGTCCGTCGGAGTATTTACAAAAGGTGTATGGGTGAGAACCATGGGGAAGTAAATAAACATGGGGCTCTTTTTATTATGGTCAATAAAGTCAATTATAAAATCTTTAAATACATCAGGGCCAAATGCTCCTTTGTGGGTTTTGCTTCCCTCTTTTGTAAAGATATAGGGATCCTGGTATCGGTTAGCACTTGCCTTTATTCCTGATTCATAACCTGTCCACATACAAAATTCATCAAAACCATTCCTTAGCAATGCATCCGGTTCAACGCGAAAATCATCAATTTGCCATTTACCTGCGATACAAGTGGTGTATCCAGCTTCTTTCATGGCTATACCTATGGAGGGATTCATTGTTTCATCGAAGTGTGCACCACCACCCCAGCGTGGGACATCCCAATGGTTTACCCATCCATGTTTGAAGGGGTATTGGCCTGTTAATAAGGTGACCCTTGTAGGCGTACATTGTGGCATTGAATATACATTGTTGAAAGTGACTCCACTTTTGGCCAAGGCATCAATATTTGGTGTCGATATATCTTCTGCCCCGTAATGGCTAACCCATTCTTTACCTAGGTCATCTACCATAATTAGAATGATATTGGGGGGTGTTTCCTTCGTCTCAGTTTGATTTTCTTGTTTACAGCTTGAAAGTAGGAGTAGGGAGAAGAAAAAAAGTGCAGTTTTCATTGGATAAATTTTATCATAGATTAAAGGAAGCATGGCTTATCTTGGCTTCAATTCGTAAACATAACAAGCAGTGTCATTAAAAAACCTCTCTTCGACAAACTCAAACCCAATTTTTTCATAAAATTTATGGGCTTTGGTATTCGATTTTAAGGGGTCGATTAAAATGCCATCTACCTCTGTTTGGCTGAAACATAGTTCTATCGCTAGTTTCATTATGGCCGTGCCATAGCCTTTATTCAAGTTTCTTTCTTCCCCAATCCAAATATCTATGGCTCTTTTGTTGGGAGCTATATCACCCCAATAATGGGTCTCTTCCTCGTAGGGGTCAATGATCTGTACAAAGCCTATTGGATCGTCATTCAATTCTGCCACCAATTGCTCGCGCCAAGCAGGTTTTCGTGCCAATTCTTTTTCCCAATCCCAGTCCTCATCAGGATCACATTCAATTACATGCTGTTGCTTGTCCCAATATTTAAGCAATTCGAGGTCTTTGATCGTGGCGGGTCTTAATTTTATCATTGTAGGAATTCTGGCATTTTATTGTCTCAGACTGATGGAAGACTCCTTAGGTAAGTGAGGTCATAGGATGTTCCTCCGGCAATCAAGTTTGCTTAGCAATAAATTGATTTAATTTTTTATTGGTGGTTTTCTGAATTTTGCTTTTCATAAATGGTGTCCAACCAAGCAGGTATCCTACGGCTCCCATCGCTTGCCTTGTCCATTTCCATAAATTAAATGAATCGATATGTTCGATAATTTTATCGTCTTTAAATCTAAACTCTCCACTAACCTTATTGGTCACTTTTCTTTTTTTCTCTCCATAAACATACTCAGCCACCCAGTTCACCTTTCCTCTTTCATCAGAAACACGTCTGATGTCAAAACTAATTTTCGTGTCGGTCTTTTTATTGGAAAGTAACATCTCCCACATTTGGCAGGCTCGCTTTCCTTTTAAAGTGCCAAAGACAGGGTCTTGGAAAACGATGTTTTCGTGGTAGCATTCTACCATTCCTTTGCTATCCCCTTTAGAAAAGGAGGTGTAGAATTTCTTTAGTAATTCGTTATTGTCCATTCAATATTATTTGCTTGTTGCTCTCCTTTATTGGTAGAGAGAATGCCTTTCTTTAAGTCCAATTTATCAATTAGTTTTCTTTTAACCTAAGCGGATACTCTTTAGGGGTTTATTTAAGGGGATTGTTTTTTTAATCTTTTGATCCATTTTTCTGTTTCTACCGACCAGAATATTATGCTAGACAAGCCAAGGCATAGGGCTAATTCTGATAGAGTGAGGTTCTGTGTTCTGAACACACTTTGTAAAAAAGGCATGTAAATCACGGCCAACTGCAATCCCAGGGTTACCAATACAGCGAAGATCAATTGTTTGTTGCCGAAAATACCCATTGCGAAAAGGGATTTAATATCACTGCGAATGGCCAAAGCATGCCCCATCTGTGAAAGGCTAAGTACTGTAAATACCATTGTGGCCCATTTAGAGTTTTCATTATGAATGGCCCAAGCCTGTGTACCTAGACATACAAGGCCCATAAGTAGTCCCACCCATAATATGTGGGTGGCAATTCCGCCTGCAAAAATGCTTTCATTGTTTTTCCGTGGTGGTCGGTTCAGTATGTTTTCTTCTGCAGGTTCGGCAGCAAATGCCAGGGCAGGCAAGCCATCGGAAATTAAATTAACCCACAAAATTTGTATGGGAATAAGGGGGATGGGGAGTCCCAATAAAGGGGCTAAAAAGATGGTCCAAATTTCCCCGCTATTTCCCGTCAGGATGTACTTTACAAATTTGCGAATATTGTCAAATATCCTTCGACCTTCACGAACGGCAAGAATAATTGTAGCAAAATTGTCATCCAGTAGGATCATGTCGGCTGCTTCTTTCGATACATCAGTACCGGTAATACCCATTGCAACGCCTATATCGGCACGTTTCAAAGCAGGGGCATCATTTACCCCATCTCCAGTGACGGCTACAAAATGATTCTTATTTTGAAGGGCTTTGACAATGTTTAGCTTTTGCTCAGGAGATACCCGCGCAAACACTTTAATGGAATCAAGTTTGTCTTGAAATTCCTGATCCGTAAACTTTGCAAGTTGGGTACCGGTGACGATCATGTCTGTTGCATCCTGTAAAATTCCAGTTTCTGTAGCTATGGCTTTTGCGGTTATGGGATGATCTCCTGTAAGCATGATTACAGTGATCCCTGCAGCATGACAATCGGTAATGGCCTGTATTGATTCGGCTCGAGGAGGGTCAATCATCGCTGCAAGTCCTATAAAACTCAACTCCTTTTCAAAGTTTTCAGCTGTGATTTGTTGGGGAAGCTCGGATATTTCTTTGATGGCATAGGCCAGTACTCGCTTGCCTTCTTGTGCAAATTGTTCTGTTTTAGCGTTAATGACTTCGGTTTTGTTAGCTGGGCAAATGCTGAGAAGCCTTTCTACTGCACCTTTTGTAACGACCAGCCATTTCCCGTTAAAAGGATAGACTGTGGTCATTCTTTTCCGATCGGAATCAAAGGGGAACTCATAAGCGCGTTTAAAATCAATGCGCCATTGTGGGTTATAGTTTTTATTTTTCCGGGTATAATCTACCAGGGCTGTTTCGGTGGGGTCACCTACTAGTTCATTGTTTTCATCTGTAGTAACATCATGATTAAGTTCCATCCCCAGCAGCATCAACTGTTCTGGTGAATAATCATCGATTGCTTTGGCTTCCGGTGAAACCCAACAATCGTTTACAGTCATTTTATTTTGGGTGATGGTACCTGTTTTATCAGTACAAATATAGCTAACGGCTCCTAATGTTTCAGCTGCAGGCAATTTCCTAATGAGGGCATTTTGACGAACCATGCGTTTTGCACCGAGGGCCAGCGCAATGGTTATAACAGCAGGTAAGGCTTCTGGAATAGCTGCTACAGCTACGGAAATGGCTGTCAATAGCATTTGTATAGGCTGTTCACCACGGAGCCATCCAGCAATAAATAAAGCAATACAAATCCCGATTACAGCAAAGGACAATTTCTTGGCAAAATCTGCCAACCTTTTCTGCAAGGGTGTTTTCACTTTGTCCTCTTGTAATAGTTGTGCTATGCGACCGATTTCCGTATTCATCCCTGTGGCCACTACAATTCCTTCCCCTCTGCCATTGGTGATGGTAGTGGATTTGTAGGCCATATTTAAGCGGTCGCCTAAAGGTACATTTTCAGAAGTTATCTTATCAGAGGATTTTGTTACTGCATGCGATTCCCCTGTGAGTGATGCTTCTTCAATTTTTAAAACATGGGTTTGTATTAGTCGAAGGTCTGCGGGCACCAACATACCAGCTTCAATTATTACTATATCCCCAGGGACCACTTCAGTTGCAGGAACCTGGACAATGGTGCCAGCTCTGCGCAATGTTGCATTGAGGGAGGACATTTTCTTTAAGGCTTCCATTGCTTTTTCTGCTCGGTATTCCTGTACAAAACCAATAATTGCATTCAGAAAAACAATGATTAAAATGACAATGGTGTCTTTGCTATCCCCTACGATGAAAGAAATTACTGCCGCTACCAGTAAAATAAGAATCATTACATCCTTAAACTGATGAAGGAATAAACGAAAGATAGAAATCTTCTTTTTTTGAACAAGCTCATTTGGTCCATATTGCGTTTTCCTCTTTTCGGCTTCTGTACTATCCAAACCTTGTTTACTTGTGTTAAGCTCCTGATAGATTTTTGAGGTGGATTGACCGTGATAATTCATCTTTATTTGAATTAGTAAGGATGCAGGTACTGATAGGGCTTCCTTTGGGAAATAGAAAGACTATCGCCTATTTTGGGCTTGAGCAAATATTAGTTACTTCACTTTAAATGGTCAATATAATTTAAATTGCTGACCGTTGCAATGGTTTGAAAGACTGAATTTTATTTCATTTCTCAAACTGTATTCTCTATTTTTTCTAAATGCCGTTACTTGATTGGCGCTTCAAATTTAGTCTGTGCAAATGCAGATGGAATATGAAAGTCAGGTGTTGGGTTTTGGGGTTTTATCCAGGAATACCAGCTAATATCTTTGCTCTGTGGCTTTTTAAAATCTGCTCTGAAAACACCTAGATAAAAGGGGGTAGAAATCCCCAATTCATTTAGTTCAGCTAAAGGAATCCTACCTTCCACACTGTAGCCCTTGTCGGTGATTTCTGTTGCCACGTTTATATTTTTAAAGTCCCAAGATTCATTAAATTCACGGTAATGTTCGGCTGAATAATCAAGAACATTTCCATTGGGATCCATTTCGATACAGTAATACTTTGCTAAGGTGCTGTCACCTGAAAAAAACAATTCAACCCGATCACCAGCTGCCACAGACAGTTCTCTCTCGAAAGGTATCGTTACTAGGGTTTGGTCCCAAACTTGGAAGCTGAAATTGAAATAATTGCTGGAAACAAAAGCCTTTAACAGTGTTTTATCAGTAGCATCATTTTCCCAAGGAGCGATCAATTTCTCAATTATGGCAGCTTGACTCCACTCTTCGGAATCAATTACACCATCAACCTGTATATCTTTTTCAGAATAAGGAATGGTAAGCTTTGAGGGCGGTGATTCTCCACAAGAAGCCAATAGTAATATTACTGTGAAGGATAGGATAAACTGATTAAATATATTATTCATTTTAAAGGGCTTCTTCATATTTCCTAATGATTTTTCTCTCGTAGCCAGCACCTTACTAAATTGTTGGGTTAACGGCTTGACCTCATGGTTTGCAGGTAATTTTTATCTTAAATGATCGTAGAATTTAAAGCAATAAGCTAAAGCCAAATCAAGGTAGTAGAGGTTTTAATTTATGGACTAACCAATTCCAGAGAATAATTAAGTTTGGAGGAGATGATTTCTTCTTCCTGATCCAAAAGGGTTAATTTTCCAGTTTTGTCTTGCATAAAGCTTTTTATCGGAGATGAGCTGTCATCCAAAAGCCGGATGGCCATTGCACCAGGATTGTCTTTAAGGCCATAAATCACCTCATAAATTCCAGAAGTGGTGTACTTACGGTCACCGTCTTTGGTTTCAAGGTAAGTTTCTGTCAGTTCGTAGGTGCGTTCCAGTTTTTCCGGGCTATTCTCAAGCTTCAATTCTGTTTTAATCCCTGAGCAATCTGCACAAGGGAGAACACCGGCATAATTTATCCAGGTAGATTCTGTATTGTCAAGAACAATTTCTTTCTCAAGGGAAGGGGAAGATTCTGATCCCTCATCGTATTTCTTTTCTTCAGAAGGGCTATCACAAGCAAATACTAATAGTGCAAGTAGCATTATGGTTAGTCTTTTCATAGCGTCTAATTTTTGTCTAGCCATTCGGGTAGGTTTTTTAGGATGTCTTCGGTCATTTGGGCCAGGTCATATTCCGGAAGCCAATTCCAGTCTTGCTGTGCTCTTTGATCATCGATTGATTGAGGCCAGTTTGCTGCAATTTCCTGTCTGTAATCGGGAGCGTAATTTATTTTAAAATTTGGATAATATTTTTTCAATTCCAAAAATATTTCTTCAGGGGTAAAGTCCATGGCTGCCAGGTTGTAACTGGACCTTACTTTGATGTTTTCCTTTGGTGCTTGCATTAGCTTTAAGGTAGCATTAATGGCATCTGGCATGTACATCATAGGTAGGCGGGTGTCTTTTTCTAGAAAAGATTCAAAAGGTAGCCCTTTCATTGCCTTATAAAAAATATCTACCGCATAGTCAGTGGTGCCTCCTCCTGGTTTTGATTTGTACCCAATTAGCCCAGGGAATCTAATACTTCTTACGTCTACATTGTGGTGTTGGAAATAATAATCACACCAGCTTTCACCAGCCATCTTAGAAATGCCATAGACGGTATTTGGGCTTTGCACGGCATTTTGGGAGGTAAGTAGTTTAGGGCTTTCTTTGCCAAATACAGCGATGGATGAGGGCCAAAATATTTTGTCTAATTTTAGTTCTTTTCCTAACTCAAGTAAGATCAATAAACTGTCCATGTTCAGCTTCCATGCTAAAAGTGGATTTCGTTCGGCTGTGGCTGATAAGATTGCAGCAAGGTGATAAACCTGGGTGACATTTTCTTTGATGATGATGTCTTTAAAACTCACCTGATCCATTACGTCTAGTTTTGCAAATTGGCAATAAGGGAATTTTGCCGCAGCTTCTTGATTAAGGTCAGAAGCAATAATTGCATCAGGTCCATATACCTCACATAACATTTGTGTTAGTTCTGTCCCTAACTGTCCAGCAGATCCGGTTACGAGTATTTTATCCATTGGCTTTATTTTGATTATGTCTAATTCAATTGCCAATTTCAGAATTTTATTACAATTATGTGTCATTAATCTTTAAAAATCGTAAGTTTAGTGTTTATTCAAAATGGTGGTTTGTTTCCATTATTTAATTAATCTACAGGCTTATGTTTGGCACATTAAAAGAAAAACTTGAGAAAGAGTTAGCTGATCTGAAAACAGATGGGCTCTACAAAAATGAGCGGATAATAACCTCCCCTCAGGGGGCAAAAATCACCCTAAAGGGTGGAAGTGAGGTTTTGAATTTTTGTGCAAATAATTACCTTGGACTTTCTAGTCATCCGCAAGTAATAAAAGCAGCTAAAGAAGCCATTGATAGCCATGGGTATGGGATGTCTTCTGTCAGGTTTATTTGTGGAACACAGGATATTCACAAAACGCTGGAAGACAAGATAACAAAATTTTTAGGCACTGAAGATACCATCCTTTATGCAGCGGCTTTTGATGCCAATGGAGGTGTGTTTGAGCCAATTCTTGGTCCAGAAGACGCAATCATCTCCGATGCTTTGAACCATGCTTCTATCATAGATGGAGTAAGGTTATGTAAAGCCATGCGTTTCAGGTACAAGCACAATGACATGCAAGATTTGGAAGAGCAACTTAAAGCGGCTGATTCAAAAGGTGCCAAGCAAAAGTTGATTGTCACCGATGGTGCCTTTTCTATGGATGGGACAATTGCTCAAATGGATAAAATTGTGGCTCTTGCAACAAAATACAATGCTTTGGTGATGAGCGATGAATGTCATTCTACAGGATTTATTGGTAAATCAGGTAGAGGTGTGCATGAACTGAAAGGCGTAATGGGAGAGGTAGATATTATTACCGGGACCTTGGGCAAAGCTTTAGGGGGCGCTTCGGGAGGCTTTACCTCTGGTCGGAAAGAAATCATCGAAATGCTACGTCAGAAGTCCAGGCCTTATTTGTTTTCCAACACACTGGCTCCATCCATTACGGGAGCTTCCATTGCTATTTTTGATTTGTTATCAGAAACTACCGCACTTAGGGATAAACTGGAGGAGAACACCTTGTATTTTAGGTCGGGAATTCAGAAAGCTGGTTTTGCAATCAAGGAAGGCACACACCCAATCGTGCCAATCATGCTTTATGATGCTCCACTGGCGCAAAAAATGGCAGATCAATTGCTAGAAAAAGGTATTTATGTCATTGGTTTTTACTATCCGGTAGTACCAAAAGGACAAGCGAGAATCAGGGTACAACTATCTGCTGCTCATGAGAAAGCAGACCTGGATAGAGCTATCGAGGCATTTAAGGGAGTAGGCAAAAATCTTGGGGTAATTGACTGAGATTAAAGTTCAGAAATTCGTTTTAATTCAGCCCTTCTTTCAGATTGATTGAGGGGCTCGAATTTATCATCAATTTCTTCTCCGGTCAGGTAATTGTTTATCAATTCTCGAACCTCCTGAAAAGAGAGGTTGTGAAGTATTTTACCATTTTTGGCCAAAGAGACCTGACCAGTTTCTTCTGAAACGATAAGAATCAATGAATCTGTTGCTTCAGACATGCCAATGGCTGCCCTGTGGCGAAGGCCAAATTGTGCAGGTACCTCACGTTCTGTCACAGGTAGTATGCATCTTGCTGCTTTAACACGACCATTAAAAATGATTACACCTCCATCATGCAATGGGCTGTATTTATTGAAAATTGAAACCAATAAACGCTTGGAAACCACTGCGTCAATATGGTCTCCACTTTCCGCATAGAATTTTAACTCGGAATTTCTTGAAAGCACGATTAAGGCTCCTGTGCTGCTTCCCGAAAGGGTTTTGGAGGCCTCTATAATTGGGGTTACATTGAATGCCTGACTTTCCCTTTTTCTCCAAAACAATAATTCTTGCCACAAATTTTCATTTGAAAATATGGAAGACTTACCCACAATGAGGAGAAATTTCCTGATTTCCTGCTGAAACAAAATTATTGCAGCCAACACACCTACACCCATAAACTGGCCCAAAATTATTGTTAGGAGTTCCATCTGTGCTGCACTTACCACAAGGTAGATTAAGTAGATGGATAGGAAACCTAAAAATATCTTAATGGCTACACTACCTCGCATCAACTTATATACCTGGTAAATGAGCACACTTACCAAGGTAATGTCTATAAGGTTGACTAGAGAAATGTCCAGAAAGCCAATTTTAAAGAGTAAATTCAAGTGTAGATTTGTTTATATAATTTTAAAGTTTCATTTGCTTCTTTAACATCATGCACCCTTAATATATTAGCTCCATTAATGAGGGCTGCCATATGTAAGGCAGTAGTCCCGTTTAAAGCTTCTTCAGGGCTTATTTTTAATAATTTATAAATCATGGATTTTCGAGAAACCCCTATTAGTACAGGTAATTGTAATGATTTAAAATAGGAAAAGTTTTTAATAAGTTCGTAGTTCTGTTCTAAAGTCTTCGAAAAACCTAATCCTATATCAAGTATTACATCTTTTATGCCAGCTTTTTTACATTTATTAACTTTTTCCGAAAAAAAATATTGAATTTCTTTTTCCATATCGACATAATCAGAAAAATTTTGCATTGATTGAGGAGTTCCTTTCATGTGCATACATATATATGGAACACCCAAACCACCTACAGTATCAAGCATTTGGCGATCAAGTTCGCCGCCTGAAATGTCATTAACAATGTCAGCACCTGCCATTACAGCTTCTTTGGCAACTTCAGATCTAAAAGTGTCAATAGAAACCAAGTTGTCAGGAAACCTATCTTTAATACTCTTAATAACGTGAATTACTCTTTTTAATTCCTCTTTTTCTGAGACCGGGGCAGCGCCAGGTCTGGAACTATACCCTCCAATGTCTAAAATGTGAGCACCATCTTCGATCATCTGCGCTGCTTTTTCTAAAAAGTCCTCTTCCTTGCCTGAGGTTCTACTCTTGTCATAGAAAGAATCAGGGGTGCTATTTATTATCCCCATAATCCATGGTTCATTCAAAGCAAAAAGCTTTCCTTTGATTTGAAGTGTTATTTTTGGGGGAAATAAAGTATCTTCGAACTTATAAATTGAATGTGAATTTTCTAACATAAAACACCCTTGCTTTGGAAACGCAAACCGCAAGCGAATATAACGAAGTTATTGGCCTTTGTAAAGAACTTTTTAAGAAGAAGACGCAGGATTATGGTACCGCGTGGAGGATTCTGAGGTTGCCATCACTGACAGATCAGATTTTCATCAAGGCCCAAAGGATAAGGTCTATTCAGGAAAAGGGATCCCAGAAGGTGGATGACCCTGTAAAGGATGAATTTATTGGTATTATTAATTATTGTCTTATCGCTTTAATGCAAAGTGATTTGGCTGGAGATTCCCGAATGGAATTGACTTTTGAAGAATTGGAGCCCATTTATGACAAATGGGTAAGCGATACCAAAGATTTGCTGGCCAATAAAAACCATGATTATGGTGAAGCTTGGAGAGGTATGCGGATTTCTTCCATTACAGACATTATTCTTATGAAACTGTATAGGGTAAAGCAGATCGAAGACAATCAAGGTCACACCCTTGTGTCTGAAGGAGTGGTGGCCAACTATCAGGACATGCTCAATTATGCTGTTTTTTGTATGATAAAATTAAATCAAGATGATCATTAAAACATTAATTGCTATTTCCCGTGTTTTGGTCGGTGGGCTTTTTATCTTTTCAGGTTTAATAAAGGTGAATGATCCTGTAGGTACCTCCATAAAAATGCAGGAATATTTCGATGTTTTTGCTACTGACATTTCCCCCATATTTGAACCACTAAAAGAAATTTCCCTGGCCATCGCCGTATTCTTGGTGGTTTTTGAAGTGGCCTTAGGAGTCATGCTTCTTGTTGGTTGGCGATTAAAGCGAGCGGTTTATCTTCTGCTGGCAATGATACTGTTCTTTACCTTCCTTACCTTTTATTCTGCGTATTTCAACAAAGTAACCGACTGTGGCTGTTTTGGAGATGCCATCAAACTTACTCCTTGGGAATCCTTTTACAAAGACATCGTTCTTTTGGTTATGATCGTGTTTTTGCTTGTTTTTAAAGAAAAACTACCCAACAAACGCTCGGCCTTTGGTAAGTGGGTTACAATGGGTACTTTAGCACTTTCTTTGGTATTGGCTATTTACGCCATAAGAAATCTTCCATTTATAGATTTCAGGGCTTTTAAAGAAGGGGTTAATATTCATCAAGCCATGCAGCCATCTGGGGAATTGCAATATTCCTACCTTATGGAAAAAGATGGGGAAAATCATGCTTTTGACCAATACCCAACGGATGATAGTTATACTTTTTTAGAGATGACTTTGAAGAATCCTGAAGTGCTCCCTCGAATCTCTGATTTTGCGGTATGGAATGATGCAGGAGACCATACAGAGGAAATACTTCAGGGTAAAAAGCTATTGATCCTTTCCAGTAATATTGAAAAAATAGGGTTGTCAGTAAATGAATTGGATAGAATCAGTGCTTTAATTAATTCATTTCAGGGTACTGGGGTAAGTGTACTTTTGATAGCTGCCTCCTCTGAAGAAGAAATGAAAAATTATCTTGAGAAGAAAGGTCTTCGTATCGGTTATTATATGGCTGATGCTACCGTAGTAAAAACCATAATCAGGTCCAATCCAGGTTTGGTGTTTATTGAAGAAGGAACCATCCTTAAGAAGTATCATTACCGTAATACTCCAACACCTGAAATAGCTAATAATATTTTTTCCAAATAACAATGGATCCAAAGAAAATTGTACTTGTAGGCATGCCGGGTAGTGGGAAATCTACTTTGGGAAAGGCGTTGGCACTAAAGTTAAATTGGCGCTTTTATGATTTAGATGATTTAATTGAGAAGTCAGCAGGGAAGGCCATAGCTGAAATTTTCCCTACCCATGGGGAAGGCTATTTTAGAAAATTAGAGTCAACAGTTTTAGATGAGATTCTTAGTAAAGAGGAAGAGTTCGTCTTGGCTACGGGTGGAGGTGCACCTTGCTATAATGACAATATGGATCTGATAAATAAAAAAGGTGTTTCTGTGTACCTAGATGTTCCACTAAAAAATATTCTGGAGAGATTGTCAAATACTGAAGTGGCTATTAGGCCCTTGTTTTCCAGTTTGAACACGCCTCAAATAATTCTAAAGCTTAAAGATATGTATTCTCAAAGAAGTGCATTTTATGAAATGGCAAAAATAAAACTCAGGGGAGAAGACAGTTCCCCTGAGTTATTGATATCTGAGTGGATGCCTTTGTTAAAAGCTAAACCCTAAAGTAAGCAATCCAGTAGTTCGATTGTTGTCTATGATGGCTGTATCAGGATAGGTGAAATACGATTTCATGAAACTACTGTTAACAATACCTAAGTCTATGCTAAAGCTTGAAAGTTTCACGCCTAAACCACCAGAAAACTGGGTTGTTCTTTGGCTAATGTTCCCTGTTGCCGCATATGGATCACCAAAGTAGGCGTAACCAGCCCTTAGTCTAAACTTGTCGAATCTAAATTCTCCACCTAAACTGTAATTGATCGTTTGGCCATAAAGATTACTGATTTCAGTATTGTCCTGTTCAGTATTGAATACATTGGACCTAAGATTGGCTGAACTGTAATCTAAGTAATTTACATCTGCGGTAATAAATCCATTTTTCCCAAAGAAGTAGGTTAATCCACCACCCATACGCATAGGGGTTCTCAAATTATAGCTGCTTACGAAAATATCTGTTTGTGCATCAGATTCTGAAATAGAGCCAAATTCCGGGTCCTGATAAGGAGGGAAGAAATTGGCAATTATGTCCGCATCATACTCCTCATTAAATTGATTCCAAGTAGGGGATTTGAAGTTCAATCCAATATTCAATTGGTCTACCGGTTTATAAATCAATCCAAGCCCAATATTTAATCCTGAACCTTCAAGGCTTAAATTCTCTTGTAGAGAACTAAATAGAGAAGTTTGGTTATTGTCATCTATAAATGTCTCTTCATAGGTTTTTGTAGACCTAAAAGTAACCGAGCTAATACCAAGAGAGGCGCCTATAAACAATTTATTTTTATAATTACCCCCGTAAGAGAAGCTGATTTGGGACATTGAACCTTGATTTTCAACTTTTTCTGCTTTATCTAAAGCTAAGGTAGCATTTGGTGAATAATCATATCCGCCTCCATCTACTGGGTTAATTAGAAAAGCATCGAAAAATAAACCGTCTGTTCCACCAGGTACACCGTTTTGATTGTAGTCATCCACGTAAAAATCAAGGATGGATCCTTGGTCAAGCTGGTTTGAAAAATAGCCAAAATCATTATTGTAGGAAGCTTGTCGATTGATACTAATACCAAAGGAACCGCCTCGCCAATCGCCTAATTCTAAAGGCATTTTAGCTCTACTGATTACTACTCCAAGATTGGGCAAAGAGAAATTTGTCGTATTGAAGTTTTCATTTTGCCCCCATAAGGAAGTAGATGCATTCCAATCACTATAGCCTGCTGTGAAACTAAATTCTGAATTTTGATAAAAGCCTAAACCAGCAGGGTTGTTATGTATATTACTTATGTCTCCTCCTAATGCATTGCCTGATCCTCCCAGTGCGCTGATTCTAGCGGAACCGGTAGATCCAAATTGGCTAAACCGGAGTGCGTCTTCAGCGTAACCAGCTTGTGCTTTTACCTCACTTATATGTAATGCAAGCAAAGCAGATAAAGATAAAATCAATTTAAATCCTTTCATGTCAATTCTATTAAATCCTTTTTAATGTTTTGTTCCCCAATGCAATTTTATATAAGAAGCATTTCAAAAACTCCTGCTTTTTTAAAGGCATTGAAATTAAGAACCAATACTATCCAAAACGGATAATGTCTTAAATAGGTTAAGGTAAAACGTTACTTCAAGGGTAGGTATTTAGATAAATAAAGTCAATAAGGTAATGCCACTTTGATCCAACCTTGTGGATTAAAGCGAAAAAAATCATTGTTTGACAATGGGAGTGATGATTAAAGGATAGAAAAAAAGAGGGAATTAATTCCCTCTTCTACTTCCGCTGCTGCTACCTCCTGTACTTCTTGAAGAGCTACCTGAACTCCTTGGAGCGCTATAGCTAGATGAAGACCTGGAAGGTGCAGAATACGTGCTACTTCTACTTGGTGTAGTAGAGCGTTGATATGATGGTGTAGTTGTTCTTGTGCTCCTGGATCTATTGTAAGATGGAGAAGAACTTCTACTATTTGAGCTAGGTGCTGAATATTGCGACCTGCTGTTGCTTGATGAATTGTAATTTCTGGACCTGCTATTTGAAGGTGCAGAAGATCTGTAAGTTCTACTACTATTAGTTGTTCCGTAACTGCTTCTTGTAGAAGTGTTTCCAGACCTGTTCATTACTGGAGAATTAATGTTTCTCCTTGAAGGCGCAGCAGACGCTGAATTATAGAAGTCATTTTGTGATCTGCTGAATGAATTGCTTGTGGCAGATGACCTGTTTCTAGATACTGCACTAGAGTTGTTAGATAAAGCATCTCTTCTTGCACTTGCTCTAGATGAAGTTGGACTTGCAATACTTCTGCTTCTGCTGGAAGTATTCGCATTGGCCAATGAAGAAGATCTGTAAGGTCTTGCTCCTTGAACAACCTGACGCCTGTTGGCTTCATTTCCGCCAGGCATCACTATTACAGTAGTAGGGTAATAACCAAATCCACCGCCATATAAACCGCCGAACCCTGGTCTGTAACCGTATCCATAATTCATGAATGGATCATACATTCCGAATCCGCGTCTGAAATAAGGGTTTCCAAAACCGAATCCCATCCCAAGAGACAAGTTAAAACCTGGTCGGAATCCAAAACCTGGGTTGAAACCAAATCCTGAATAGAATGGATCATAAAATCCCATGCTTCCAAATCCTGAACCAAAGTATGGATTGTACATGCTACCCATCATGGGTGACATACCAAATCCCATCATTGGACTCATAAAGAAGTTGTTGTTGGTAACTGATCCACTTCCATTTGCGCCAGTATAATTGTCATAGGCGTTAATGTTGGGGTCTCCAGTTCCAAGATCTGTTCCGGTCTGAGAGTCATCGAAGTATACCGTAGCTTCTTCAGCAGCAGGTGCAGCTGAGCTTTGGTATTTGGCGATGTATTCAGGATTTACATTTTTTGCAGAAAAATTTTCTACATCTCCGTCAATATCGCGGATTTGTTCAATTTCCTTAAAGTTTTCCGGATTATTATTGCTTACAGCATATTCAGTTGCTATTCTAGCATCTGAAGCCATAAAATATAGGTTGTCGACTTCCCCGCCCATATTGCTGGCTTGGTAGCTGGTGCTACAAGCAGCAAGGCCTAAAATCGCAAAGGCACCCATTGTCCGAATTGGATTGAAATTAATCATATAGATATTTAGTTTATTCCTCACTTACTATATACGAGAATATACCAAGAGGGTTATCAATTTTTAATTTATATTTGTCACAAATCAAGAATCTAAGATAAAGAGTTTTTTTATTACAACAAAGAAATAATAATGAGTAAAGGATTACCCAAGCGCAGTGAGGATTATTCCCTGTGGTACAATGAATTGGTGAAAAGAGCTGACTTGGCTGAAAATAGTGCCGTCAGAGGGTGTATGGTGATTAAACCATACGGTTTTAGTATTTGGGAAAAAATGCAAGCTGAGCTAGATCGGATGTTTAAAAAAACTGGACATAGCAATGCCTATTTCCCTTTGTTCATCCCCAAATCGTTTTTATCCAAAGAAGCAAGCCATGTTGAAGGATTTGCCAAGGAATGTGCTGTCGTAACTCATTATCGATTAAAGACAGATCCAAATGGAAAAGGAGTCATTGTAGATCCAGAGGCTAAATTGGAAGAAGAGTTGATCGTTAGGCCTACTTCTGAGACAGTAATATGGAGTACTTATAAAAATTGGATCCAATCCTACAGGGATTTGCCTTTACTTATTAATCAATGGGCCAATGTGGTGCGTTGGGAAATGCGAACTAGACTATTTCTAAGGACTGCAGAATTTTTATGGCAAGAAGGGCATACGGCCCATGCTACCAAAAAAGAGGCCCAGGAAGAAACATTGCAGATGATGAATGTCTATTCCGATTTTGCTGAGAAATTTATGGCCATGCCGGTAATAAAAGGTGTGAAGACGGAAAGCGAGAAATTTGCTGGAGCTGAATCTACTTACTGTATAGAAGCGATGATGCAAGATGGAAAAGCCTTACAGGCAGGCACTTCGCATTTCTTAGGGCAAAATTTCGCTAAAGCTTTTGATGTGAAGTTTGCTACCAAAGAAGGTGGCTTAGAGCATGTTTGGGGAACAAGCTGGGGAGTAAGTACCCGTTTGATGGGTGCCTTGATAATGGCGCACTCTGACGATAGAGGTTTGGTTTTACCTCCAAAATTGGCACCTATCCAAGTGGTGATCGTTCCTATATTTAAAAGTGAGGAAGAGCTGGCCGAAATTAGTGTTAAGGCTTTGGAAATTGTTGATCAGTTGGATGAGCTTGGTATTTCTGCCAAGTTTGACAATAGAGATACCTACAAGCCAGGCTGGAAGTTTGCTGAATATGAGTTGAAAGGTGTTCCGTTGAGACTTGGAATTGGACCTAGGGACCTCAAAAATAAAACAGTGGAAATGGCAAGAAGGGATGACCTCTCCAAAACCGTTGTTAATTTTGAGTCAGAAGATTTAATTGCGAAAATTAAAGAAACGCTGGATGAAATTCAGCAGAGCATATACCAGAAAGCCAAATCCTTTACCGAGGAAAAAACGACTTCTGTCGAAACTTGGGAGGAATTTGTAGATGTGTTGAACAATAAAGGTGGTTTTGTTGCTGCCCATTGGGATGGTACTTCCGAAACTGAAGAGAAGATCAAAGAAAAAACAAAGGCGACAATTCGTTGCATTCCTTTGGATCAGGTTCAGGAGGAGGGCAAGTGCATACTTACAGGAGCACCTTCCACGGGAAGGGTGCTTTTCGCTAAGGCTTATTAGATTTAAAAAGTATTGGAAGCAAAAGCTAAACTTTTAGCTTAGCTAATAGTAGAACAGGATTTTGGAAAAGTGTTGCTGGATTGATCAACACTTTTTTTCAAAATCCTGTTTTTTTTAACTCTTCTTTACAAAGGACTTTGGCTTTGAACCGGATTTGCCATTTTTAAACCCGAAATATGCAATAGACATTCCATTACGTGCTGAAATCGCTTTAAAATCAGCCACTTTGTTGCTGTTTTCAATTTCACCATAGCGGTGCTATGCTAAAATCTCCAAACAGCCTGATTTTCTTGCGATTGCAACACTTCCCGTAAACACGGGACAGGCTTCACCCCTGACTATTGT
>NZ_JBSXOH010000058.1:0-63044 GCF_056859355.1 Cyclobacterium sp. L-R
AACCCGAAATATGTAATAGACATTCTATTACGTGCTGAAATCGCTTTAAAATCAGCCACTTCGTTGCTGTTTGAAGATTTTACCATAGCGGTGCTATGCTAAAATCTTCAAACAGCCTGATTTTCTTGCGATTGCAACACTCCCTGAGAAAGTTCAGGACAGGCATCACCCCTGACCATTGTCAGGGCGGAGAAATTCTATTACATAATCCGGGTTAAATTAGCTATTAATTTGTAAAGAGAACTTCACTTGCAAGCCAAAAACACATAAATTTTTATAACTTTAAACTGGATTAATGGCTATGATTAATTAAAAATCCCCAAAACAACCTTGGATTTTTGCCGTTGATTGGTAAATAGTAATAAAATCGAAGTAAAAATGCGTGGAATCGGGGATGAGATTAGAATTTCCCCAAGGAGTGCTTTAATTTTAAAATGATCCATTTTGCCGCTAGCAAAATCCAAGAAAGACTGTGGTAAGTCCGAATGGATTGCAGTCTATAGGCTTAAAATATTTTTAACAAGACATTGGTAAATCTGTGCGAAACTCAAGTAGGACTTTAATGTTGATAATAACGAAAACTCATGGTTAAAACTTCCAAAAGACCTTCTATTTCGGAAGCATTATTTCCAATTGTTTTCTTGATAGTTCTATTGGCGATCAATATAAAAGTATTTGGAACAGATGGTTTGTCTGGATCGAATCAATTGGTGCTTATTGTATCGGCAGCAGTGGCGGGCTTAATTGCTTCTATCCGCTTGAATGTAAAGTGGGAGAAGATTCAAGAGGGAATGATCAATAGCATTTCTTCTGCTATGTCCTCAATACTTATTTTATTGCTGATCGGAGCCCTTGCAGGAACATGGATGCTTAGTGGGATTGTTCCTGCCATGATATATTATGGATTGAAGGTTTTAAATCCTACTGTGTTTTTGGTCGCTGCATGTGTGGTTTGTGGGGTTGTTTCTATTGCTACAGGAAGCAGTTGGACCACAGTCGCTACCGTTGGGGTGGCCTTGCTTGGCATTGGGAAAGCATTGGGTTTTAGTGAAGGTTTAGTAGGTGGAGCGATCATTTCCGGAGCTTATTTTGGGGACAAAATGTCTCCACTTTCAGATACCACTAATCTTGCACCAGCTATGGCAGGGACGGATTTGTTTACCCATATCAAGCACATGATGAAAACCACTGTGCCTTCGATTATAATTACCCTAATTATCTTTGCAGCGATTGGGTTTATAGGTAACCGTGAAGGAACAGTCGGCCAAGTTGAAGAAATATCTAGGGTTATATCCAGTACCTTTTCCATCAATGGTTGGTTATTTCTTGTTCCGGTGATTGTTTTTATTTTGATTGTCAAAAAAGTACCTGCGATCCCGGTGCTTTTAGCAGGCGCTATTTTGGGAGCTATATTTGCAGTGCTTTTTCAGCAGGAAGTAATTCGCGATCTGGCAAGTATTTCAAGCATAGAGGGTAGCCTCTCACTTCAGTCTTTTAAAATAGTAATGAAGGCACTTTATGGAGATACAGCTATACTTACTTCCAATGAGATTGTGAATGAATTATTGGTAACAGGCGGGATGTCAGGAATGCTTTATACCGTATGGTTGATTATCTGCGCCATGGCTTTTGGAGGCATTATGGAGGTAAGTGGTATGTTGAAAGTAATCGCAGAAGCTGTTATTAGTAAAGTTAATTCTGTAGGATCGCTAATCGCTGCTACAGCAGGCACGGGTTTGTTTTTTAATATTACCACATCAGATCAATACCTGGCCATTTTGGTTCCTGGCAGAATGTATGCAGACATTTATCGTAAGCGTGGATTGAAAGGCGAAAACTTGAGTCGAACATTGGAAGACAGTGCAACTGTGACTTCGGTGTTGATACCTTGGAACACTTGCGGAGCAACTCAGGCTTCTGTTTTGGGAGTAGCGACACTGGCCTATGCTCCTTATTGTTTTTTTAATATTATAAGTCCATTTATGACCATATTGTTTGGTTATTTTAACTGGGGAATCAACTATTATTCAAAAAAAGAAATGAAAACCATCAACGAAGAAGAAATCGGGGCATGATACCATTAAAAATAAGTAAAGAAGAAGTTAATGCATTGGACTTGGGAGCTTTTCCAGGAAAGATAATATTGGTTGAAGATGAAGAGGGCCTTCGTGAAATGGAGAAGGATTTGAATGCCAGCCGGATCATAGGTTTTGATACAGAAACAAGACCGGCATTTAGAAAAGGGGTAAGTTATGAGGTGGCATTATTGCAGCTTTCCACCACCAAAAATGCTTACCTGATTCGGCTGAATAATACAGGTTTTCCACCTAGTGCCAAAGCAATTTTGGAAAACCCTCGCATTGTAAAAGTAGGTGCGGCAGTAAGGGATGATTTGAAAGCATTGAAAAAAATCTCTCCTAAATTTAATCCAGATTCATTTTTTGATTTGAATGAAGAATTAAAAAGAGTAGGATTCCTTAACGTAGGTGTTAGAAACCTTAGTGCGATGGTATTGGGGATCCGAATTTCAAAATCTGAACAGGTATCCAATTGGGAAGCGCCAGTGCTGACCAACAAGCAAATGCTGTATGCAGCCACAGATGCCTGGGCTTGTTTGGAGATTTTTCTGAAGCTACAAAAAGAAGGCTATTTGGATGAGATTTTTTCTACTTAAATAAGCTTTGAAGAAGGTATATCGGTTAATACTTCTACCACTTCATCCATTAATCCTTCTCGGCATTCCAGTTTTATAAGGCAGTTGTTGTCAAATTCCTGAGCGATTATTTTTAGGTCATACCTCTTAATGGTCCTCATTATTTCATCCATTGACAAATAATCAAAAGTAATGGAAAAGGGTACCATTACAGTCCTTATAATGGTGTTTGCGGAAGAAATAGCTTCAGCTGCGGCTGTTTTATAGGCACGTATGAGTCCACCAACGCCTAATTTGGTACCGCCAAAGTACCTAACGACCACAATCAATATATGGGACAACTCGTTGGATCTAATTTGGCCTAAAATGGGGTCTCCAGCGCTGTGGTTGGGTTCCCCGTCATCATTTGCTCTGTAGGTATCCATGTCCTTGCCCAGTACATAGGCATAGCAATGGTGCCGTGCGTCATAATACTGCTTTTTGAGTTGATGGATTAATTCCTGAATTTCCTCTTCGTTATCTACTGGATAAGCAAAGGATAAAAATTTACTTCCTTTCTCTTTATAAATACCTGTCGAAGGTTTGTCAATACTGCGATAAGTATCCTCCATTATTATTGGCTTTGTTTAATAATCTCCACTTTCATTTGCTAATTTAGTCATTTGAATTAAGCTGATGAAGTAATCAAGCAATAGGTCTGTGAAACTAAAAGAAGAAAAACACTTGGTGACAGTGATCTGCACATGTTATAACCAGGGGGATTATGTTGTCCAAGCACTGAATAGTGTCTTGGAGCAGACCCATAGACCTATTGAACTCTTTATTGTTGACAATGGCAGTACTGACCATTCAAGGCTTGAAATTAATTTGTGGTTGGATGCCAATGCTGAAAAGATCCCAACAAAATCCTTCTATCACGAAAAACCAATGAACTACTGTAAGGCATTTAATCAGGCCTTCGCTAAATCAAAGGGTTGTTTCTTGGTGGATTTAGCCGCGGATGATTTTTTAGATTCAAGGCATTTAGAATTGGCCTTAGCCCACCTACAACAAAGTAATGCCAAGGTGTATTTCAGTAATGCTTTGGAGCATTTTCCTAATGGAAAGGTGCAATATTTTTACCCCACAGATAAAGAGGGAAAGGCAAAAGTCCCAATTGTAGAAGGCGATGTTTTTGGAACGGTAATCAAGAGGTATGCCGTCAGTTCTCCCACCTTAGTGATGGAGGCAAATGCTTTTAGATCGGTTGGAGCTTATGATGAAAATTTAAGCTACGAAGATTTTGATATTCTAGTGAGAATGGCGGCTAAGTATTCTTTTGTTTATGGGGATTATCTAACTGTAAACAAAAGAATTATAAAGGATTCTTTGTCACAACAGCAGTACAAGTCTAGAAACTCTCAATTATTACCTTCTACTTTAATTGTTTGTGAAAAAATAGCAGGGATGGTCAAGAGCCGTAGGGAGAAGGAAGCCCTTCGGTTAAGGCTACTTCATGAAATAAAGCATGCAACAGTATCTGCTAATTTTGATATAGCCTTGAAGATGTTGAAACTTTATAAAGCCTTATATCCTATAAATTTATGGTTTTTGCTTTATTATTCTTGGTCCAAAATAAAGTGGGATCTTTCTGCTAGTTATGAAAAATGGAGGCAAAGATCCTTTGATTAGAGTAGGAGCTTTATCCGGCACCTACGACTACTTCAAGCATGTCTTCTTGATCAAAATACTTGTTGGCCATGGTCATGATATCCGCTCCATCAAAATGTTTGATGTATTCCAAATGGCGAGTAAAGTAATCAAAATTCATCCCCTGAAAATGTACCTGTTGGAAATGGCTCATTTGATCAAATGGGTTGCTGAAGTTTGACAATAAACTTCCTGCCAGGTAATTTTTGATGATTTCCAGTTCAGATGCTGGGACAGGTTCAGTTTTAAGACGTTCAATTTCTTTGTAGACCTCCTGAATTACGGCATCTCCATAGCCTCCTTTTACATCCGCTACGGTCATCCAATATTCATTTCCATTCAATTCACCAAGGAAGCTATTGATACCATAAGTGTAGCCTTTTTCTTCTCTGATGTTTTTAATAAGCCTACTTCCGAAGTACCCACCAAGTAGGGTGTTGAGAACCGATAATGCTGGATAATCCGGATGTGATTTTGGAACCATCCATTTGGCGATTCTTATGCTGGATTGTAAAGCTTCTGATTTGTTTTCAGTTTGTCTTCTAGGCTGAATTTGACCAGTTTCCTGAAAAACAGTTTTTACATTTGATATAGGTAAATCGCTGAAAGTAGCCTCAATTGCCTTCATCTCTTCATCGGACAATTGTCCTGTTAAAAAAATCTGAGGAGCGATTAAAAAACTATTGTTGTAATAGTTTTGAAGGTCACTGTGATTGATGTCGTCTACATCCTGCTCAATGATTTGATGGCCGAATGGATGGCCTTTTTCAAAGAGGCTTCCCCGTATCAGTTGATTGGCACGAGCAGAGGTTTGTTCTTTTTTAATACTGATACTTAATTTTTTCTGCGATTTTCTCTTTTTAAGTTCTTTCTCAGGAAAAGTTGCATCAGTGAAAAGGGACCTGAATACAGGCAAAACTTCCAATAAGTGTTGCTTGGTACTCAGTAGGCTTAATCCTTGTCTTTCATAGCCGGAAATGATATCGACTTCCGAGGCGTTAAAATCAAAAAAATCATCCAGTTTTTCCGAGCTAAGCATTTTCGTGCCTTCCAGTATCATGTGTAAGGTGAAGAAAGGTAGTAAAGGTTTATACGGATTACTTTCGGTATTTTTAAGCGGAAAAATGACCTCAATTTTTACCGCATCAATATTCGGAAAAGGAATATAATACAAGGGTATTCCATTGGCTAAAAACCTTAGTTCAGGAGGATTGAGATGAATCTTTTCAGGGATACTATATGGAGGTGCAAGACTTCGGTCTATACTCATTTCTGAACGTTGTATTGCAGACTGAATCTAAGTGTTTCTGCCAAAGGATGGTTTTGAACCTGTGGTACAAGGTAGGAGAAATCAAACCCAAGTCTATTGTATTTGAAACCTACTCCCATCGTGAAGTATCTTCGTCCGCCCTTATCAGCATTTTCGTGGAAATAACCAGCTCTAAGCGCAAATTTGTCATCATAGGAATATTCTGTACCAAAAGAAATCATCACCTCTTGAAGTTCCTCGCTGAAGCCATCCGGGGCATCAGTAAAAGATCCGAACATGCCACTTATTAAAGCTCTTGAAGGATCTTTTCCAGATTCAATTTCTTTATTACCTGTATTGGGATCAATGACAAACTGCCCATTTTCATCAACCTTATAAACTGGTGGACTTGGTACCATTAATTTGTTTAGATCAAGCGCAAAGGTGATTTTATTCCGCTCATCCATAGGAATGGTTAATGCTGTTCCAATTCTAAAATTCGTGGGTAGATAATCTAGGTCATCTGCACTGTTATAAGTGATTTTAGGGCCTATATTGGAAAGGCTAATTCCCCAGGATAGTACACCTACTTTGTCAGACATTAGTATTTCTGAGGTATGATAGATTCCAACATCGGTACCTACTGAAACACCCGGGCGACTCTCGTTGCCTCCTGAAGAACTGATATTTCCGGACAAATTGGAATGTATAAATCTGGCACTAATACCTAAAGACAAATTGTCTGAAAGTTTTCTGGAATAAGTACCACCAATGGCGATGTCTCTAGGACTAAAATCTCCTAAGGAATTACCCCGGCCATCCGTTAAAACAATATCCCCCATATTGAAATACCTAAGGTCAATACCAAAAGCCGATACATCATCAATTTTCTTGTATCCTGTTAGGTAGTTTAGGGACATGTCTGGAACCAGTCTTCCTAGCCATGGCGAATAAGAAAGGGAAAAGCCCATGTCGTCCTCAATGAAAGCAAGTTTCCCTGCATTCCAATGAGCTGAGTTGGCATCGGCTGAAGTAGCCACTCCAGCATCACCCATTGCAGAATGTCGACTGTCAGGGGCGAAGTTTAGAAAGGGAACTGCTGTAATGATTACCCTTCTGGTCCCATCTTGCCTGGTAAGTTCTAAAGAGTTTTGGGCTTTAGTTTCAACCTGAAAGGAGCTAAAGACCAATAAAAAAATAAAAATTGGGCAAATGTTTTTAATTGCTTTCATTGAATAATGATTTTACCTGCTATTATATCTGAAGTTGCATCCTCCTCAGAATATAGATTTAAATTGTAAAGATAAGTTCCTTTTATTAGATTTTGGGAATTACTGTTTAAAAATATCCACTGGATGTCTATTATTGACCGCTCAGCTTTTGGAAAACGTCCCTTGTAAGAAAATATTTCAGTTCCTTGTAAAGAAAATAAATTTAAACTTAAATTAATGGTTTCACCTTGGCGATTGTGTACTATTTTAAAATTAACTTCATCTGTGGCCGGATTGGGGTAAACCAAAATGTTTTCTATTTTTAGCTGATTACTTCCCCTTACTTCCACAATTTCAGTATGTTGGGTGCTATTTCCCAATTGATCATAAATGGTGAAGGAAAGTTCGTTTATTCCTTCTATTAAATCGTTTGCCCACACTTTGATTTTTCCAGATTTATAACTTCCGTTTAGGGCATAGTATTCGTTGGTTAAGGATAGGGCTGGATTTTCATTTACCTGAAGAGTGATACCTGAAGGTTCATCTATTTTTATGCCCGATTCATCTGCAAGGTGGAGCCAAACGGGAGTATTTCTAAAAGAAATCTGAGACTTACTTTGTAAGCTGTCGGCGATCCATACGTCTATGGTCGGACTGTTTGTTTCTGGGTTAATGTCAGGTTCTTTTGGGTTGATTGTAATTTTATTAGCCCCATATGCTTCTCTATTTAAATCGTTATGGATCGCAAATAAACTTACTTGAATTTCATCATTGGAATAGCCCTCTAATTTAGGGAGTAAAATTTCTCCTGTAAAACTTCCTTTCTCTACTTTCCCTGTCCCCCTATACAAGGTTTGGGAATAATCGGTGTAATAGGTTTTTGAACTTTCATCTCCTAGGGTTTCTATTTGACTTGGAGGTGCATTAATCGTTATTTCATAGTTGCCGTCAAAATGAGTGACACTTGCTCCAGTCAAGGGGTCTTCTACCTTACCTTTGTATTCCAAACGATTGAGTCCGCTTAGTTGATCTGTAGTTATTTGCGTGTCTATTTCCATCCATTCTTCGACTTCGGCTTGGTATATGGGCAGGTCAAGTCTTAAGGAAGGATCCCCAAGCAGGGAGAAATTTCTATTCAGAGGGCCATTGAGGCTATTGTTTTTTGTGTCTCTAAATATTTCCCCCAAGGTCAATGCTTCACCTTGTTTAAAAGCCGCTTCTATAAACGCTTTGTTTAGGGAATAATTAATGCTGCTAAAAACAGGTCGACCAGTAGTAAGAATAGCGATAGCTCCTTTTTGTTCGGCCAGTAGAAGTTCTTCGGCCCCAGATCTAATAAAAGGACTGTCATGCCTTCCAAATTCACATGTTGCTGTCACAATTACCGGATAACGGTTGGTGACGGGCCAATCTTGAATATCGCTTACACTAAACAGTCCTTCAGCGGTCAGGTTTAGCTCATTGCCGTGACCAATATAGTTGAGTAATAATAGGCCTTCTTTAATGTTCTTAATTAAGGCTTCCCTGGCTTTTATAGCAGTTTGTAGGTTATCAGTCATCTCCTGAGGGAAATTGTCCAGGTATAGTTTTTTTAGCTCAAACTCGGGAGAATATTCGTGTAAGTAAGCTGTATGCTTCTCAGAATCATTAAGGTGAATATTATTGTCCCCATCATCAGCCACAAATAAAAGTTTCTTTTTCCATTTTCCTAGATTACCAGTTTGGTAAGTGATTATTTTGTCTACCGCAATCTTTGCTTCTCTGGAGTTGATGGCTGGGATTCTTCCTATGCCGATGGATAGATGATGATCTCCTTCCGGAGATTCCAACCATTCACCTTCTCCCATGTTTAAAAAGCCAAAATAATCGTCCGACCCATAAGTGGTCAACGGATTTAGACTTACTCTGGAACTATAAGTTGGCACTAAGTTCGGCCTGCCACCTAACTTATGTTTGTAATCAAAACTGCCTTTACCAAAGAACAAAACATTTTTTAGTCGGCCAGTTGTTTGCCAATACGCAGCTAAAAAATTTCTAATACTACTGATGTCAGGATTGCCATAGCCGTAGCTATTATAAATATCTTCTACTAAAACCACTTCAGTAGGCAATCCCATTGAATTTTTAAAATCTGAAAGTCGTTTTGCTTGGCTGAATAGAGAGGCAGAAGTAATGATAATGAATTCCGGCTGTCCGTTTAGAATTTCATTTCTTCCTATTACTTGCTCAAGGTTTTTAATTTCAGAGGAACTTTCTGGGTCAAAAACTACAATCTTTTTCGCCTTGCTTGTTGGAAGGTTGTCGGTTTTTATATCCTTTACCTGATAAAAATCACTGACATCCCAAATGCCTTGATGTGAAGTTTCAATAGAATAAGTACTGTTGTCAGGAGAATAATAGACCCCTTCTGGGAGTTGGGAGGATAAAAAGGGATACCCCAAAAGCATGTTCTTCAAATAACCAGTGCCATTTGGATTGAGAGTGGAAAAAGTAAGAACGATGTTTTGTGGCTTATTGCCCTCAGGTTTAGGGAAATTGGAGGCAAAGCTTGTTTCTCGCCCCTTAATCGCATACCTACTGTTAGGGATAGAAGGAATGCTAACCTGACCTATGACTTGGTTGTTTGCGGCTAAGGTAAATTTGCTTTCTTCAAAAGACTGGGCCATAAATTGAGCCCAAATAGCAACAGGACCAACTGAGTTGGGAGCGGCCTGGTCAATTGTGATGATCTGGCTGCCACCATTAAAAGTTCTATAGCCGTACCATTCCCTTCCTGAGCTTAAAAGATTTTCTTCTTCCAGTTTATGAATAGAAAGCTGAAAAAGATTTTTAGGTGGAGCAAGACTGTTTTCTGTTTCGTTATGTTCCTCTGTTTTTGTGATTTTACTTCTTGGTATGCTTCCTGTTTGGAGTAAATAAAAAAGGGTGTCTGTATAATGATGCTTATTTAGATGGGCTATTCCATCTTCAAGAAGAGCTTGGTCAGCTCCTTCCAGAAAAAAATAGAGTTTGTCTCCAATAATTTTTTGTGGGATCTCTTTTTGTAAAAAAATGCTGCTATCAATTTTTTGGTCCAACTTCCCGGGTTGTCCAAAAATTGAGATTTGGTCCAGGTCTCCTAGTCCCCAAGCAGTGGCCTGATTTTGGCTTAAGTGGTAGACGCCTTCTTTGGAAACCGGGAATTTATAGGTTTGCTGGGCTGAGACTGGAAGAATATAGTAAAGACTACCAATTATCCCAATCAAGCATTTGAAAGCAAATTTACCCCTTATCTCCATGACCGTCCATCCAGTTATTGACCAATGACAGACAAATATAAGAAAGTACAGCGATAGGAATTCCTGCAAAGCCCAGAATTAGTAGGCTAAGCCCTGAGATTATAAGTACCAGGTAACGCCATTGGTTTCCACTCCAATTAAAGTTTTTAAATTTTAATGCCAATATGGGAAGTTCTGCCGTTAGCAAGAAGGAGAAGACCAAGGTTAACCCGCTAAGTATCCAAGGGTTATCAAGTCCGTTTCCAATCCATAGTACAGCAGCTCCCAATAAGGGTAATGTAGAAAAAAACAGTGCGTTTGCTGGCGTAGGCACACCTATAAAGCTGTCTTCCTGGCGTTCATCTATATTGAACTTGGCCAATCTAAGGGCTGATTGTATACCTATCAAAAAACCGATATACGGAATCCAGTCATTGGTACTTACAGCATCCAAAAGCAAGAAAACGATAAATGATGGCAAAACCCCAAAAGTGACAAGGTCGGCCAATGAATCCAATTCTTTGCCAATGGGACTTTGAACTTTTAGCATCCGTGCAGCAAACCCATCAAAAAAATCAAAAATGGCTGCTGCAATAATAAAATAGAATCCATAAAAAGGGCCATTAACCATGACATAATGAATTCCAACCATACCTGAGAGTAAATTCAAGCTGGTAATGGCATTTGGGATGTGTTTTTTTATGGTCAATTTACTGCGTTTTTACCCACGAATGGATTGTTCAACTTTTCATAACCAATTGTAGTGCTAGGTCCATGCCCAGGATAGATCACCACATCATCGGGAAGGGTAAACAATTTTTCTTTGATGGCATTCAGTAAGGTGGCATGGTCTCCACCAGGTAGATCAGTTCTCCCTATACTTCCTTGAAATAAGGTGTCCCCAGCGATGCATTGTTTAGATTGTTTATGGAACAATACCAGGTGACCAGGGGAATGACCAGGTACCCAGATCGGTATTAACTCTGTATTACCAAATTTTATTATTTCTCCTTCTTTTAGGAAGTGGTCTACATTGGTTTCCTGATATTGAGCAAAGCCATAATTGGGGGCATAAGTGCTCACCGCTTTTAAAATAGCTTCTTCTTCAGCATGAAACCAAAGTGGGATTTTGTAGGTTTTTTTTACAAAGGCATTACCTAGGACATGGTCTATATGACAATGGGTATTTATGATTTTTACCGGTGTTAGCTCTTCTTTGGCAATAAAATCATACAATACACCCTTTTCCTGTTTTTCATAACAACCAGGATCAATGATCAGGGCTTCTTTGGTTTCATCATATAAGATATAGGTATTTTCCGAGAAAGGGTTGAATGTAAATGATTTAATCTGCAGCATTTTAAAATGATTTGAATTCCTGCATCAAAATAACAAAGAATGATTTAATTTTAGGCATGGAAGTGGATTTTTTACTAATTGGTCAGGGATTGGCAGGAACTGTTTTGTCTCATCGTCTTATCCAAGATGGTCATAGTGTTCACCTTATTGATGATGGAGACCCCAACAGTAGCTCGAAAATAGCAGCTGGATTGTATAATCCTGTAACAGGGAGGAATTTGGTGAAAACTTGGCTAGCGGATATTCTTTTTGAAGAGATAGAACGGTTTTATCATGAGATGGAGCGCTTACTTGATAAGGACTTAGTACATTCTTTAGGGATCTACAGACCTTTTGTTTCTTATGAAGAACAAAATGAGTGGGTAGCTAAAAGTGCTGACCCTCAGTTCAATGCTTTTATAAAACAGGTTTTTACCCAATCACGTAATAAGGGAGTAAAAGATCCATTTGGTGGAGTATTACTTAAATCTACCGGATATATAAATACGCTAGAATTGGTTAATGGCTATAGCGAATGGTTAAGAGAACGCAATCTGCTTACTAAGGCTGTGCTGTCTGAAAAGGATTTGGTACAAACCAAGGATGGGAATTGGCAGTTTAAAGAAATTTTGGCCAAGAAAATCGTATTTACAAATGGAATTCAAGCGAGAAATAATACTTTTTTCAATTGGATTCCCTTTATTCCTGTAAAAGGTGAGATACTTACTGTGAAACAGGACTATTATTCTTCTGAAATTATAAATAGAGGTGTGTTTAGGATAGACATGGGTGAGGGCATAGGGAAAGTCGGCTCCACCTATAATAATTCAGAAGTCAATTTGTGTCCTACCGATGCAGGTAAAAAGGAAATTCTTGATAAATTAGAACAATTAATTGAGAAAGAAGTGATAGCGATTAAGGACCATCAGGTAGGAATAAGGCCGGGAATTAGAGATAGAAAACCCGTACTTGGAAAACATCCGAGCAAAGATAACGTTTACTTGTTTGGAGGTTTCGGAGCCAAGGGGGTGTCATTGGTGCCTTATTTTAGTAAACAGATGGTAAAACTTATGGTTTGTGGTGAGGAACCTGACAAAGAAGTGAACATAAATAGATTTTTTAAGTATATTTAAAACATTGGCTAATAATTCTAAGGCACATAAATGAGACTTAAATATTTATTAATTATAGGTATACTTATATCTTGCTTCACTAGTGGTGAACTATTGGCGCAGTTCAATAAGGAGAAATTTGGGAAAAATAGGATCCAGCATAAAGATAAAGAATGGTATTTTTTCACCTCCAATAACTTTGAGGTATATTATTATGATGGAGGTCGAACAAATGCCAGGATGGCAATTGATTTTTTAGAAAGTGAATTTGATAATTTGACCCAATCTATAGGTTATGTGGCCTATACCAAACCCAAGATTTTTATCTACAATTCCAAACAGGAACTATTAGAAAGTAATTTAAACCTTAACACCAATAATTTTACGGTTGACGGGCAAACATTTTTCAGTAAACTCCTAGCTGAGGCTGCTTATTTAGGGTCATGGGAGTCCTTTAAGAAGGAATTGCTGTATAAAACCTCAAAAATAATCATCGAAGAGATGTTGTATGGGGCTAGTATTTCTGATGCTTTCCAGTCCAACCTTGTGAATAATTTTCCAGATTGGTTTATTGATGGAGCAGCGAAATACCTGGCTTATGGTTGGAGTAGAGAAATGGATGATTTTGTCCGTCACTACCTTAGGGACAATGAAAACCCTAAATTATTTAAGCTTCAGGATGAGGAGGCCGGTTTGGTAGGGCAGTCCATTTGGAATTATGTCGTTGAAAAATATGGCAGAAGGTACCTATCAAGTATACTCAACCTAAGTCGAATAAATAGAAATGAAGGTACAAGTATAGCAAATACCTTAGGCCGTCGTTTCAAAGATTTCACCGGAGAATGGATGAAATTTTATACGGATATTAATAAAGGTGTTTTTGAAAACTTCAAAGACATCAATGAGGATAACGTGATCAATGTTACCCCAAAAAATCGATTTGGTAAGATTACAGACATTAGTTTCAGCCCTGATGGTAAAAACCTTGCCTATGTGGAGAATGTTGAGGGGAAATTTAAAGTAAAAGTAAGGGAGGTCTCTTCAGGAAAAGAGAGTGTGATTTTTAAAGGGGGATATGTGTCTTTTGAACAGGAAGCGGATTACAGTACTCCTACTATAGCGTGGAGGGATACCCTTAATTTGGTAATTGGTACTTTTAAAAGAGGTGTTACCACTTTAAGAATGAGAGCCATTGACGGAAGTAGTCAAGATAAAATTTTTCTTAGAAACATAACCCAGATTTTGGATCTTGATTTTTCACCAGATGGCCGGACCATGGTATTGTCTGCGATAAACAATGGTAAAACAGAAATCTACACCTTAAATATGAAAGGACAGGGAAGGAGGATTACCAATGATGTATTCGACAATAGAACGCCAATATACCTGAATGATTCCACCATTATTTACGCCTCTAATAAGGTTGACCTTCCTGACAGCCTATTGACTGGAGTTATTGATGTTCATAATTTCCCTAATTATTATAATTTATTTCAATTAAACCTGGGAGATACGGTGTCCGAAACCAGGCTTACCAATTTGAACCATATCAATCTGTATCCGGCAAAATTAAACAATGCAACTATATTGTTTCTAAGTGAGCAGAGTGGGATTACAAATTTGATGCGCCTAGGACTAGGAAATAGTGTTTCAAGCCAAGTCTCAGCATTCAATCAAAGTTTGGAATCTTTCGATTATGACCTGCAAAACAACAAATGGGCTTATGCAGTGAAAGATGGTACTCAGACCAAGCTAGTGTTGGAAAACTTCCCGAATTTGGATCAGTTTACTCCAAGTACTCCAAGGGTGCAGTTGGAACAAGCCAAGCTTGTGAATGAAAGGATTTCCAATAGAAGAATACAAAGGCAGGTTGAAGAAATAACTTCAGAAGAGGACAATGAAGTTCCAGAAGCAATCGCTGAAGTTGAAAATCAGGATGTCTTATTAACTCCAGCAGATACCAGTCTTGCCGGGGTTGATCTTGAAGAGATATTGTCTGGTGGAGATAGCAAAATACTTGCTGAGACAAACTTGCCAAATAAGGTTGATGCTTTAGAAGACAGTATTCCTTCTACTACTAAGCCTATGACAGCTGCCATAAATGTTGACAGGTTAAGGTTTGAAACAGAAGGAGGCCTTGACACAGACAATTACACCTTTGATACCATACCCAAACTTTATGGACAAGAATCTTCCAAACCATTAGAGGATCCATCAGGACTTGCAGACAGACGAAGTAATATTTTGGATGCCTTCAGGCAACAAAACATGGTGAAAAGGGTGCAAGGTCCAAGAGATTATGTGCCCCAATTTATCACAAGTAGCCTCAATACCTCCTTCGTTGTTGATCCATTGAGGGGATTTGGATTAAATATAAGTGGTCAAATGACTGACTTGCTGGACAATCACTCCATAAAAGGCGGAGTGTTGACAGCACTAGATTTCCGCTCTGGCAGTGACCTTTATTTTGAGTACGAATACAGAAAATACAAATTGGATATAAACGGACGCTTTGATCGCCGTTCTATTTTGAGAAATGAAGGAGATCTTACTTTTCAGAAATATGTGCTTAGCAAAACTGAGGTAGGTGTTTCTTATCCTTTTTCAACAGGAGCAAGAGTGAGTTTGTCACCCTTTATTGCCAAAACACAATATTTTAATCTTAATCCAGATTCAATTATTAGAGGGGGGGATGGGCCGCAAAATCGTTTAGATGTCAATTATGCCGGCGGTAGAGCGGAGCTAGTAATAGACAAGACCAGGCTGTTGGGCTTGTACATGGAGCAAGGTTTTAAAGGTAAAATAGGTTTGGTTCATTATCAGGGGCTCAATCTAAGTGAAAGGTCCTTTAGTAATGTTTACCTTGATTTAAGAAATTACCAGAAAATCCATAAAAATATCACCCTTGCTACAAAGTTATATGCCGGAGGGTATTTTGGACGTAATCCTCAAAAATATTTGGTTGGAGGTATGCAGAATTGGTTATTTAATAAATTTTACCAACCGCCAACTAACAGACCTGAAGTTTCTCCTATCAGAAACGAAGCTGGTGTAGAGAACTCTAACCTGCTTTTTGCCGAGTTCGTTGATTTGCGTGGATTTGATTATGACGAAATAAGAGGGAACAATGTAATCACATTTAGCACTGAATTGAGAATTCCATTATTCTCATATCTGTCTCGAGGTAATATTACTTCTAATTTTATTCGAAACTTTCAATTGGTAGGGTTTTATGACACGGGTTCTTCCTGGTCTAATTCCGCACCTTGGGAGCGCGTAAATGATCAAAACACCGAGGTGATCAATACTGAGGGTTCACCATTTGTAATTACGCTTAACAATTTCAACAATCCTTGGCTGCAAAGTTATGGGGCAGGACTTAGGACTGTATTGCTCAATTATTATGTGAAGTTTGATGCTGCCAGGCCGATAAGAAATTATACGATTGAGAAAACGAGATTTTATGTAACTTTGGGTTATAATTTTTAGATACAAAATCTTTTGAAATGATAAAATCCATGACAGGCTTTGGCCTGGCAGTATATGAGGACGATAATTATACCGTTCAAATAGAAGTTAAAACCCTTAATTCTAAGTTTTTAGACCTTAATTTTAGGGCTCCAAAACAATTTTCTGAAAAGGAAACAGAGGTTAAAAATATAGTTTCAGGCATTCTTGAAAGAGGGAAGGTCAACGTTTCTATTGATTTCAGCTCTAAAAAAGAAGATGACCTTCCAATAGTGATTCAAGAAGAGCTGTTCCAAAGGTATTATGAAAAATATGCGGACATGGCCGGAATGGTTAAAGGTTCGACTACAGATATTTTTAAATTGGCACTTCAGTCTCCTGGCGTTACTACGGTTAATGTAGAGAAGTCTGATTATAATGAAGCCTGGAAAATTATTTTACCAATTATAAGTGAAGCCTTGAATGATTGCGATTCATTTAGAATCAATGAAGGGGCTGTGTTGATGGATAAATTTCAGGAAAGCTTGTCTATTATTACTGAAAACCTGAATAGCATTAAGGCCTTGGTTCCGGTTCGTAAAAGCAGACTTATTGAAAAAATAAGAGATAATTTTTCCGAATGGGTAAAAGACCAGGATTTTGATAAAAACAGATTTGAGCAAGAGCTCATTTATTATTTTGAGAAGTTAGACATTACCGAAGAAGTTGTCAGGCTAGAAGCCCACCTAAACTTGTTTGCAGAGGTCTTGCAATCAAATAAGTCTGAAGGTAAGAAGATGGGTTTTGTAAGTCAGGAAATGGGCAGAGAGATCAATACTATTGGATCTAAAGCAAATGATTCTTCTATTCAGCACCATGTCATCAATATGAAAGATGAATTGGAAAAGATTAAAGAGCAGGCGCTGAATATTATCTAAATCAGATAATTCAATAGATTTATTAGCCTTCCTTAGGAAGTAATTTCATGAGTTAATTAAAAGCATTGTTGTGCTATTCATAAGCCCACTTAATGATTGCTTTTTTTAGCTTTGTGTATGGAGCATATTTGATATTCCCTTCAAACCAAAAGGGTTTATCTAATATGCTTTTGTAATGGGTGAAGGTGTCAAATCCTGCTTTCCCATGATAACTCCCCATTCCACTTGAACCTACGCCTCCAAATGGAAGGTTGGTGTTAGACAGGTGCATTACACTGTCATTTACTGCTCCTCCTCCGAATGAGAGCTCATTCAATAGTTTATTGATTGTGTTTCTGTTTTTCGAGTAGATATAACAAGAAAGCGGTTTTGGTCTTTCCTTTACTGTCTGTATTGCCTCTTCAAGGTTGGTAAAAGATAAAATAGGGAGAATTGGTCCGAAAATTTCCTCTTTCATAACTTCGTCCTCGAAAGAAACATTTTGAAGAATTGTTGGTTCTATAAACCTTTTGTCTCTATTTAAATTACCTCCAAAATAAACCTGACCTGTCCCGATCAAATTACTAAGTCGGTCAAAATTTTTGTTGTCTATTATTCTTAAATAATTTTCCTCAATATCAGCCTTGTTTTTATAGTTGCATTCAATTTCATTTTTTAATGCTTCTAGAAATGGCACCTCTATGGATTGATCTACTAAAATATAGTCAGGAGCAATACAGGTCTGGCCTGCATTTAGGAACTTTGCCCAAACAATTCGTTTTGCAGTCATATTAATATCCGTATCAGCAAGGACGAATGTTGGACTCTTGCCCCCAAGTTCTAGTGTGACAGGTGTTAGATGTTTTGCTGCGGCTTGATAAATGATTTTGCCAACTGGAATGCTACCAGTGAAAAATATTTTGTTAAAGGGATGTTCTAATAGCTCTGTAGTTTCTTTTACCCCCCCTTCTACTACATGGAAATAGTTGCTTTGAAAATTGTCATTGATAATTTGCGCCATTACTTGAGAGGTTCTGGCAGGTAGTTCACTAGGTTTTAGGATAACGGTGTTCCCTGCTGCTAGTGATGTAATGGCGGGCACAAGAGAGAGCTGATAGGGGTAATTCCAAGCACCTATCACCAAGGTAACGCCCAAAGGTTCTGGGATAATGTAACTCTTTGCCGGAAAATTGGCCACTCCAGTGGCTACCTTTTTTCGTTTACTCCACTTTTTTACGTTTTTTATTAAACCATTGATCTCGTGGTATAGCAAAGCCAATTCAGACACGTAAGTTTCAAATTCAGACTTTCCAAAATCTTCATAAATGGCATCATAAAGTAAACCTTCATTTTCTTTTAGAAGGTTTTTAAGAGTTTTTAATTGTTCTATTCTAAAACTTACACTTTTGGTTTTGTTTGAATTGAAAAAGTCGTTTTGTTGAGCAAAAAGGTCTCCTATTTCCATTTTTGTGTGATTTATTTGTATTAGAAATTCACCTTAGCAGCTTTCATTTTCTTGAATTCTTGCCAAATTAAGTATTGAACCCACCATAGCATCTTTACTTACTTTTTAGAAGATTATTTGTGCGCTGACTTTTACAGCGAATGGTTCGGTGTCCGGATCATCAAGGTAAGTCATTCGGTGAAAGAAATCTACCCTAAAAAACTTAAAAATATTCTCCACCCCATAACCTAGCTCCAGATAGGGCATGTTTGAGTCTAAGCCTTGGAATGGTTGTAAAGGAAAACCTTCAGGATCCATCACAGGAGCATGAGACTTGTTGGCCTCGCTGACCGAACCAAATAGCACATTGGCATTTGCTACAGCCCTCCATTTTAATTTTTTAATTAAAGGGATTTTATTCAATAAGAAACCTTCAAAAAAGTGTCTGTAGCGAATACTGAAATATTGGTCAGAGGCAAATTCGTTAAAATTCATGGTGTTAAATGCTGCTGTTGTATAAAACAGGGTTTCATTTCCCAGGTGGTTTTCCAAAACAGGGTAGGGTACTTCACCGAATACTTTACCGGCTTCTGCCTCGTATTTGGAAATGCCTAACATGCCCATATTTAGTTTTTGGGAAATAACTAGGTTCATTTTTGAGTAATTGTATTCACCTTTAAGCCATTTAAAACCTTGAGAATAATTCACCGCGAAAATTGGCCATCGGGATGGTCCTAAGGAAATTCGCTCATTGTCATTGATAATAAAGGTTTCATCTCTACCATACCGAACACCTATTTTGGCTTCGGTTGTATTGAATTCTGATTTCAACTCAGAACCCACTTCGTCTCTATGATAAAAATTGTACAAAGGGTCAAAGTGATTCAATTTAAGACCACCTGATAAAATAAATCCTTTGAATAATTCCCTTCTAAGCTCCAATTTATGGTTGGTGGATATAAAAGGTTTTCGGAGTGTCCCAAATCTACTCGCGGCAAGGAATACACTGTTTCCGGCTAGGTTCTCCATTTCTAGTCCAACCTGATCGATCTCTTTCTGCGTGGAAATTTTAATGGTGGTCCATCTGTTTCTGTCTAAAATTCGAGTCACTCCTCCATGGTATTTTAACCTTTGGTCTAAAAAGCCATAGGCTGCATAGCCTTCAAGAGCCCACTTATTACTGAACTTCATATTTGTCCGAAATCCTGCGCCTACTCTTACTCCTTCTACATTGTTATAATTGAAAAAGCCTGGCCATGGGCCAAGGTCAAATTTACCTATGGGCAAATAGCTGGTAGCAAGAAATTTTAAACCTTCTGAATAAAATCGAATAACAGGGATTTTATTAAGGGTGTCTACCATTTGAAGAACAGCGAGTTCTTCTGTACTAAGTGGATCTTTTCTATTTTGATTCCAAAATTCCGCTCCTTCAGAATCAAAATCAGGTTGGAGAACGACTGCCTGATTAAAAAAGGAGGTAGGTTTAGGGTCTCCTGTACGAATACTGTCAATCGTTGTGTAAAATTTCGCCAACAAGCCTGCAGTTTTTGGCGTTATCTGACCAATTTTTACCTGTACACGTGTTTTTGAAGGAATTAATGCCCCCTGCTGTGTTGGCGTTAATTCCTGTTGAATTTTTATTCTTTCGATAAAGTTCAGGTTGGCTTCTCTTGGTATGGTAAGATCTACTTGTTTGAGGGCGTAGGTTTCTTTATTTATCCAAATGGTTCCTGTAAATGCCAGGTCCTGTTCTCTCAAGGGATAAACTTGCAAAGCATAAACGGAGTCTTCTCCAATTTTGATAGAATCCAGCAAGTCGTAATCATAAAAGCCCCGCCAACCATCTGCAATTGGGGAAACAAATTCTTTTTCGAGGATATTTAGCCAGTTTTTATAGAAGTTGTATTCTTGAAATGCTGAACCAGTGATCTGGGAGGCAGTTGAACCATCTGTAATCCCTACACCCGTAACCTTGGATTTTTCCACTACTTCTTTTTTAAGTTCAGGGTTATTCCTGAAATAAAAGGAAGAAAGAGTTTCCGAGAAGAAGACAGGCAAAATCTTTTCTCCCTCATCGTTGGTCAGTTGTTTGATGGAGTCTAAAACGGCCGTTACTTTCTGAACCGCTTTTCTTTTTGTAAAAGCTTCTGAAACATGGTCTATATCAATTTCAATCTTTGTATAGTTTTTTGTTTCGTATGCATTTAGATTCCGCTTGTCAAACTGTTTTTTCTTTTCCACAGCCTTCCGTATAATATCATAGGCAGGATTCTCTCCTGCTACAAATACAAAAGCCTCCAATTGGATATCAGAGGGCCTAAGTTGGAAATTAATTGTGTGCTCATTACCGCTTTCTATGGCTTTTGCCTGTGGTAGATATCCTATATAGGTCACCAAGAGGCTGTCTGCCCTACTGCTACTTGTGATAAGGAAATTCCCTTCAAAATCTGTAGAGTTCCCTACACTGGTACCCTGTAGCAATACTGAGGCGAAAGGGATAGGATCACCTGTTTCAGCATCAGTAACTTTTCCTTTTATAACCACCTGTCCATAGGTAGATAATGACAATAGGGTTAAAAGAAGTAAAAATATAAGTTTTGTTTTCAATTTTCAGTTGTTAATTATATTCTTTGGCTAAAAATGATTTGCCATAGGTTGTTAATCGAAATTAGTTGGCAAAAGTTCTATTTGAAAGAATTTAATTGTTAAGCAATTATATTAATTTAATCAATAATGAAGCTATTCTTTGGTTAAACTAAAAGATTCCCATGGGTTTTTATTCTTTTGGAGCAGGTTATGGAGGGAAATTTCCCTAAAAATGGAAATGATTCTGAGGTGATTTCTTTTTAGGGCATTTTCAGATGTTTTAATAATAATGTAATCTTGAGTTAAAATCAGTTTAAAGTAGAATGAACTCTCAAATGCTAAACTTTTAAAAAGTTTATTTGGGCTGAAAAATAGTGAGCTTGGATAAAAAAATCAGCGTGTATTTCAGCGGGGAGGATAATAACAAGTTTTGCCTGTTCATTAGGGTCGTGTAGTTTACCGAGTTTAATTTTGCATGGATTGTTACCTTTTAATTATAATTCAGGAAATACGAACTCCAAAAGTTTTTTTATTAGCAATTAAATTTTAGACTAATGCTGAGGCATATAATTATCTTATATAAAATTAAATTCTATAAATGATGGTTTGTCCGAAACATGTTCCGAGTAAAGTTATACCAAGTCAAAAGCGAAGCCATATTGGACCAAATCCCAGGTTTCGTTGGTATCCAATAGTTCTTTGATTCTCTTTTTATGGGAGTTTACTGTATTTACACCAATGTTCAATTCCTCACCGATTTCTTCGGCCTTCTGACAACGTCCCATTAGTGAAAGGACCTGTTTGTTTCTGTCGGTTAGCTGCGAAAATTTCTCTTTGTTTTTCTTGCAGAAGGCGATCTCCTCAGCGATCCGTTTTGTCTTGGGAGCAGCCCATGACTGGAAACTTAGCGGAATGATCTGAATAAAGAAATAACGCGCAATTCCAAGGCTATCTGGCAGAAGGTGATGGACAATAATCAGTTCCATTTCTTGCTCTTCATTAAGCGGATCTTGTCGGATAAAAAATTCCTTCGTTGGTGGAATGTTTTCATCAGCCTCTCTGCCTCCTATCAGACAGGTATGGGTCGCTTTCGGGTCAAAAATTAGCTTTTTGAATTCATGGCAGGGAAGGTGTCGAAAAAAGTTTTCTGTGAGTTTATATTTTTCAAGTCCCCTGGTACATATGAATAGATTTTCAGAAGGATTTCTTCTTTGGATGATTTTGATTCCTGGAATCCAGTCTGCAGCTAGTCGAAAGGCTTCCATTTTTGCTTCGATCAATTTATGTTCAATCGTTTTATTAGGTCCCATTGTAACTTGACTTTATCATTTTTCCACTAGTTTTGGTAGTCAATAAAAACAAGAATGCGAAAGAACAGAAATGAAATTCACGAAGGTAGGCAATCATGGGATGAACGTTCCTTTTCCTGGAATGAGTTTTGGATCAATGCCATTACTTTTCCCCAAATCTTTTAGGCAAAAACTACCTAGGTACCCAAATACTTGTGGTTAATGTTTTCGAAGCCTTCTATTCTCTACATAAAATAAATCGAGTCTTTGTTAGCAATATCAATTATTATGAAGAGATAACATCAGCGGATTAGGTCTCAAAAGTGACAGGTTCGGAGGGCTGAAACAACACAATCCATAGGCGTAATTAAAGCTGCTGGGGGGTAAAAAATCAATTTATATGCCTAAGGGATATTAGGGTAGAGCTTTTTCCTCCAGCAATAGTATATGGAGGATTTGCAATGAAATGCATTTTTTAGTACCCTCTAAATTCCGCAGCATATTTCTTTAATCAAATGGTTCTTATAGAGATAAAACCTTCCAGGTTTCACTCGCCTAATTTTAACATCAGGCTGATTATCAAAAAAACCTGGAAGGTTTCCGGATTTAAGGTATCCGATAAACAAAAAAAATGATAGAAAGCCAGCCCTTGCTTTAGAATGGAGGGACTATTTTGGTATCTTGAGTTTCCTTAAAAATGTAGATTTTATGGCACCACGATCCAGGACAGGTGAACTAATTTCCCAAAACAAAAAATTAGCTTCTCTTCCTATGCCCTTTTCACAATATTACCCTTACTATAGGATAGGTGTTCGGTTTGGGGAATCTTTTCGGGAGTTTTTGAAAAATGAAAGAGCTTACGTAGCGACAATGTACCCCGGTAAGCCTGAGTTGTCACTAGATGCGTCGGCTTTTTTGTCACCTTACGATAGGGAAGAAGTAGATTTAAATACCTGTAAGTATTTAAATGAATTCCTGAACATACTTATGGGGAAAGGTAAACATACTCCGGACAGGAGTAAAATTAAAACCTTTGATTTCGAAAAAATCGATGGTATTATGGAATCCAGCGGGTTTAAATATAAGCCGTCAACCTTGAGGAGGATTCAAGATTTTTGGCTTTTCACCAAACGCTGTACCTATCAAAAGGAAGATACAAAACACATGAATCCCGGGTTTCTGGACCTGTTATCTACATTCTGTGGCTTCTCTAATTTTAAGGAATATTTGGAGAGAGAATTCGGGGATAATTATCAAGCTGACAAAGATCCTATATATCAGGCCCTCCTTACGGGTTCGGCTGTTACACTTAGTAGAGAAAAAATAGGACCACGTAAAAAGCTAAGCCAAAAGCCTCGCGAATTGGTTCCCAATGCCGTTTCTGAACCCAAGACCGAGTACTTTATAGGTAGGGAAGAGGATCTGAATAATATTACCGAACAGCTTCACAAACTCGGAACCTTAGTCATCCATGGGGAGGGTGGAATGGGTAAATCCACCACCGCAGCTGCCTATTATCACAGGTCAATAAGTAAGATGGCCTATAAAACTGTGGCCTGGTTGTTTTGTGAACAGGGAACGTTAAAGGCAATTTTTGAACTATCCCATTTCCTGGGATTGAATTTTCAGGGAGTAGATGAAAAGGACCGGCTGCTAATGATACAGCACCAACTGAAAGGGATGGAGGAAGATTTTCTACTCGTGCTGGACAACGTGGAAGGTGATATTACCGATTTTATAACGGCATTCCAGGGCTTTAAGTGGGATGTACTGGTTACTAGCAGAGGAAGAATGGATTGGGAGGGGATTCAGGAGTTCGAACTGCCGGCCCTCTCGAAACCGGCAGCCAAGGCGCTTTTTAAAATCCATTACCGGAGCCGGTCCGGGAAATCACTGGAATCCGGAGAGGAATTTGAGTTTTTGCTGGACAAACTAATTTTGGCCATCGGGTACAATACTCTCTTAATCGAAATCTTTGCCAAGCAACTCCGGGAAGAGTTTTGGGAAATGGAGGAAGGTAGGTTTGGACTAAAGGAATTTTTGGATCGATTAGAAACGCATGGATTGTATTTGGAAGAAAGCCAGGAAGCGGTGAAGACAAACTATGCCTTCTATCGAAGAAAAAATGATGTAGCAACCGCTACAGACATCCTGAATATTTTACATGACTTTTCCAAATTAGACAAAAACCTCAATTCTTTGTTGATTAATCTGGCCTTGCTGCCATCAGGTAATCACACCGTGCCTTTTTTAGTTGAGCTTTTTCAACCTGAGGAAAATCGTCTGTTACGCAATAATTTAAAGAAGCTGTACGCCAAAGGCTGGATTGGTGGCGATGGCTTAACCCAGTTTCGTATAAGTCCCGTCATCCAGGACCTGACCATAAAGAAGCATCAGGAAGTCCTCTGGGAAGAAGGAAAAGGATTGGTGAAACGGGTCAAGTCCTTGATTCGAGAGGAACCTGACCAGGATAATATGCATACCAAGTTCAAATGGCAGCCGATCGCCGCAAAGCTTGCCAATCACTTAACAGGTTGTGAAGAAACGGAATATAGTGCATTTTTGAATGATTTTGCTGTACTTTTGCTATTTGTAGGAGGCCGTGAGAACCTGGATCGTGCAGCGAAAGAGCAGGAGAAGGCGCTGGCTTCTGACCTGAAAAACTTTGGCGAAGACGCCCCGGCGATAGCGCGCTGTCGCTCCAACCTTGGGTTAGTGCTTAAGGATCTCGGAGGCCGTGAGCACCTGGATCGTGCAGTGGAAGAGCTGGAGAAGGCGCTGGTTTCTTACCTAAAAAACTTTGGTGAAGATGCACCGACAGTAGCGACCAGTCGCTCCAACCTTGGGTTAGTGCTACAGGATCTCGGAGGCCGTGAGCACCTGGATCGTGCAGCGGAAGAGCTGGAGAAGGCGCTTGTTTCTGACCTAAAAAACTTTGGCGAGGACGCACCGACAGTAGCGACCCGTCGCTCCAACCTTGCTTTAGTGCTTAAGGATCTCGGAGGCCGGGAGCACCTGGATCGTGCAGCGGAAGAGCTGGAGAAGGCGCTGGCTTCTGACCTGAAAAACTTTGGTAAAGATTCTCCTCAAACCGTTATCCTTCGCGTAAACCTGGCTTCTGTATTGTATTACATAGAAGGAAAAGAAAACCTGCTTAGGGCCCAAAGCTTGTTAATTAAGGCCCTTGCGCTGCACCATTTTGGAGAAGAACATCAAATAACGCAGGTCGCAAAAAGTTGGCTGGAAGCAGTTGAGGATGCTCTTAATAGAGGGTAAGTCTTTTTTCAGGTTGTAAGGGACTGGGTTTAATTCCTTAAGGAATAGATTTTTTTGAACCTTCTTTCAGATGTTGGATTTTTATCCCTCTTAAATGACCCCTACTCCGGTTTACTTTTTTACCCAACATCGTGCAAAAAAAAACCGGGTGAAATTCCGGTAACTTTACCTTTCGTGTATTCCGGTTAGGCATCAGTTTTATTCCAATCATGGCAGTATTTAGCTCCTTACCTTCCGGCAGGGAGGATGGCAGAACCTTGTTTTCGGTTTATTAGAAATTGCGAAATGGTACGATAGCGAATCCGAAACGCGCGTTTATGGATTAGAACTACTCAGGGTATTTGTTTTTTTTACCCGTCCATATCCACTTCCTAAAGATTTTTTTAAACCGATTTGATCGGCGATGGATAGACGATATCGCCGATGGATCGCCGATATGTTTTTTAGCTAGTTCCTCCTCACCTTTATTGAAACAAGGCCACAAGCTGATCCAGGGCTATCCTGAGACGTCCGGATAGCCTTAATGCTAGTAGGAAAAGCCGTGGTCCTGGCAGTGCTGTAAATACCGGAGTGATTCAGGCCAGTCTGACGGGGGGTAGTCCCCTGCGTCACTCCAAAGCCCCCCTTTAAAGTTTTCTCAAACCTTAAAGGACAAAACAATGAACAAGCTAAAATTGGCAGTTGCCATCGTATTGATGGCACTGACCCTCGGCGGCTGCGGTCTGTTGCCTGATAAAACAGACATGGAACCATTCTCTTCACGATCATTCAAAGTTCCAGATCCACCAGATCCGGGAGATGGTTAATCAAAAAGTAAAATAGACATATCATTCAACATAAATTAAAAATAATGAGGCTTCGGAATTTTTCCGGAGCTTTTTTTTATATTTAACCGCGGGTATTTCAACCTATGAATTTATTTCTAATGAATCTGATTAAGTATTTTTTATTGACCTGCGTTTTGTCGGTTTTATCAACCCACCTTTTACCTGCACAGGGAGAACTGGCCTTATTCGATTCCCTTTATGAGCTTGCCGGAAACTATAAAAAGGAAAGTCGCTTTTTGGATGCCGCAGCAGTTTATAGCCAGATTGAACAATATCCAACCTGGATACGAAACCCCGAAAGTGCCAGAAAGCTGTTTAATAGCAAGGGATATGTGTATTACAAGGCCCAACTATACGACTCTAGTGCCTACTACTATCAAAAATCCAATGAAATGGCCATTCGGCTTCAAGACACATCCCGGATTGTGGTTTCTTATAAGTCGCTGGCATTGGTATACCGGGTTTTAGGGCGCTATTCAAAGGCGCTGGAAAATAACCAACTGGCACTGACATTGGCGAGGCAAATAAATGCCAAAGAAAATATCGTTGATTTAGCCAACTCCACTGGATTGATCTATTATAATTTGAAACAGATAGACAAAGCACTTGATGCCCATAGGGAGGCTTTATTATTTTCGAAAGCGTTAAATGATTCCACAAGAATGGCTTCCATGTATAATAATATTGCCATGAGCCAATTTGATTTGGGGTATTATGACAGCAGCTTATTTTATAATTTAAAGTCTTTGGAGTTGAAGCAAAAGCTGAAAATACCCAGAACTGATCAGTTTTCCACGATCAACAATATAGGGGAGGATTATTTGGCGATGGATAGTTTGGATTTGGCGGAACAATACTTATCCGAAGCAAATCGACTTTGTTTGGAATCCGATAATGACCAGGGGGTAATCGCTTGTTCTTCCAATCTGGCCAAATTGGCTTTGAAAAAAGGGGAATTCGGTCTTGCGGAATCTTATTTGACACTCGTTTCAAAGCTGTTGGCGGAAGTCTATATAAGAGACCTTCATTTGGACTTTCTTGTTTTGAAAACATCCCTGCTAGAAAAACAGGGAAAATACAATGCCGCATTAAAGTCACATAAAGAATTGTCAGCACTTCGGGAAGATATTTTCCAGTCCGAGCAGCTTGATGTGCAGCAGTTGGAGGCAAGCTATGCCCTCAGGGAAAAGGATCTAGAAGCGCAAAACCTGACCCAGGAAGCGGAATTGGCCAGGGCCGAGTCAAGAAAAAATGCCCAGATGATCCTGTTTTTGTTGGCGGGGCTTATTGTTGCAGGGCTGGTCACTTTTTTCTTTATCCGGCTAAACCGAAGGCTAAAAGAAAAAAATACGCTTATCGCACTTCAGAAGCTTGAAATAAAACACAGCTCATTCAACATATTGATGCGTATGCAGTCCCTTCTTCGCATAACTTCAAATTCACTTGAGGATCCCGCTACACGGGAAAAACTGCAGCAAGTCGAAGCTTCCATCATTTCTGCAGCTTCCTTGCAACAGTTTACTTATGGAATTGAAAATGAGGAAGAGGTGTCGCTGGGCGAATTTCTGAAAGGGCTTGTCGAAAGGTTGAAAGAAGCCTTTTCGAATCCAGCCCATCCGGATATTGCGTACTCAGTGGAAATAGAAACCGATGCAGTTCTGCCGGTGAAGACGGTTTTAAACTGCGGATTAATGGTTGCCGAAATCATAAGCAATTCGATTAAGCATGCTACCAACGATGTTACAAATCCCAGCATTAGTGTTTGTTTGTCAAGGTCAGACGCCCAATTTCTCCTTCAGGTGGGAGACAATGGAAGGGGGATTTCCGTTTCGGCTCAAAACCAGGGAGTAGGCACAGGCTTGATCTACCGCCTGGCCAAATATATCAAGGCGGAGTTGACGGTGAAAAACGAAGGCGGGACCTGGTATACGATTAGATTAAATTCCTAAATAATCCGAATCCATTTTTGTTGAAACCTTGCGGCCTTAGCCAAGGTGCCACAAGGTTTTCTAGTTTCCCATTTTTTTGACAATGCATAAGTATAACAACAATTTTCAGATGCATATTTACTTTATTCCTCCCAGCTTATATTTTTAAATTCTCCTCCAGTTACCACCACCGTCCGGTTCTCATCCGGATCGACTGCCGTAAATTCAAAGGTCCCCGAAATTCGTTTCGCTTCATGGTCTATTGCAGTTACTACTATTTCTATCTCTCCAAAGTCATCGGTTACCGCAGAATAGGCAACTTCTTCATCAAGCAAGACCATACTTGAGTTTCCTGCCGAAGAATAGGTGCCGAAGCTGGGTTCGGTATCCGTACCCCTGTTCTCAAAAACAGTTCCAGCCTTCAAGGAGGCAAAGTCCGGCCCAGATAATACAAGACCAATATCCACGGCAGCTGCATTTTCCCAGGTCAAGTCCAACCCTGCGAAAAACAATACAAATCCTCTCTGATTTGAAAAAATCACCAAGCTGGTTTGAATGTGCTCAAAATCCGATGAATTTTCCGGTGTTTTGATTGCTTTAAAGGCCTTTCCGTCTATGTTGGCAGTTATTTCCTGATTAATGGGGAGAATAGGGGTTTTTTCTTTCGGTTCAAAACAGCCTGTGAAGATCAAAATTATCGATAAGTAACTAAGAAATTGTTTCATACAATTTAGAATTTAAGTGTATCCAGTTTTATTTATTTTTCCGGCAAACTATATGCAGACAATACAAAAATAGAAGGTCGGTATCTAAATGATCTCACCAATAGTGGTGATATTGAAGTAAAAATCAGCTTCATGAAATTACCGTTAGTAGGGGTAGAGGATAAACCTGGTAATCTGAAGATCTTTCTGCGAAGAAACGCGGTTTTTCACAAGCCTGGTTTTTCCAATAATTTTCTTTTCTTATATTATCAGCCATATCAACAAATCAAAAAGGAGCGGTGTCGGGAGCATCTATTCTGAAACCTTTTTGAACGGTTACCACCAATAGATTCGTCAGGTTTTGAAGAGGAAAATTTCGTATGTTTAAAGGAAAGCAATGGAACCGGAACAAAAAATGAGAAAGATCGATGAGGAAAGAGATCTCTGTTACAATTAGAAACTGAAAACAATTTTTTCATCGGTTTTTGATTTTAACCTACCTGTAAATGGTAAGGATTGAATTTGTTTTCCATGCTTTTTATTCTTAAAATTAAAATTCAATGTTTTTTATTTCGAGCAATTTGATTGGTCGAAAATTCTGAACCCTTAAACTGAAAGCAAGTGCTAAACCAAACAAAGGTATTGGTCGTGGAAGACGATCCCTTAGTGGGAGATTTAGTAGTATCTGATTTGGCATCTTTGTTTCCGCATGGAGAAATAGCTGTCTCCGGCCCTGCGGAAACTTATCTTGAAGCTATCGAACTTCTTCAAACGGTATAACCGGATATTGCATTGCTGGACATTGATTTAAATGGTGATGTACAGGCCGGCATTCGACTCGCGCAGCATATCAATCAAACCAGACCTATACCAATTATCTTTCTTTCCGGTTTGCCTAGGCAATCGGGAGGATTTGATACGGCCAAGCTCACCGCACCGGTTGGCTACTATCAGAAACCTTATCAACGACAACAGTTGGCAGATCAACTCGAATTGTTGGTAATCAGGAAATCCCAGGGGAATTTGTCAGGCACAAGGAATTCAGAACCTTCCTCTTCCAAATCTCTAAAACCTACTCCTATTTTAGTCTCTACTGCCCATGGGGAGCATACCGCACTACCTTTGGAAAAGCTGGTTTTACTTGAGGTGGATGGAAAAATCATTCGTGCTTTCCTTGACGGGCTGGAATTTCCCGTGGTTTTTACTTCGAAAGGCCTGAAAAACTTTTTTAGAGAAAATAAAGAACGACTTGAAGCGGATTTTTTTCAGCTTAGCCGAAAGCATGTAATTTGCTTAAGCAAAATAGAACAGATAAAGCACAACCATATTCGATTGACCCAAAACTTCCTAACCGCAGAAAAAAAATCATTTCCATCCCCATACCACAAAACGGGGATAGTCGGGCGAGGCTTTATGAGAAATTAGGAAAAAGTAAATGATGCAGTTTTGCTTCTATCCGACTACTTTAATTTTTTTTTGATCTTTTGCGCAAACAAAATGGATTTTCACGCGCTACAATATTTCTCCCGGTAATGTAGAACAAGAAAAAAGCTATTCCAACCCTCCCTATTTTTTTTCGAACCGAACTTTTATTGTAAAACCACCAAAAGTGGTGACAATAACCAAAATACCTAAAGTTACTTTTGTTTTAAAGGATTGAAGTTTTCCTTTTTAACAAGATAATTAAATTCCGTTTAAAAAATGAATAATCTCTTATTTAACATGGGTAACTTAAAATTTAGAAATCATGTTTGATAAAATTAAATTTCATTGCCACCCTCCTTATAAATGTCACGATGATGTTCGGATACGCATTAATCATGCCAGTAAATGCAACAGATAATCCTGTCTGTCAAAAAGTTGGAACTGCAAAGACTACCTTGCCGGAGCTGTAAAATCAGGAAATAAACATTGTGGTTTTTCAATATGGAAACAGAATTTTATTCCGACCTAAAGCTAAAACTAGTCTGGTGTTCAAAAACTTGGGGACAAATGATAAGGATCAATTGGATGGTAATGAGTGCTTCAAAGCCTCAGTTTATGGCTATTCTAACTAAATAATACAATGACCAGAAGCTTTCAATCTGCTATCCTTTAATTGTTAAAAAAATAATCTCTTGACAAATTATGCACAAGTTTACAGTGGCGAATTTAAGCATATCAACTGGTAAAGAGGGTTGTATAAATTACAAATTCAGTTTAACAAAAATTAATAGGTTATGAAAAATTTACTTGTTTATATATTGGTTCTCTTTCTTTGTTCCTGCGGTACCATGACTGAAGAAGAGGTTGATCCTGCTATAGAAGATGATGATCCTATATCTGAGGAGTTGACTGAAAATCTCAATGAGACAAAAGATAAGGCTTCGGAAGAGGAGGAGTTTGACGGTGATTTAGAGAATCATGGTTTAATAGGAAGTATTAAATATAAATTGAAAGATGAGACAATTCATGTAGATAATTCAGATGAAACTGACATTGAAAATTTTGTGATTGGCCAAATAAATGGAGAGTTAAATTCGGACGATATTTACCAAATAATCATTCTTTCTCTATTGACAACCAATTCTCAAAGCGTGGCCTTGTCACTGACAGTAACTGATTTGAAACTAAAAAACCTTAGTGTTGGAGATACGGTGAGGCAGGTACAATTTGAAATTGGTAATAATGGTTTGGTAATTTACGGAGCGATGGGTGACATTGTAAAGGAAACCTATGTACTATCTAATGACGGTTTGAAACAAAACAAGGTCGTTCATTTTAGCGCTGGAACGTATAGGGATGGAGAATCCTATACAGACGATTTGATCATTGTTTTCACTAAAATTGACCATAGTAAAAAGCTTATTTCAGGTGTCTTTTCTTTCACTGCATATGATAATAAAAGAGATGAATATATAAGAGTATCTGAGGGAGAATTTACTGATCTTTCCTGGAGATAGAAAAATTTAACGCCAACCACCACTTGTGGTGGTTGGCCATGTGGATTGATTTTTCATCTCAGCTTGCTCAATGAGCAATTCTTGCAAATATAATCCTTAAAAGTAACTTCCATCAATATGAAAAAGTTAATGATAAGTTTCCTGATGGCCCTCAGTTTTTCTTCAATTTTTTCCTGCGTCAGCAAAATGCCTACCGTAGTAGAAAAGTTTGATACAAAGGGAGGAGCCATCTTAGTCGAACCTCAATGGAAGGTGAAAAATAATAGCGTATGGCTTATAGCCCCAATATTGGGTGTTGCAGCAGGCGGTGCGTATGGGTATTATTCTGATGTGTTTATAGGGCTGGAAAGTCAAGAACAAAATGCGGCAGCCTATGGAGGGACCGGTTTATTAGGGGGCCTTTTAATAGCCGCTACTGTCAGTAAGAGTACACTGAAAAGTAAAAATGTTCTCGTGAAAAATAGAGATCAGGGCCAATGGGTAAGGAAATACAACCGCGAAGTCAGTGGAAGCTACCATTTGTTAAATGCTAGAGATGATGGGAGGCTACTATTGACTCCAAAAAATTTGACGAAGGAATTAAAGGATTTAAAAAAGGATTATGAATTCAAGGTTTTAAGATTGGAATCGAATGAATTAATAGCATGGAATGAACTGCGTACTTTTCGGAGCTTTATGAGGAATGACTACTTCTATTTTTATCCGGAAGAAAAAAAACCATTTAATGACCTTTTGGTAAGTAAAGAACAAAATGTAGCCTATGTCATGCTAAATGATAAAATGCTTCAAATCGTAGGCCAGCCCCACAATAAATTGCATGTTGACCAAATAGCAGCTTTCCCCAATAATCACAGGGAATTATTTGTTAAAATTTCATCCGGACAAAAAGTAAAACTAAAGGAGATGGGAGATACCTATGTATCCACCTACTATGCTTCGGCTTTTCAAGATATTAGAGAGAAGGAGCTTAAAAGGATAGATATGAACGAATTCTCTTCCTTAGTGCGTTTAGAGCGAATTTATCAAAATGTTGTTGATGATGTGGACGCGTTTATCAATCTCCCTGTAGTATCGGGTATGCTAGCTGACCTGAAGCGATTAAAAGCTGAAATAATAACAAAGAATGAGAAGAAGATAGAGAAGTATTTCAGAAGTCTTCCAAACAAAGGCGAATTGGCAAAAGCTAGAAACAAAATCTTAAATAATGTGGGCCAAAACCCTTCAGTTCAAAGATTAGAGAGACTAATTGATTCATTGGAAAGGCAATATATAGCTGAAGAAAGAAGAAGGGAAATTGAAATGGCACGGCTTGTCAGACAGCAAGCACAAAAGAAGATCGATGACATGATGCGAGAAACTACTGCTTCCGGGGAGCCTACAGAGGCTCAAATGAGGTATGCAATTCAAAGTCAGGTTGATTTGAAAAACAAAAAAATAAAACAAATAGGAAATACGAAATTGGACAAGCAGAATCCCATGAACCTTCCCCTGGTTTTTGGGGGTATGTTCCTAAAGGGTACCGAGGTTGTTCTGGAATATTTCCAGAAGATTGCTTGTGAAAAATCTGCCAGCCGGGGAGGATTTGTATGTGACTATTCAATCAAACAAAATATTAAAGGAGGAGTATCAGGGGGAATGATGGATTCCATGATGGGAGAAATTGGTGCCGGAATGGCTAATATCGAGACAGGGCGCTTCGTTAAAACCAATGAAGGATGGATGTTGGTAGAAATTATAGAATAAATCACCGGATAAGATGATATTCTAAAATAGTCACCATTTCACCTAATATATAATTTTCTTTTCGAACCAGTACCTATTCGTTATTTTAGACAAATTTATCAATAATTTCGGGAATTATTTTACCTAATTAATTAAAAAAAATCGTAGCCATTTGTATATTTTGAAGTGATTTTGATGCACTCGTTCTGACATTTTATGTATATTTAAAATAGCTGATTTTCTTGCCAGAATTCATTAATTATGTTTACAAAATTAATGATTGTGATAAAAATCCTATTTTTATGATCTTTTTTGTGTTATTTTGAGGTCGTATTGTGAACTTAACACCCCAATAATGAAAAATGAATCCCTTTCCGTTAAGGTTTATTCAGAACTAAGAAGGAAGATATTGTCCAATCACCTGGTATCCGGTGTTCGCTTAAAAGAAGATTATTGGGCGACTCATCTTAATGTAAATAGAATGGCGGTGAGAGAGGCATTGAATCGTTTGTTGGGGGAGAACTTGGTGGTATTTGGGAAGAAGGGTGGTTATTTTGTCAAAAGCCTAAGCCCTGAAGATGTTAAGGAGATCCGTGAGGTAAGAGAAATTATCGAGTTGGGCGCATTGCGATTGATTTTTCAAAAACAGGATCAGAAAGACATTGCCATCCTTGAGGAAATATGCGATGATTTTACGACAATGTTTAAGCGTGAGTATTTTGAAGGGGCCTGTGAAGCAGATGTGAGGTTTCATGAGAAAATGATTGAACTGTCTGGTAATGCGAGACTAAAGCAGATTTACCAAATGAGCAACATCCCACTTTTTCACCAGAAATTGGGGCAAACTCAGGTTCATATGAGTGATTATGAACATACTGATGAAGAGCACAGAGAGATAGTGGCTGCTCTTAAAAATAAAGACTTGGCTAAAGCTGAAGAAATGCTTAAAAAACATCTCTTAAGGGGTGAAATGGCTTCTTTTAATCTTGAGTTGTAAAGGTGCTACTAATTTAATATCCCTTGTTTTGAGTTGTTTAAAGCTCTACCTTAAATACTGGAATGGAGAAGAAAATCCTTAAGATTTTTTGAGGAAATGTAGCTAAATGAATACTGTTTTTTTCCTCAGTCCCACTGGCTTGTACCATAGTTTTTTCCCTTCAGCTGTTTTGGGATTGCTGGAATCCAAATTTATGTTTTACCAATCTACTTGACAAATCTTAGTATTGAAATGAATTATTTCAAATAGATTTATAAAAGTTTCACCTTAGCCTGATAATACAAAAGTTACTTATGCATAAGTCGTGGTTAATGAAAAGGTAGGTGTTTAGAGGTACAGATCTTATTTTTTTGTAAACATAAAATTGAATTATACATAATAAAATCCAAGTCTTTCAGGGAGGCCAATTGATAAATCAATTTATTTTACAGGCAAAAAACTGTATTTTAAGTAGGTATAAAATTATCTTTCGAAATGGTGTGTAATAAAGTTAGATGAAAATTTTATGTTATTTTTTTTATTTTGATTTTAAATGTAAACAAAAAATTATATGTTTGGTAAACAATAATTTAATTATCAATGAGGAAACCTACTTGAGACACTTTACTTAACCCTAATGAAAAACTTATTTCAACCACTTATCAATTATTGCAAGCTTTTGCTATATCTGGCTATTTTAGCGACAGGTATAGCACCGGGCTTGGTGAATGCCCAAAGCAGTTTTACGGTTAAGGGCACGGTACATTCTGCATCAGATGCTCAGCCAATTCCTGGCGTAACAATTCTTTTGAAAAACACCTCTATTGGTACGATTACGGATGTTAATGGTGAGTACAGCCTACAAGTTTCTGGTGAAGGCAGTTTGGTATTTTCCTTTATTGGATATGAGCCTGTAGAAGAGCTTATCAGCGGTCGATCAATTATTAATGTTAGCCTCCAAGATGGTGCTACTTCGCTTGATGAAGTTGTGGTCACAGGATACACGACCCAACAAAAGAAAGATATCATTGGAGCCGTATCTGTGGTGGATACAGATGCCTTGAAGTCGATTCCTTCTGGATCGGCTGCTCAGGCCTTGCAAGGTCAGGCTTCGGGGGTGAATGTAATTAGTTCAGGGTCACCCGGGTCCATAAGCAATATTTTTATCAGGGGAGTGAGTTCATTTGGTGATTCTCAACCTTTGGTAATTGTAGATGGGGTTCAGGCAGATTTAAATAATGTAAGTTCAAATGATGTGGAGTCTATTCAGGTGTTGAAAGATGCAGGCGCAGCAGCCATTTATGGTGTACGGGGCTCCAATGGAGTAATAATCGTAACAACGAAAAAAGGTAAATCTGGAGCACCCCAGTTTTCCTTTGATACTTTTTACAGCATGCAAATGCCTTTGAGTGGAAACCCTTTCAATATTGTGCGCAACCCAGAGGAATTTGCTGAAATGGCTTTAATTGCAGACCCAAACAATGCCCTTTATCGAGACGGAATACCAGATTACATGTATGCTGGACCTAGTGGTTCGGGAATTGCTATGTCTGGTGATCCAGCTGTAGATCCTTCAAAATACAATTTTGATCCCTTGAATCCTGGGAACAATTACCTGATTCAAAAAGTGAACAAAACGGGTACCGACTGGTTTCATGAGCTTTTTAAACCAGCCCCTACGGCTGAGCAAAACCTAAGTGTTAGTGGAGGTACAGACAAAAGCAAATACATGGTTTCTCTTGGATATCTTAACCAGCAAGGCACCGTAGTTGAAACCTATTTAAAAAGGTATTCTGCCAGGATCAATACTTCTTTTAATTTCGGTGAGAATTTTACCATAGGGCAAAACCTAAATCTTTTCTATAGAGAAAATCCAAGCTTTAATACACAAAGTCAATTTGGGGGCATTTCCAATTTGTACAAAATGATGCCAATTGTACCAACCCATGATATCCAGGGGAATTATGGAGGTACGAGAGCTGGGATAAATTTAGGGAGTAATTCAAATCCAGTGGCCAATAGAGAAAGGGCTGCGGATAACCAAGACAGGTCCTGGAATATTGTAGGAAATGTCTTTGCTGAATTGAGGTTCCTGAAAGATTTTTCTGCCAGGACCAGTCTTGCTACAGTGGTGAACAATAGTTACAATAATTCCTTTTCATTTGCCCAGTATGAAAATGTGGAGGGTTTTCTTAATCCCAATTCATTTAGTGAAAGCTCCTCTTTTTCCAATCGATTGATGTGGACCAATACGGTGAATTATGCCAAGGATTTTAAAGGTCATACATTCAACGTGTTGCTTGGTACGGAATCAATTACCAACACCGGCAGGTCTGTTGGAGGATCACGGCAAAATTACTATTCTACCGATGTAGACTATAGAACACTAAGTACCGGTACTTCCAATATCTTAAACTACAGTAGCTTTTATAAAGACGCCTTGTTTTCCCTGTTTAGTAGATTAGATTATTCCTATGATGACAAATATCTATTTGGCGTTACCGTAAGAAGGGACGGTTCATCCAGGTTTGGATCCCAAAGCAGGTATGGTGTTTTTCCTTCCTTTTCATTGGGATGGAGAATCTCTGAGGAGTCTTTTATGCAAGATATCACTTGGCTTAATGACTTGAAATTCAGAGGAAGCTATGGTATCCTGGGGTCTCAAAATAATATCAATCCTGAAAACCAATTTGACCTTTTTGGGGGCTCTATTAGTAATGCTTATTACGATATAAGGGGGACAAGTAACAGTGCAGTTCAAGGTTTTTTCCAAACGAGAAGTGGCAATACCAGAACCAGTTGGGAAAGGAATATTGTAACCAATGCTGGGTTTGATGCTTCTATTCTAAATTATAAAGTTGATTTATCTGTCGAATACTATAAAAAGTCAATTGATGGATTATTGTTTGTGCAGCCTACCCTTGCAACAGCAGGTGGAGCTACACCCCCTACAGTAAATATTGGTGACATTCAAAATTCAGGGGTTGATTTTTCCATTACCTATAAAGGTAATTTCATAAATGAGCTGGAATATTCCCTTGGAGGTAATATTACGGCCTACGACAATAAGATCGTGAATATACCAGAACCTGGATATTTTAATACGGCTTCCCATCAGCAATTGGGTAGCATGGTAAGGAATCAGGAAGGTCAACCAGTTAGTTCTTTTTTCGGTTATGACGTGATAGGGTTATTTAACTCCGAAGAGGAGGTCAACAATGCACCTGCACAAAGTGGTGCTGAACCGGGAAGGTTTAGGTACAGGGATGTGAACAAGGATGGTGAAATTACACCTGATGACAGGACATTTATCGGTAACCCAAACCCCGACTTTACTTATGGGATTAATTTATCTTTGTCTTATAAAGGGTTTGATTTTTCCACGATTCTTTATGGATCACAGGGGAATGAAGCAGTAAATACTGTTCCTGCTTACACGCATTTCTTTGGTACCTATGTTGGGGTCAAAAGCAATGTGCTGAAGGATGCATGGACTCCGGAGAATACCAATACAACGGTTCCTAAAATTGAAACTCAAAATAGCTTTAGTACAGCGGGTGTATTTAATTCCTATTTTGTTGAGGATGCTTCTTACTTGAGGATGCGAACCCTTACGTTGGGATATACTTTTTCTCCATCACTTTTGGAAAGACTCAAGCTTACCAGACTGAGGGTGTATACCCAGGCGTTGAATTTATTTACCATAACTAGATATACAGGTTTAGATCCTGAGTTAGCGGGAAGTAGTTCCAGTTTCGGAATAGATTTGGCCAACTATCCCAATAATCAAAGGAGCTTTCTCCTTGGGTTGAACCTTTCCTTTTAATAATAATAAACACCTGATTAAACTTTCATAATCATGAAACATTTAATAAAATCAAAAAATATCATTGTAATGATGATTTTACTTACAGGGAGTTTTGGTTGTAACGATGAATTTCTGGATGTTAAACCCAAAGGGACACTTTCATCTTCCAATTTGGCCACTGAGGCAGGGGTAAATGGCGTATTGATTGGTGCGTATTCACTGTTGAACAATGGTGGAACATCAGGAGGAAGTTGGCCCTCAGGGAGATGGATTTTTGGAGGGGTGACCTCTGATGATGCGCATACAGGAACCGAGGCAGGAGCACTGCAACCGGTTCCCCAATACGAAAGTTATACCGCTACGGCAGCTACTCCAGGGTTCAATGATCGCTGGAAAGTATTGTATTCAAGTGTGCAACGTTCCAATGACGTATTGCGGCTTTTAGAACTAGTAATGGATAATGGTGGAATGTCTCAAGACAAAGCCTTACAAGTAGAGGCTGAAGCAAGATTCCTAAGGGGGCTTTATCATCTTGAAGCTTCTCTGATGTGGAGAAATATTCCATTTATTGACGAGAGTGTTAGTTTTTCAAATGCGAATTTTAATTTACCTAATTCTGGGCCGGTATGGCCTTTAATTGAAGCAGATTTTCAGTTTGCTGCAGAAAACCTAGACGAAGTCAAAAGTGATGTTGGGAGGGCCAACAAATGGGCTGCCAAAGCTTTTCTGGTTAAGGCACATATGTTTCAGCACAAGTACACAGAGGCAAAGCCAATATTGGATGATATTATAGCCAATGGTGTGACTTCAAATGGATTGAAGTACGATTTGAATAAGCATTATTTCGATAATTTTAAACCTTCAACCAAACATGGGCCTGAGCAGGTTTTTGCTATTATGCATTCCGTTAATGATGGTGGAAATGGTGCGAATGGAAATACCGCTGGAGGGGAAGGGCATTCCGGGCCTTATGGTGGTCCATTCCCTAGCTATGGTTTTTATCAACCTTCATTTTCGCTAGTGAATTCTTATAAGACCGATCCTGAAACTGGTTTACCGTTGATAGATAGTTTCAATGATTTCGATATCAATAATGACCTGGGTATACCTTCTTCAGAACCATTTTCTCCTTATGAAGGTACCTTAGATGCACGGCTGGATTGGATTGTAGGACGCCGGGGAATCCCTTTTCTTGATTGGGGAGTTAATCCAGGCATGTCCTGGGTAAGGCAGCAAAGTGTAGGTGGGCCTTATTTGCATATGAAAAATGCTAACCCCCAGGCTGAACCAGAAGCACGACAAGGGAATAGTAGTGCAAATACCTATAACTTGATTCGGTTTGCAGATGTGCTTTTATGGGCAGCAGAGGTGGAAGTGGAAGTTGGAAATCTTGAGTTAGCAGAAGCGTATGTCAATAGGGTAAGGGCAAGAGCTGCGGATCCTGAAAGTTGGGTGAAAAAATACAAAGACAATAATGCCCCTATGGCAGGAACCACAGATGAGCCTGCGGCCAATTATAAAGTAGGACTGTACAATGGGCAATTTTCTACCAATGGAAAAGATTTCGCCAGAGAAGCGGTGAGGTTTGAAAGAAAGCTAGAAATGGCCATGGAACACCATCGATTCTTTGATCTCCAGAGATATGACAATGGTACTGGTTATATGGCCGAAAAGTTGAACGCCTATATTCGACATGAAACCAATATTCCTGATTATAATTTTTATTACATGCAGGGAGCTACTTTCACAAAAGGTAAAAATGAAATATATCCCATCCCGCAGGCACAAATTGACCTTAGTGAAACCAATGATGGGCCTGTATTAATTCAAAACCCGAATTATTAATCTGGGTTTGTAGCTATCAAGCCCTATTCAATGGTCTATTTAGGTATTATTAATTGAAAAAACTCAAAACTTAATTTAATATAATTATGAAACCAGAATCATTATCAGGAAAGCATCGAAGGGATTTTTTGAAAACAGCAGGAATACTGGGAGCATCTTTAGTGGTGAGCCCTAGGTTTGCCTTTGCAGGCCCACCCAAAAGTGATAGAAAATTAAGAATGGCCGTTGTGGGAGGTAGATTTGGCGCTAGCTTTTTCTTTCATGAGCATCCCAATTGCGTGGTAGAGGCGGTTAGTGATTTACGAAAAGACCGGAGAGAAAAATTGATGGAAGTGTATAACTGTTCCAAAAGTTATGAATCTCTGGAGCAATTAATTAAAGATCCAAAAGTAGAAGCGGTATTCGTGGCTACTCCAGTACCTGATCATGCTGAGCATGTACTTGCTTGTTTGAATGCGGGCAAGCATGTGCTATGTGCAGTGCCGGCTGCGATGAGTCTAGAAGATTGTGAAAGACTTAGGAATGCTGTTAATAAAACAGGTCTGACTTATATGATGGCTGAAACAAGTGCTTACCATCAAGTGGTCATTTCAGCACGGAAATATTATAATGATGGGAAGTTTGGCAATATATTCAGGGTAGAAGCGGATTATCATCACCCAGGTCTTGAGGTGCTTTTTTATGAGGATGGAAAGCCTACATGGAGACATGGTATGGCCCCAATGATGTATCCTACTCACTGTACGGCTTACCATATTTCTGTTACAGGAGAGCGATTTACTGACGTAAGTTGTCTTGGTTGGGGAGATGATAGTGAAGCTTTGAAAGGTAACCCTTATAACAATCCATTCTGGAATGAAACTGCGCTCTTCAAAACCAATAAAGGCAATGCCAGCAGGATGTCTGTATGTTGGAGAGGGGCTTTGATGGGGACTGAAAGAGGTGAATGGCATGGGGATAGGATGAGTTTGTATGCAAGAGATCCACATGGATTAGATGAAGTGAAGATCAATGCTTCTGAAGAATTGGGAAGAGATGATGCAGGATTTTTGTTTAAGAGAGCAGAGAAAGAGGATTATCAACAGCAAGATTGGTGGGATTCGGATGCTTTGCCTAAGTTAATGAGGCACAATAGTGGACATGATGGTTCACATACCTTTATTACCCACGAATTTGTGGACTCAGTAATTAACGAGAGACAGCCATTGGTAAACATTCATGAAGCATTGGCTTATACTGCCCCTGGGATAGTTGCCCATCAGTCGGCATTAAGGGGAGGGGAGAACATGAAGATCCCAACATTTGACATATAATTGACACCTTCAGTGGGTGTACTTAATATAATTCAATTTAGTATTATGAATAATTGGCCAAAATCAAAAGCATTACTTAATAAAAACGAGAAATGGATCCCTGGTGGTGTTGTTTCTTTAAATCGTAAATCAGATCCAAATATTGCTTTTACCAAAGGCAAGGGAAGTAGAATTTGGGATATTGATGGGAATGAATACATCGATTATCAAGCAGGCTTCGCTTCGGCTTTTTTGGGCCACAATGATCCGGATATCAATGGAGCAGTAATAAAATCCATGAATAACCATGAGGTGTTGATGGGAGCTGGGCCTACTACCCACGAAGGGGAGTTGGCGGCCTTGTTTTGCGCATGTGTGCCTACTGTTGAGAGTATTCAAGTGACCTGTACTGGTTCAGAAGCTACTTATCATGCCATTCGAATTTCAAGAGCAGTCACTGAAAAAGATCATGTTATTGTCATTCAGGGAGGTTACAATGGCTGGCACAACGATGTCTCGGCAAATGTAATGAGTAGTCTGGAAGATATAGGGCCTAGGGTTTCACCGGGAGAGTATCCTTATGATTCTTTGTCAGCAGGGATTCCACAAGGCCATAAAGACCTGATTCACGTAGTCAATTTCAATGATCTGGAATCAATAGCTTATGTGGTTGAAAAATATCCGGTAGCCTGTATAATTCTTGAACCGATTTTACAAAATATTGGAATTGTAAAACCAAATGAGAATTACCTCAAGGGGCTTCGTGAAATGGCAGATGAGAAAGGGTTTCTTTTGATTTTTGATGAAGTGAAAACAGGTTTTCGTCATGCTTTAGGTGGTTATCAAAGCATTTGTGGAATAACCCCAGATTTAAGTTCCTTTGGAAAGGCCGTGGCCAATGGTTACCCAATAGGTGTGATTGGAGGAAAGAAGAAGTACATGGATTACTTTAACCACCCTGAGAAAGGAAAAAGAGTATTGATCGCTGGGACTTTTAATGCCCATCCCTTTACAGATGCTGCTGCTATTGCTACTTTGAAAAAATTGTCTTCACAGGAATTTGCGGTTTATGACCATCTGGAAAACATGGGTGGGTTATTGGAAAAAGGCTTGATTGATATCTTTAATCGTTATGACAAGCCTTTTAAAGTGGCACGCATTAAATCGGCTTATTGTGTTTACTTTATGGACCATGCTCCAGTAGATTTCCATGACATTGTGTTGAATCATGATTTTGAGTGGGATAAAGCTTATAGAAATGAACTCATTCATGAAGGTGTCTATAATTTCCCTTTGCCTATCAAACAAGGTAGCATTTCCTTTGCTCACACCGAAAAAGACATCACTGAAACGCTGGATAAAACTGAGAAAGTAGTGAAAAAACTTATGAATAAATAGGTCTGAATTCCGACCTATTTATTCATGTGTACTAAGGAATGGTTTTTCAATAAAATATAAAATAATATGCCTGGTTCATTTAAAAACCATTGTGTGATCATTAGCGGCGCCCTTGGGGATATTGGTAGGTCCATAGTCAAAGCTTTTGTTCTGAAGGGAGCGAATGTGGCTTTGGGAGATGTGAAAGAAAACGATGAAGCACAAGCGTTTTTGGCTAGCCTAAATCTTTTAAATCCTGAAGTGAAGGTTTTTTATGACCGTGTAGATGTACGAGACCCTGACCAAGTGAAGCAATGGGTTGAACGGGCAACTGAAGAGCTAGGGGCTCTGGATATAATTATCCCAAATGCTGCCACAGTAACCATAAAAGGAATCATGGATATTAGTCCCACGGAGTGGTCTAATGAATTGAAAGTGAATCTTGATGGGGCATTTTACCTTTCAAGATTTGCCAGTGAAAAGTTGCTCCAAGGCAAAGTGTCAGGAAGGTTGGTTTTCGTGGGAAGTTGGGCTGCAGAAACTGTACACCAAAACCTTCCCACTTATAGTGTGTCAAAAGCAGCATTAAGGATGTTGTCCAAATCCCTGGCACTAGAACTTGCTCCTAACGATATTCTGGTAAATGAAATTGCTCCCGGCTATGTGGATGCAGGTTTGAGTAAACAGGTATTAGACGGCAATGAATCAGCAAAGCTAAAAGCGATAGAAAAAGTACCTGTCAAAAGAATTATGCACCCAGATGAAGTTGCCAGTAGTGTACTCTGGTTATGTGATTTTGACAATAAACACATGACTGGAAGTACCCTGCTTATGGATGGTGGATTGTCTTTATTGTCCTAAACTATTTCCAATATGAGTTCTGCTAATACTAAGAAAAAGCAATTTATTAGACCTTTTGAGGGAGAATTTGGAATAGGACAAAGTGATATTACTCCCCCTATTGGGATCAATAATAAAAACTGGGGAGCTTCTTCCCAGGCAACGGCCACAGGTATTCATCAGCCATTATTGGTTACCTGTATCAGTATTGAGACTAAAAGTAATCCTTTACCCATGGTCTTTTTGTCAGCAGATCTTGGCTGGTGGAAAAACATGGAGGATGAAGCCTATGTTAGGAATTTTATCCTTGAAAAAACAGGACTGGAGGAGGCCTCACTTTTGTTTTGTTTTTCCCATACCCACGCTGGACCCAACCTAAATAGAGCCGATAAAGACAAGCCCGGAGGAGAACTGATAGCTCCTTACTTGGATACCTTGAGGGAAACATGTACAAAGTTAATCAAGGAATGCCTACGGAATAAAGTTTCGGGAATACTGACTTGGGAATATGGCACCTGTAATCTGGCTAAAAACCGAGATTATTATGAGCCAGAAAGTAATCAGTATTTTGTTGGTTACAATTCCAGCAAACCTGCCGATGATACCTTACTTGTAGGGAGAATTACGGATACTGCTGGAGGGATAATGGGTACAATTGTGAATTATGCTTGCCACCCGACCACCTTAGCTTGGGACAACCTTAAAATTTCTCCAGACTTCCCGGGTACTTTCAAAAAGGTAATGAATGAAAATACCGGAGCTCCAAGTTTGTTCATTCAAGGAGCTTCTGGAGACCTTGCTCCAGCAGAGCAATATTCAGGCAATGTCGCGCTTGCAGAAAAGCACGGTAGGCAATTGGCATTTTCTGCCTTGGCTGTGCTCGAAAGTATGTCGCCTGCAGGTAAAGCACTTATTTTCAAGGAAACAGTTGCCTCTGGGGCCCCGCTGGCCATCTGGGAGCAGGAGTCTGTAGCTGCTAATAGTAATGTATCGGCTAAAATTATCACTATTGAATTGCCATTGAAGCCTTGGCCATCCATCAAGGAGCTTAAGCAGTCCATCAATGAATGTGAGGATCCAGTACTAAAAGAAAGACTTATTCGCAAACTGGGAGTGAGGAGTTCCATTGGGGATGGGATTAAAGTCACTGTAAAGGTATGGTATTGGCAATTGGGAGATTGTCTGATCGTAGTGCAGCCCAATGAAGCCTATACTGTTTTTCAACAAACCCTTCGGGAGAAATTCTCTTCTACACCTGTGGTGGTGGGAAATATTGTGAATGGGCATATAGGGTACCTACCGCCAAAGGAACTTTATGACAAAGACATGTATACCGTGTGGCAAACGCCGTTTGACGCCGGAGCATATGAAGTTTTGGTTCAAGAGGTGTTAAATAAAATGAACAGTAAACCCTGATTAGCTTTAAAACAATATGGAATCCAATTTTACTAATTTAGACTTAGGGATATTTATCATCTACATTGTAGGAATAATAGGTCTAGGGCTATATGCCTCCAGGAAAAGTACCGGTGAAAGTAAACGTGATTATTTTCTAGCTGGTGACAAACTTCCATGGTGGATGATAGGAGGAAGTATTATTGCTGCCAATATCAGTAGTCATCACCTGGTAGGAGTAATGGGAGTGGCCTACGAAAGAGGATTTGTGGCCATTGTAATTGAGTGGGGGGCAATATTGGTAGGTTTTAATGTCTTGTTATGGGTGTTTTTACCTTTTTACATAAGGAATGGTTTTTATACCATGCCGGAATTTTTACAAAAGAGGTTTGGTGGAGGAGCCAGGACAACCTATTCGATTTTGGTGCTTTTGACGTATATTTTTGTAGAAATAAGTGCCGTTCTTTATCTAGGAGCCATTTCCCTGCAATCCTTGTTGGGAATACCAATGTTGGCGAGTATTCTGTTTTTGGCAGTATTTACAGGGGTCTATACTGTTTTAGGAGGCTTAAGAGCGGTTGTTTGGACCGAAATGCTACAACTTGCTGTATTGGTGCTCGGTATGGTTGCTTTGTCCTACTATACCATAGATGCATCTGGTGGATTTGAGGCCATTGTAGAATCCTCAAAGGATTGGGAACTGATGTTGCCAGCCAACGACCCAGATTTTCCTTGGACCATGTATCTGGGAGGACTACTTTGTATTAGTATCTTTTACAATGCAACCAATCAGTTTATTGTTCAAAGAACCCTTGCGGCAAAAAATGAATGGCATGCACGCATGGGGGTGATTTTCGCCGATTATCTTAAGTTTTTAATTCCCCTATTGATCATTATACCTGCCATCGTGGCGCCAAAAATATTCCCTGACCTTGAAAAGCCAGACTTGCTCTTTTCCATGCTGGTTGAGCACTTGCTTCCTACAGGTTTGGTAGGGCTGGTGATGGCAGGACTAATAGCGGCGATCATGTCGCACTTATCAGGAGCCATTAACTCTTGTACAACCATCTTGACAATTGATGTTTATCTGCCTTATTTTCGACCAAATGCTTCTGAGGCATCTTCTGTACGATTTGGAAGAATTACAGGGGTTTTGGTAATTCTAATTGGAATATTATGTACCGGTATTCTTGTGTATTATTCCGAAAAACCCATATTTATTTACCTTTTAAATGCCTACGGCCTGTTTACCCCTGGGATCGCGACCATGTTCTTGATGGGGATATTCTGGAAAGGAACTACCCATGCAGGGGCATTAACGGCAGGCCTTCTTACCATTCCTTTGTCATTATTGGTAGAGTTTTTCTTTCCGGAGATGCCATTTTTTAATAGAACAGGAATTGTTTTCTGGACCTGTATGCTACTGTGCGTCCTCGTCAGTTTGGTCACCCAAAGAAAAAGTGAAGCAGAATTGGAAGGTTTGATCTGGACCAAAGAAAGCCTTTCTCTACCGAAAAGTGAAAGAGAGCAGCAGAAAGGCTGGAGAAACCCATTTATCTGGTGGGCCATTGTAATGGCTATGGTTTTGTATTTCTACATCAAATATGCTTAGTGCTGTAATAGGTTTGGGCTTAGAATACCTCTGCTGCTACCATAAATGCTTGCAACTGGAGCTTTCAAATAAGAATAACCACTGCTGTAAATCTTTGGTAAGTAACTCAGGAAGATTAATTCGTAATGGGGGAATAATTGTTCGCCACTTATCAAACATTAATATGGAGATTAGGAAATAATGATTGAATAGAACTGTTGGTAGTCAGTTCCAACACTTGACAGTATTTCTGGTAGCTGGTAAAAGGAATTATTATGAAAAGATTACTTTACTTTAATCATTTAAGGTGCATATCCAGTATATTGATTCGAAAGCAAGAGAGAGGGAGTATATAAACCGTAGCTAATTGTTGATTGCTTGTGATATTGCAGCTGTAGATTTTGTAAGCCAACGTTTTTTTAAAATTTCTATTAATATAAATCTATTTTGGAAATAATAAATTCTTTGATAAATTTATCAAAATCTGCAAATCACCATTTTATTTAAATTATTATCATCAAAAATCAAGTCAACCATACAGATGAAGATTTAATTGTCCTGTTAAAAAAAGGAGACAGGGATGCATTTAATTGTATTTATGAAAAGTATTGGAAGGAATTGTTTCTGTGCGCCATCAGAAAATTAGGCGAAAAGGAAGAGGCTGAAGACATTATTCAGGATTTATTTGTATCAATCTGGATGAAAAGGAATGATTTTGAAATTAAATCTTCCTTGAAGGCATACTTGTTTACGGCTTTGAAATATAAAATAATAAATCATTTCGAATTTAAAACGGTGAGAAGAAAGCATCTCGAGTCCCTAAAAGTGGAACTTGAAGCATTTGAAGATACAACTTCAAATGCCTTGGTTACGGAAGAAGTAGAGAAAATTATGGAGGTTGGCATTAATAAACTGTCCCCAAAAGTGAAGCTCGTTTATCAATTGAGTAGAGAGGAAAATCTATCTTTAGATGAGATTGCGGAAAAGCTAGCCGTTTCTAAACAAACCGTTAAAAATCAAATATCAAAAGCATTAAAAATACTCAAAGCACATTTGAACCATGGTTATTTTTGGTTTTTCATCTGGATGATCTCTTAAGTATTGTCCTTTTATTTTTTTTCTTAATTAATATTTTTTTCTTTAATTTATTCAGAATAATTACCTGTTTTTGTTGAAGAAATCCCAATCAACAGTATGTTTTGTGTGGGATCATGTTTGATTTCAAATTATATTTTTCCTTTTTTAATCTTAAGGGCTGAGCTTCTTGTATATTTTGCTATGGTGACCATTTTTATTTTGAATGTAGGATGGTACGATTGTAGGGTGAGGCTGACTTTAATACAGTAGTTGATAAGTATTTATGAATTTATAGATCTCTCTGGAATTGCGAATAAATAGAATTAAAGAAATATTAAGGAATTATCGATTTGGTCGTTCGTCTCCGAGGGAAAACCAAATTATAAACCGATGGTATGCTTCGTTAGATAATCAGCACCAAGAGGTAAGTAAGGAAGAACTTGAAAAATTAGGTCGAAACATTTTAAAGGAGATCAATAAAAAAATAGAGATAAATGAGCAGAACTTTTCCACTTCTTCGGAAAAGAAGAAGGTAGTACAATTTGATTTCAGGTACCTACTTAAAATTTCTGCAGTTTTTGTCCTGGGGATAATCATAGTTTCAATGTTGGTCTTCAATAGGTCCTCCATAAACGGTGCGCGATACTCTAGGGTAGAAGTAAAAGTTAATGAGATCCATTTGTCTGATGGGAGTATTGTCTGGTTAAAGAGTGACAGTAAATTAACCTATCCTGATGAATTTGCTCAAAATAGTAGAGAAGTACATCTTGAAGGAGAGGCATTTTTTGATGTTTTCCGAGACGAGAATAGGCCTTTTATCATTCATACCCAAGATTTGATTACCAAAGTTTTAGGGACAAGTTTTAATGTAAAAGATTACAAGAAAGGGACCGATAAAGCTGTAGAAGTATTGACAGGAAGTGTTCAGGTTTCTTTAAATCGAAAGAGTGGAAGTCAGGAAAGTGTAGTGTTAAAATCTCGGGAGAAGATTAATTTAAATAAAGCAAAATCTTCTGGTGCGGAGGTTTTAAAGAAAGATATTCAAGTGGTTTTGCCTGAATCTACAAAGGAGCTAAAATTTGAAGAAGCTTCTGTTAACGAAATAATTGAAAAATTGAATCTTGTCCATGGAGTGAAGATTCGTGTAAAAAATCAAAAGTTAAATATATGCCGGCTTACGGCTGATTTATCCTTTGAAAAATTAGATGTATGCCTTGAGATTATATCTAGGGCTTTGAATGCTAAATATTACCAAATAGAGAATCAAATCTATATTGATGGAAAAGGATGTTTAAATTAAAAAGTATATGAGAATGAAATAAATAAAAGAAAAAAAGGCCAAAAGTGTTGAAGCCACTTTTGACCTAATTATTCCCCCTCTGCAAAGGCATAAAGCCTAAAGGGACGTTTTTGCCTAAAATTATTGTGTAACAAAAACTTTACAAATGTATGAAAATTCAAATACACCACACTGCATTATTTATAAAAATAATGAGAATATCATTGGTTCAACTTATTATTTTTCTGATAGTTACCGGGGCTTCTGTGGCAGGCCCCTCTCACGCCCAGAATGTGTTGAAAATCAATCTATCCATAGAGATTGATGAACAACCTATAAAGGATGTTTTGGGACAAATCGAAAATTTGGCAGATGTGAAATTTGCCTATTCGGTAGGTTTGGTTAGGCCAAAAGAAACAATTTCATTAAAAATCGTGAATGAAGAATTGGGTTCTGTTTTAGATAAAATCTTTTCCTCAAGAAATGTAAAATATTTTGTACTGGGAAAGCAAATAATTTTGAACCAATCCACTAATTTCAAAATGAATAATAACCTTATTTCTATTAAGTTAAATGAGTTGATCATTTCGGGAAAGGTTAGCAATAAAGATGGAGAATCTTTACCTGGGGTAACCATAAGAGTAAAAGGCACTACCATAGGAACGGTTACAGATATTGATGGAGATTACAAATTGGAAATTCCGGGTAGTAATGGTGTCATATTGGTAATTTCATCAATAGGGTTTAAAGACCAAGAGGTAAGTATTGATGGTAGATCTGTCATCAACTTAGTTTTAGAGGAAGATGTACAAAGTTTGAATGAAGTAGTGGTAACTGCATTGGGTGTTGAAAAAGACCCTAAAAGTATAACCTATAGTACTCAGAAAGTATCTCCAGCTGAAGCAAGTAAGGTTAAAGACCCCAATTTCATGAACAGTTTGGCAGGGAAGGTTGCTGGTGCAGTGATCACCAAGGGTAATTTTGGACCCGGAAGTGCACCTAGGATATTATTACGTGGTAATAAATCTCTAACAGGAAATAGTGAACCTCTATTTGTTTTGAATGGTGTGCCAATGATAGGTGGCTCAGACATTCTATCTAACTATAACCCTGAAGACATCGAAAGTATACAAGTGTTAAAAGGAGCATCTGCGGCCGCACTTTATGGTAGTGAAGCTGCTAATGGAGTTATTTTGGTTAATACCAAGAAAGGTCAGCATGGCGTTTCTAAAGTAGAATTTTCGTCAACTTTTACTGTCGAAAATGCTGTCGATTTACCCAAATTACAAACATCTTATGGACAGACCGATCCAATTTATAATGATAGTTGGGGAGAGAAAATTAGCAACGGTAGTGACAGTCATTTAAAAGAATTCTTTGAAACTGGAAAAACCAGAATCAATTCAGTTTCTTTTTCAAATGGTAGTGATATAGGGCAACTTTATATGTCTTTTTCTAACACCTCTGCTAGTGGGATTCTACCTAAAAATAAGCTAGAACAAAATAATTTTACGGTAAGATTGACATCTCAGTTTTTTAACGACAAATTATCAATTGATGGTTCTATCAACTATACCAATCAGGAAATTTTTAATCAAAATTCCGCAGGAGGTTACAGTGCCTTGCCTGGAATTTATTCTTTTCCTGTAGGAGATGATTTTTCAAAATACGACAAGGATAATTTTGAAATTTGGGATCCAGTTAGGGCCATGTATGTTCAAAATTGGCCATACATCCGGAATGAAACTTTTCCAAACCAAAACCCTTACTGGGTACAGAATAGAAATCAGCGCGACTTCCAAAGAGACCATACAATTTCTGCTTTTATAGCAAAACTTGAGCTTTACAGCTGGTTGGACTTACAGGGAAGGATCACCTATGATAAAATATATGACAAATCAGAATTTAGAAACTATGCCTCTACTCAAGGGACAGTAGCAGGTCCTAATGGTGGATATGGATTAGGTCAATCGTCAATTGACAATATTTACTCGGATTTACTATTGATAGGGAATAAAAACATCACTAGGGATTACAATCTAGCTGGTACCCTTGGTTTTAGTAATCGTGAAACAACCAGTGCAGGGTTGAATTTATCTTCTACAGTTCCAACTTCTCTAGTTTTCCCAAATTACTTTTCTGTTTATGCGTTAAATGGGCAATACAATAAAGGAGAAAGCCTTAGGAAAACAATGACACAAGCGGCTTTCGGGAATGCAACATTAGGGTATAGAGAAAAAATTTACCTAGACATAACCGCTAGAAATGAATGGAGTTCCACTGTTGCTCAATCCTTTTTCTATCCGTCAGTTGGGCTTTCTTATATTTTGAAAGATGGTTCAAACGACCGCAATAGTGCATCTAATGTTTTGTCCTTTGCTAAGTTTACAGGATCCTATGCTGAGGTGGGTAATAGTTTGCCTTTTGGTATTAACAACCGAGCGCCAGCCATGTCTTTGGACAATAGTGGTAATCTTAATCCGAGAGGAACACTTCCCTTTTTTAATGGTACGGATACTTTAAGTTTAAATCCTGAACGTACTAAGTCTTACGAATTTGGCGCTGATCTTAGGTTCATTAACGACAAATTAAGCCTTAACCTAAACTATTACAATGCCACTACCTCAGATCAAATCTTGCAAATTCAAGCACCTGCAGGGGCAGGTGCTTCAAATTTTTGGATCAACGGAGGGATTATTCGAAATAAAGGTATTGAAGGAATAATCAACTATAATTCCTCGATCGGCGGAATCCAATGGGTTTCTTCGCTAAATTTCTCTCACAACAAAAATCAGATTAGGGAATTGAGTGACAAGCTTGATGCGGAAAGATTTGTATTAACTAGTTTTAATCAAAGCAGACTAGTATCGATCTATCTAACCAGACCGGTAGATGGGGAATACGGTTCTTTTGGAGATATGTATGGTAGGGTTTATGAAAAAAATGAAAATGGAACCCTTATAACCGATGAAGATGGTCTTCCTCAAGTATCTGCAAATCCAGATCAATTTATTGGCAATGCAAACCCTAATTTCTTGGCTGGTTTGAATAACTCTTTTGCCTATAAGAATTTTTCTTTGTCTTTTCTGATTGACAGCAGATTTGGTGGAGGAGTAATCAATAGGACTGAGGTCTGGTTGGATTATAAAGGACTTTCAGAAAGATCAGGAGAGGCCAGAGACAATGGAGGTGTGATGGTAAATGGGCAGATGGTAGACGCTAAAGAATTTTACCTGAATCAAACAGGTGCAGGTGCCACCGCAATTGCATCTGAATATTTTTTCGATGCCACCAATATTCGATTGCGAGAATTTCAAATAGGTTATAATTTACCGCTAACCAATGAATTTATTAAGGAATTAAATTTATCCTTCGTTGGACGTAACTTGTTTTTCTTTTATAAAAAGGCCCCTTTTGACCCTGAGATTAGTGTAAATACATCTCCTACTTCAGAAGGTATTTCTTCTTTTAGTCAACCTCAAACTAGGTCATTTGGCATAAGTCTAAGAGCTATATTTTAATTCGTCGGAAACTTTCGTTTCAAATGAATTTTTCCTGATTTTGTCAACTAAAATATAAAAAAATGAAAAATTACACCCCAAATATAAAATCTATAAATGCCATAATTATGGCATGCTTCCTGTTTTTCTCAGTGTCCTGTGTGGAATATATGCAAGATATTAATCAGGACCAAAAACTTATTACTGATGAATTATTAAGACATGATGCAAATGAAGGTGGGGTATCTCTGCCTGGTATGCAGCTAAGTATAATGGACGTACTAACAACTTGGCGCATAGAAATGCAACAAAACCTTAACGCCGATAATTATGGAGGATATATGAGTTTACCTGCACCATTTTTCGACAATAGAAACAATGGTACTTATGCTATGGTAGATAGCTGGAACAATCAGATCTGGTTGGTTCCTTCCCAAAAAGTTTTGGATCAATGGTTGATGATGAAAAAAAGAGGTTTTGACCAAGACTATCCAGATCTTTATGCTTTAGGTATTATTTTTAAAACCTTTGCAGGGCACAGATTGGCAGATATTTTTGGCCCAATTCCTTATTCAAAATATGGAGAATCTAGTGATGTTAGCTTTGATTCAGTAGAAGAGGCTTATGATGTTTTTTTTAAAGAATTAAAGGAGGCAGTAGATGTTTTGCGGGAGGCAGAATCGGCAAACCCGGAAGCAGATAAGGTGAGGTATGCAAAATTTGATAAGTCCAATTATGCAGGTGACTATGCAATATGGGTAAGGGTTGCCAATACACTAAGATTAAGGTTAGCGATAAGGATTTCAAAAGTAGCTCCTGAAAGAGCAAAGCTTGAAGCAGAAAGTGCGATAGCTGACGGAGGAGTTTTGACTGCTGCTGATGGATCATTTGAAATGTCTACTGGAAGTATACATCCCTTAGAAACCATAACTTCTGCGTGGCAAGAAACCAGAATTAATGCGATGGTAGAAACTATTTTAGGAGGATATAATGATCCTAGATTACCTAAGTATGCAGTGCCCGCTTCTGACCCTTCCTTAAACGGGGAGATTAAAGGTGTTCGATCTGGGGCTATATTCGGCGAGAAAAATTACCTTGGTTTTTCTCAGGTAAACTTTTTTGGAAACCCTTATGTGAAGGTTATGGATGTTGCTGAAAGTTATTTTCTATGTGCAGAAGGGGCACTTAGGGGTTGGAATATGGGGGGGACGGCCAAAGATTTCTATGAAGAAGGAGTTAAGGTTTCCTTTTCAGCAAATGGTGTTGGCGGTGTAGATGAGTACTTGGAAAACAATACAGGTACCCAATTGCCATATGTAGATCCAAATAATTCTCAAAATAATATTCAACCGTTGTCAGATATAACTATAAAATGGGCTGAGAATGATATATTTGAAAGAAAGCTTGAAAGGATCCTTACTCAGAAATGGATAGCGATGTACCCTGATGGTCAAGAAGCCTGGTCCGAATTTAGAAGAACTGGATATCCAAAGTTATACCCAATTGCAGTAAACTACAGTGATTTTACTGGTGGTGACTATATAAAAAGAATTACATATCCCACTTCCATTACCAATAGTAGCCAATCCTCTGTTGATGAAGCGGTGGGCTTGTATCTCAATGGAGATGATAATATTTTCACCCCTTTATGGTGGGATGTAGATTGAATAAATTAAAATTTAACATGCGAACAAAGAATTTAAGTTTTCCGGTGATTAAAGGCTTTTATAACCATCAACGTATCATCGTATTTGTATTAGGCTTTGCCCTATTGCTTTACGCTTGCCAGCCAAAGTCCACCAATGAGGATAGATCTCTGGAAAATGCTTTGTCTACTTTTGTCCTAGAAGATGATTTTCAGATAGAGCTTATTGCAGGGGAGCCTTTAGTAGCTGACCCAGTAGACATGGTAATAGATGAGCAGGGTAGAATGTTCGTGGTTGAAATGCATGGTTATCCATTGGACCTCAGTGGGTCTGGGAAAGTGAAACGCTTGTCAGATACTGATGGTGACGGGATAATGGATGAAAGTGTCATTTTTGCAGATAACCTGGTGGTGCCTACTGGGATCATGCGCTGGAAACAAGGCATTATCGTAACAGATCCACCCAACGTTTATTACCTGGAAGACAGCAATGGAGATGGTAAAGCAGATATCAAGCAAACCCTTTTAACAGGGTTTGCGCTTTCTAATCCTCAGCACAATGTTAACAGTCCCAAATTGGCATTGGATAACTGGATCTATTTGGGGCATGAGCCTGCGGTTACTACGACCATTTATGAAGACTTACTTGGGGATAAAGGTACCGATGTATATTATCCAGAAAAACCAGAACTCAACAGATTGCCGCAAAATGCCGGAGGCAGAAGTATCCGATTCAAACCTGACACCTATGACTTAGAGTTGCTAAGTAGTAGGACCCAATTTGGGCACACTGCCGATGCATATGGGCACAGGTTTTTATTGAACAATAGCAATCATATTATTCAGGAAGTGCTTTCTGCTGAATACCTGGATAGGAATCCCCATGTGGTGATTACGGGAGTCACTCAGTCATCCTCAGATCATGGCAGTGGTGCTGAAGTTTTCCCGATTACCATCAATCCCCAACATCAGTTATTGACTGACCTAGGTGTAATGACTTCTGCTTGCGGATTGACTGCCTACTTGGGAGGAGCTTTTCCTGAGCGGTACAATCAGTCAACCTTTGTGTCAGAGCCGGTAAGCAATTTGGTACATGTGGATTTCGTCAAGGAGGATGGGACAGGTTTTATTGCCTCTCGAGAGCATCCTGACAAAGAATTTTTAGCTTCTACAGATGCTTGGTTTCGACCTGTTAATGCTTATGTTGGCCCTGATGGAGCTTTGTATATCCTGGATTATTACCGTCAGATCATAGAACATCCTGAATGGATGGCTGAAGAGGTGGTTCAGTCTGGAGCTTTGTACAATGGAACAGACCAAGGGAGGATTTACCGTATTACGCCTAAGGGTACTTCCCCAATAGATTGGTCAAATAAATTGACTATGGATAAAGCTTCACCTGAAGAATTACTTAGTAAGTTGTCTCATAAAAATGCTTGGTGGAGGATGAATGCCCAAAGGCTAATCGTGGATCAGCGTCCTGAGAGCCTGATTCCTCAATTAAAGGATTTGGCGATTTCTGGAGAAAGCCCAATGGGGCGACTTCATGCTTTATGGACTTTGCAGGGGATCGGAGCATTGGATCAAGAAACTGTAGCAAGTTCTTTAAAAGACCCAGTAGCAGGTATTCGGGAAAATGCTGTGAAATTGGCTGAGCTTTTCTTGGCTCAATCCCCTGAGTTTGCTGAAAATTTGCTGGCCTTAGAAAATGATCCTGATCCAAAAGTTCGGTTTCAGTTGATGCAAACCCTAGGGTACATTGAAAGTGAAAGTGCTTTTCAGGTGCGAAAAGCACTTTTATTCAAAGATATCGAGGACAAATGGGTGCAATTGGCAGCACTTTCAGCACCTTTTTCAGAGAGTAGTAAACTTATCAATCCAGTATTGGACCAGTACACCGCTACACCTGCCTTCAATGGTCTGGTACAAAGCATGGCTTCAATGGTTGGTGCCAGCATGGATGAGCAAGTCATTTATACCATGGTACAAAGAGCCACGAGAAAAAATACCCAAAATAAATACGACTGGCAGCCAGCTCTTTTGCGTGGCTTGGCACAGGGAATCAAAAATAAAAAACGAGCTGGTTCACATGGGGCAAGCGCTGGTTTATTGGCAACAACAGTTTTTGAACATTCCTCAATAGAAGTAAAAGGAGCTGCAATTCAGGTTTTAGAGGGGATAGGTTTGGACAATGTAAAGGGTAAAGCCCTAGCCCTATCAAAAGCGAAAGAAATAGCATTGAACAAAACATTGACTGGAGAAGAAAGAAGCATGGGGATTCGGTTTTTGGCTTTGGGCAATAATGCGGAGTACGAAGACATGCTTGTAGGCTTGGTGGATGTTGTTGAGCCTTTACCTGTACAATTGGCAGCTTTTAGAACATTAAGCAAATCGCAAGGCAATTCATTTTCTCAATTGGTACTTGATCGTTGGGATAGTTTTACGCCTGAATTAAGAGATGCAGCCATTAGCGCGATGATGATGAATGGGGAAAGGATTGCAGTTTTGTTGGGAGCACTTGAAGATGGAGTTATACAAAAAGCAACCATTGGCTGGAGAAGAAGTGTAGGTTTAATGGCGAACAAAGATGAAAAGCTTCGATTAAGAGCTAGGGCCATTTTGACCCGGCCTGAAGGCGAAAGTGAAAAAATCATTGCCACCTATCAACCTGCTTTGGAGCTAAGTGGTACAATTCAATCTGGAGCTACAGTTTTTCAGAAAAACTGTGCCATCTGCCATCAAATGGGAGAGGATCAGGGAATTGCTTTTGGTCCTGACTTGTCTTCTTTGAAAAACAGACGTGCAGCCAGTATCATGAGTGATATCTTGAACCCTAATTTGTCCATAGCAGATGGCTATGATCTTTGGGAGGTGGAGTTGCAAAATGGGGAACTTCACCAAGGGCTTATTTCCTCCGAAACACCTACTGCTATTAACCTTCGCAATGCAGGTGGAATTGACAAGAGCATTTCCAGAGCCAATATTAAAACATTGAAATTAGTCGAAATGTCTGCCATGCCGACTGGTCTTGAACAGAGTATTTCCCTTCAGGAGATGGCTGATTTATTGGCCTATATCCGAAAGTCAGAATAAAAAAATACAAGAAAACTTCTTTAAAATATATCAATTAACCCAAGAAAATGAAACGATTAATAGTTAAACCATTAATGCTGTTTATGTTGGCTATTGCAGGCTTTCAGCTCAATGGTTTTGGGGCTGCTCCAAAACCATTGAATGTAGGGTTGGCGAAGGTGGTAATTACTCCTGAAATCCCCGTTCGACTTACGGGCTATTCCAGTAGGGATTTCCCTTTTGAGGGAGTTCAGCATGAATTATGGGCCAAAGCAATGGCATTTGGAGATGCGAAAAAAGGATACCGTATTATTATAACCGTAGATTTATTGGGTATACCCCATAAGGTCACAGAGCAGGTGCGGGATGCCCTAGCGAAAGAAATAGGGATATTACCGGCCAACCTCTCTATCTGTGCTTCACATACCCATAGTGGCCCGCAAATAGGGAATATTATCTCTCATTTCAATAAACCCTTGGGGCCAGATGAATTGGCTGAAGTTGCGCTTTATGCCATGGGGCTTGTACCAAAACTAAAGGGCTTGGCAATGAATGCCATCGCTAATGCTACACCTTCCTTGGCTTCTCATAGTAAAGGAGAAGTGAAATTTGCTGTAAATAGAAGGACTTCCATAAACCCCAATGGGGTTTCAGACCATTCCTTGCCTGTAATGCGTATTACGGATCTTGAAGGGAAGACAAAAGCAATAATGCTCAATTATGCTTGCCATGCTGTTACTTTAGGTCCTAAAAATAATGTGGCACATGGAGATTGGGTAGGTGAAGCCCAGATTCAGGTGGAGGAGAATTTACCTGAAGGTGCCATGGCCATGGTAGTTATTGGATGTGGAGCAGATCAGAATTCTTCCCCACGTATGAACAACAAAAAACCAGAAATGGATTTGGTGTATGCCAAAGATCAGGGAAAACAAATTGCTGATGAGGTTAATCGTTTGCTCGGAAAAGACAACTGGAAAAGTATCCGTCAACCACCTGAAGGTAAAATGAAATATGTTGAACTTACCTTTGCAGAAATGCCTGACCCTAGAAAATTGGCGCAAGATGCCAAGGGAGCCGGTAGGACAAGTAATTACTCTCTCCTTTTGCTTGGACGGATGGCAAGGAGTGGAGATATTCCTGAGAAAATAGATTACCCAATTCAAGTTTGGGATTTTGGTAAAGACTTGGTCATGGTGTTTTTGGCTGGAGAAGTGGTTGTAGATTATGCCATTCGCCTAAAGAAAGAGTTGGGTGAAGATCGGGTTTGGGTTAATTCTTATTCCAATGACATGCCCTGTTATATTCCTTCACTCAGAATACTGAAGGAGGGAGGGTATGAAGCAGAAACGGCCATGATTGGTTATGAGAAGCCTTCCAGATTTACCGAGGATGTAGAAGATATAATAATGAATGGCATTTATTCCATTTTACCTAAATCAATTAAATAATGTGTTTAACCAAACTGATAACATCAAAGCTATTTAAGAAGTACCATAAGGTTAGGAGCTCAACTTTCTTAATGGTAATCCTTTGTGTTCTGCTGCTTTCTGTACAAACAACCTTTGCCGGAGATTTTAAAGCCGCTGTAGTCAAAGAAAATATTACACCGAAAGTTCCCAAACAATTATTGGGCTATGGGGCCAGGCTATCAGAAGGGATTCTGGATAGTATTTATCATCAAATTTTAATATTAGATGATGGTAATTCCAAATTTGCACTTGTCTCCACAGATATTTGTGTACTCTCACCTGCAACCTATGATAAGGTGGCAAAATTGGTTGAGAAGAAGTTTGGTATAGTACGCAGTAATTTTTGGTGGTCAGTTACCCATACCCATTCAGCACCTGAAGTAGGAGCTCCAGGGCTCCCAGAAGCGTTTATGGGAGAGCGATATAAACATCCTATAGATACCAATTATACTGACTTGGTGACCAGTAAATTACTGGATGGCATTGAAAAAGGGATTCAGCAACTTGCTCCGGCAAGTCTTGGAGTTGGCTGGGGGCATTCATCTGCCAATATCAACAGAAGGGCCAGAGACATAGATGATGTTGCCTTTTTGGGGATGAATCCTGATGGGGCTGTAGACCGAAGAATTGGCATTCTAAAAATAGTCCACAAGGAAGACCATCGTTTAATGGCTACAGTGGCCAATTATGCGATACATGGGACAGTCTTGGGAGGACAAAATTTACTCATCAGTGGAGATGGTCCAGGTGTAGTTGCGAAATATGTGGAAGAAAAATCCGGTGCTCCGATGTTGTTTATCAACGGGGCTGCAGGTAATCTCGCACCTATCTACAGTGTTTACCCTGATGCAAGGTCTGGTAGGATGAATATGCTGAGGAGGTTACTTGGAGATAAGATCCTTATGGCAAGTAAGGAAATCCTTAACTATGAAGATCAGATTTCCTTTTCTGCTTCAGAGATGGATTTTTTGACACCTATGAAGGAGGGGTTAAAATGGCCTGAAGCTTTAAATGAGTATATTGTAGATGAAAAAGGAACAGCCAAAACCATCAAAGTACCCGTTCGATTTCTTAATATCAATGATAAAATTGGTATTTGGGCCAGTCCTTTAGAACTGTTTTGTGAAATCTCAAATGAAGTAAGAGAGCGATCTCCATTTCCTTATACCTTCTATTATGGTTATACCAATGGTTGGTTGGGATACATGCTGACCGAAGAAGAGTGGGAATACAAAGGCTATGAGCCTACTGTTTCTCCTTTTGTTCCCAATGCAGGTACTAGATTCGGTGAGACAGTATTGTCTTATTTGGAAAGTGAATTGAAAAGTAAATAATAAACCAATCCTGAGATGAAGTCAATATTTTCAGTAAGCACATTAATAGTAGTATTAGTTTTAGGTGTATTTAGTGCAAACGCACAGAACCCGGATTTCCCTTGGCCGGAAGGAAAAAAAATGGCCATTAGTTTAAGTTTTGATGATGCCCGAGCGAGCAACCCCGATCCGGGAGCAACGCTATTGAATGAGTACGGGGTGAAAGCTACATTCTATGTGGTGCCTGCAAGTATGGAACGGAATATTGAGGGTTGGAAGATGGTAGTGGAGACAGGCCATGAGATTGGTAACCACTCTTTGAATCATCCCTGCACTGGGAATTTCGGCTGGTCCAGATCTGAGGCCTTGGAAGATTATACCTTAAAGCGAATGCGGAAAGAATTGATTGATACAAATGATGAAGTAGAGCGATTGTTGGGAGTGAGACCAGAGGTTTTTGCTTATCCATGCGGTCTGTCATTTGTAGGTAAGGGAGAGGAAACACAAAGCTATGTCCCATTAATTTCTGAGATGTTTCTTTCAGGAAGGGGTTGGAAAGATGAAGCTCCTGTTGATCCTTATTATGCTGATATGGCTCAACTTACAGGAATGGAAATGGACAATATGACCTTTGAAGAAATATTACCACTTATAGAAGCTGCTGGCAAAGATAGGAAATGGTTGGTGCTTGCCGGTCATGAAAATGGAACGGAAGGAAATCAAACCACCTATTTGAGCATGTTAAGAAAGCTTTGTGAATATGCAAATGATCCTGCCAATGGTATTTGGATTGCTCCAGTTGGAACGGTGGCCAAGTATGTGAATGAAAAGCGAGAAGAAATGGAGGGAAGCTTAAATATTCCGGGAATTACCAGAGCGGCATTAAATGAAACGGTACACCTTCCGGCTGAGAAAGCAAAAGGTATAGGGCCTGATATCCAATACATGCCTGAGTGGAATGCATTTGGTTGGTTTACAGCTAAGGATAGAGTAGAGTGGGACTTGGATCTTCCAAAGAAAGGTGCGTATGAAGTATGGATGGAATGGTCCGTATCGGACGAGGAAGCAGGTAAACCATTTGTGCTTACATCTGGTAATCAAACCATAGAAGGAGTAATCAAACCTTCTGGCTCTTGGGAAACTTTCAAAAAAATAAAGATTGGTGAACTTACCTTAGAAGAAGATTACAATAGAATTATCGTGGCTTCTGGACAGGAGTTTGGAAAAGGAGCATTAATGGATTTAAAAGCTTTGACACTGGTGCCTATTAAGTAGGGCTTCTTGCTGATTTATTAATTACCTGATAACCAGCGTAATAATTAACAAAAACATAACACAAAAACCCCGAATTTAGCTGTTTAAAGCTTTTTTCGGGGTTTTCTTTTTTGTATTTTAAGGTTGCAGAATAAAATACTATGAAAGATACAGCGCAACTACAGATTTTCAAAGACTTCGACGGATATTCTCCAAAATATCATTTTTTTAAGAATTCGTTGTTTGGCCAGATAAAAGATTCCATCCCCTGGGATGAGCTCGCAGGATGTCTTCCGCCAGAGAATACAGGTCCGGGTGCTCCCAGGTGGTTTGATGCCAAGGGAATGTTTGGCATGATGTTCCTCAAGGCCTACCTCAATGTCAGCGACAGACAGCTCATCGAAAGGTTCAATACAGATTACAGTTTGCAGATGTTCTGCGGCAAACTTCTGGCCGAGGACAAACAGATCAGGGATTATACTCTTATGACAGGGATAAGGGCCTATATTGAAGAGCACTGTGAATGGGAACAGGTTCAGTCAGTACTGCTCAACCACTGGAAAAAGGATGTGAACAATTTCCATGTACTTCTCATGGATGCCACCTGCTACGAGAGCTATATCCGCTTTCCTACCGATGTGAAACTTTTGTGGGAGTGCTGTGAATGGGTGTTTGAAAAGCAACTTTTTAGGTTGTGCAAGATCCTGAAGACCAAAAGGCCGCGTTCTAAATACCGGGAACAGAAGATTAAGCAGCTTGTCTATTTCAGGAAAAGGAGGAATACCCTTAAAGAGACGCTTCGCAGAAGGAAATCGCTGGTATACCTTTTGGAAAAAGGAATCGAGCAACTTCAGCAAATAATGGATATGTTCAGGGGAGAATGTATGAGGCCGGAAGATTTTGCCTGTTTGAGAACCATCCAGAAAATTCTGGTACAGCAGACATTTTTGTTGACCCACAAACCATCTGAGCTCAAAGACAGGATCGTTTCCCTTCACAAACCCTATGTCAGGCCTATAGTAAGGGGAAAAGAAAACAAACCTGTGGAGTTCGGAATGAAGGTACACATGCTGCAGGTCGATGGGCTCTCATTTATAGACAAGATGAGTTTCAGAAACTTCAATGAATGTAAAAGACTGAAAACCTCCGTGGTGAAACACAAAACAGTTTTCAAGGGAACATCACAGCTTGGCGCAGACCGAATATATGCCACCAACGAAAACAGAAGATACTGTACCGAAAACAGCATATTCACCTGCTTCCCGAAGAAGGGCCCAAAAAAACACTCAAAAGCAGAGAAGATACTCAGCAGCGAAATATCAAAGCAAAGGGCAACGGTAATGGAAGGTATTTTCGGAACCCACAAAGATCATTACGGGCTAAGAAAAATTAAAGTCCGGGGAGAAAAGCGGGAGATGTTGATGGTGCTTTTTGCAACCATGGCGGCCAATGCTGTAAAAATCGCAAAGAAAAGAAACCGGGAGGAGCCTGCACCCAGAGAGAAGGCAGCCTGAAGAGAAAAAAGATCAAAAAATCTTTATCGTGGGATACCTATGTCCAATGGATAAAAGGTCAAAGAAAACCTACCCAACGCCTCACCAAATTGCACTTTACCGTAGTCGAATTGTACTGCTGATCAGAAGACAAACACACAAAATAACCACGAATAATTTAGTTTATCTTTACTTGGTCAAATTTTATCGAATTTTCCAACAAGCCC
>NZ_JBSXOH010000059.1:0-24839 GCF_056859355.1 Cyclobacterium sp. L-R
GAAATACCCCAAAAAGTGGCCATTTTTGCAGTACTTTTGTGTTGAACTGTTCGATATTAGTAATTTCGGTTTTATACCGTTTGAAAATAATAATTGGATGCTTTGATTTAATGTTAATGATTTTTAATTGAAACACTTTCATGGCAAAACGCTTTTATAAATATTTCCCCTCACTGTTTATCTCAGTGGAGCTTTTGGTGATGTTTATTGTACTTGGACTGTTGATAATTTTAAGTGCTCAAAGTGATTCCTATTCTCAAAATTCCCTTTTGGATGTAGGTTTGTTCGGTTTGGTTTGGCTGGGAATTGTTTTGGTTAGAAAGGATTATAAGTTATCCCGAACTTCGGTGTATTGGGATACCCTCAAGCAATTTCTGGTCTCCTATGTTTGGGCAATTTTAATATTTTTTATCCTGAGAGAACATTTGTCCTCATTTTACACCTTTACTTTAAATTTTTATTTGTTTCCAGCAACACTCTCAATGCTAATGTTTTTTAGGATAGGAGTTCATATGGCCTTGCGAAGGTATAGAATGAGCGGAAGGAATTATCGCAAAGCTGTGATTTTAGGTAAAGATGAATGGGGTAGCCAACTGGCCCGAACCTTGGAGAAAAACAAAGCTTTTGGCATCAAATTCTTGGGCTTTTTTGATGATGAAGTTAAGGGAGAAAATGTACTTGGAAACTTTGATCGTTTTTTTAGTTTGTATGGAATAGGGTCTTTGGATTTGGTTTACCTTAGTCAAAAGATGCCGAGTAAGTTAATCCAGCAAATAGTTGATTTTGCTGATGAAAACCATTTTAAGGTAAAAATCATACCAGGGCCACCATTACAATGGAATAAAAAAATGAGCTTTAGCAACTATGGTTCTTTTGTAGTTGTAAACTTAAATGAAATCCCTTTGGATAGGTTGGGTAATCAATTTTTCAAACGCTTCTTTGATGTTTTGTTTTCGATAGTTGTGATCTTATTTGTCTTTAGTTGGTTGATGCCTATTATTGCCCTATTGATCAAGCTTGAATCCAAGGGGCCGGTTTTTTTCTATCAAAAAAGGACGGGAGTAAACAATAAGGTTTTTACTTGTATCAAATTCAGGACAATGAAAGAAAACCCTTGGTCAGACACCTTACAAGCTTCTAAAAATGACCCAAGAGTAACCAAAGTGGGGAAATTGTTGAGGCGATTCTCCTTGGATGAACTGCCTCAATTTATCAATGTCCTTAAAAATGAAATGTCTGTAGTAGGCCCAAGACCACACACTGTTCCTATGAATGAAGTTTTTGAGAAACGATTGGAAAAATACAATAATAGACATTGTATAAAACCAGGGATTACTGGTCTGGCACAAGTGTTAGGCTATCGCGGAGAGATCTCTAGCCATTGGCAAATAAGGTCAAGAGTTAAGCTAGATTATTTTTATGTCCGTAACTGGTCTTTTTTCCTTGACATTAAGATTGTCATAAAAACCATGAATCAAATGCTAAGCTCAGGAGAAGGCGTCTATTAAGAGGGGGTTAGAATTGAAGTCTAGGAACAATGCCTCTTTTTTTACCTTTTCCATGAGGTGTATGGGTTAGGGCAAGGATGGCTTCATTTTTTAATTGGGTTAATTAACTGAATCCGCCAATAATTCTGTTTGGTTCCACTCCATAGACAATATCCCTTCTATCAGATGAAGGGCTATTGTCTATTTCGGGTTTAGGGATTTTTGTAAGGTTTAACCAATATGCAATAGACATGCTATTACGTGCTGAAATCGCTTTAAAATCAGCCACTTCGTTGCTGTTTTCAATTTCACCATAGCGGTGCTATGCTAAAATCTCCAAACAGTCTGATTTTCTTGCGATTGCGACACTCATTACGAATTCTATTACATAATCCGGGTTTAATTTTTTATCAGATTCTGAATAGCGCTTCTAGAAAACCCATGTTCTCTCCTTTCTCTTTCATTACCAGCATAGGGATGTCATGGTTGCTGTTTACTAGTTTTTCGGCAACGCTTCCCAGTAATACCGCTGCAGACCTAGATCTTCCTCTACTTCCTACTATCAATAAGTCTGTTTTAATAGAGTGGGCAAAGTCCATAATATTATCGGCCTCATCTTTTTTATCATGAAGGATAAATGTGCACAATAAGTCCGGGAGATCATTTTCTTCCAAGAAGGCTTTAAAATCTTTTTTAGCATTCTCCAGCATAATGGTAGCAAACTCCTCGAAGGTTTTACCCGTTTTGCTATAGCCACTAGGTACTGTATACATGTGGCAGCATTGTAAGGTAGCATTGGTTTTTTTACTTATTTCTAAGGCTAACAGAATGCTGACTTTTGAATGCTTTGAGAAGTCTATAGGGAGCAGAATATTGTTTATCTGCCCTGTTGGTGGAGTCTCTGGAAGTAAGAGTACTGGTCTTGGGTATTTTTGGGACAAGTTTTTAACCAAGGAGTCAGAAGGGGTTTTCCCCTTTTTTCTACCCATTATTAAAAGGTCTGTCTCTTTGATGTTGCACCAGCGAAGCATGTTTTCTTGGGGATTCCCTTCTTTTACGATGATTTCAAAATCGAAATCTAATTCAGGCTTGGTTTTTTCAATTTCATATTGAATTTGGCTTTCAATGGTTTCATCTAACGGCGCTAATAAATCCGGATAAGCAGATGTTACCTCTTTGGGTAGTATTAAACTCTTCGAAAAATGAATAAAATATACTTTTTCTATATCCAAAATAGGGACAAGTATCTTTATGTTAGAGATCAATATCTCATCTAAATGAGATAAGTCTAACCCTACCATGACTTTCTTGAATTGCTTCATTGATCTTACCTTTAAATCAGTTTTGCGTTTGAATTGTGAATATGGTAAAATTTTATGAATTTAACTTTTTGATAGCTTCTTTGAAAGAAGTTTTTCTTCAAATACTAAAAATAATGCCAAATTGACTGATTCACTAAGGTCAAATCATTTAGCTAAATTATTGTCATGCCAAAAGTAATGGGGAAATATTTCCTTGCCATTGTACCCGATGAACCAATAAAGGGAGCGATTACAAGTTTGAAGGAGGGTTTACAAGCATCTTTTGGAATCAAGTACGCCCTTAAGTCGCCTCCGCATATTACATTGAAGATGCCATTTGTCCACAATGAAAATAAGGAAAAAGAGCTTCTGCAAACATTAGGGAGGTTTTTTCTAAAGGAAAAAAGTTTTTCCTTGTTGCTGGGAGGGATAGGGGCATTTGGGAATAGGGTAGTCTTTATGAAGGTAAAGTATCCTCCTGAGTTTAAGCATTGTCAAGAGCGTCTTAGGGATTTTACAAAAGCTGTCCTAAAAAAGAACATTGAGTTAAGTGATTCCAATTATCATCCACATATGACATTGGCTTTCAGAGATTTTAAAAAGGATCAATTTGAGCCTGTGATGGAGTACTTGAAAATGAATAATATAAGGTGCCAGTTCAAGGTTAGTCAGGTGGCTTTGTTAAAGAAGGTTGATGGGGATTGGGTAGTATTAGAGTACATTAAGTTGTCCACCTGAGCATTAATAATTGAGGATGAGGGAGCTTGCATTAGGTAAGGGAGCGTTCCCATTTATTACTTATCGAATTATTTTCAAATTTTTTTAGAAATAATAAAATTCTGTATTTGGGTTGATTACTTCTATATAATACTGAAAAAAGATTTTACATTTTTTTATTGATTTACAAATTCATAGAATAAGTTTTATGAAAAATAAAATAACCATATAATATTTTGTTAAATATTCTAATTTAGAATGATAATTAATTTACATGAACGGGGAAAATAATGTTTTAATAAATAATATTATATTTGTACGTTTTAAAATTATAAAATAATAGAATATTAACTGAATAATAACAAGTAAATAATATTATTCAATTATTTTTTTCAGATTCAAAAAAGTAAATTTTTATTTCGCCTAATTCCACAAAATATTTTGGTTTTAATATTGCATTATCAGTTATATATCATTTTGTTTTTATAAATAAATTGATGGATTTTTGCATTATAAACATTGTTAAAAAACCTTAATCTATTATTAACTATGAAGCGAGTTTTACTTAGCTTAACATTTTCCATGTTAGCGGTAATCTCTTTAATGGCCCAGAGTAGGGTGGTATCGGGAACGATTACCTCTGAAGATGAGCCAAATGGGATACCTGGAGTGAATGTGAGTGTGAAAGGAACGATGGTGGGAACCATTTCAGATATAGATGGTACCTATACCTTGACGATTCCTGAAGGATCAAATGTATTGTCATTTAGTTTTGTTGGGTTTATGACTCAAGAAAGAGTAATTGACAATCAAAGCCAAATTGATGTGTTTTTAGAGCCTGATGTAAAAACATTAGGGGAAGTAGTTGTGGTCGGATATGGTACCCAATCCGCTAAAATGTCTGTTCAAAGTATTTCTAGTTTGGACAATTCTCAAATAGAAAGAATGCCAATCTTTACTGCTCAAGAAGCCTTACAAGGGCAGGCAGCAGGTGTACAGTTGACTGGTACTTCCGGTGTAGGTGGTGCGCAGCAAAACATAAGAATCAGAGGGGTTGCCTCCTTGACGGCTGGAGGTTCACCACTATTTGTAGTGGATGGAGTGCCTTTGAATGATGGCAGTAGTGGAGATTATGGTAATGAATCAGGGGCTGTTGCGCTTAATCCTTTAATGGAGCTTAACCCAAATGAAATTCAGTCTATTTCTGTATTGAAAGATGCATCCGCAGTAGCAATTTATGGTTCTAGAGGTGCCAATGGCGTCATTCTTATCGAAACCAAAAAAGGAAAAAGTGGCGCCTCAAGGATCAATGTGGACTTTTATAGAGGGGTGCAAAACCCAACTACACTTAGGCCTTATATGTCTTTACAGCAATACAATCAGTATAGAGCTGATAGATCTGGAAATCCTGTAAGTAGTTTTCCTCAAACAGGTTTTGATTGGCCAGAAGCTGTTATTGAGCAGGGAAAAATTTCTAATCTGAATGTTAGTGCATCAGGAGGAAGTGACAATACTACCTACTTTATTTCAGGTACTTACTTTATGCAGGATACTTACGCTTTAGGAAATGAACTGGATAGGTTTAACGGAAGGTTAAACATGACACATAAGTTTTCTGATAAAGCAAGATTTGGAGCCAATGTAGGTTTAGCAAAAACTTACAATGATAGAATTAATTCGGACAATAGTACTTTTGCTCCTTTAACTTCTGCCTTTCTACATTTGCCATACAATAAGCCATTTGATGAAAATGGCAATTATACAAGACTAGGTTTTGTCCCTAACTTATTGGCACTTGCTGATTTGGCTCAAACGGACTACATCACGCGTAGAACAACAGCCAATACTTATTTTGAATTTGATATTCTTCCTGACTTGACTTTCAAAACGGATTGGGGAATTGATCAGATTCAAACAGAAGAAACCATGCGCTATCCAGATATCATTGAACCTACTGGTCAAGGATATAAAAGGATAATTCAAGATTACAAATGGTTGAGTACAAATACCTTGAACTACCAAAAATATTTCGGTAATGACCATTATTTAGGAGCGCTTTTAGGTTATTCTTATGAGCAATCAGATTTTGCGAGTATGACTGTAGAAGGTTCAGGTTTTGTGAGTGATAAATTGCCTAATGTGGCTTCTGCAGCAACACCTACTATTACAAGTGCAACTGGTACTGGATGGAAACTTGCTTCTTACTTTGCAAGGGTAAACTACCGATATAAAGACAAATTGTTATTTGAAGGAAGTGCAAGAAGAGATGGCTCATCAAGATTTGGGATGGATAATCGCTATGGTAACTTCTGGGCTTTATCCGGTGGATGGGTTCTTTCAGAGGAGAAGTTTTTGCAAAACAATAGCTTCTTGGATTTCCTTAAAGTCAACGCAAGTTATGGTACTGCAGGAAATGACAGGGTAGATAATTTCGCGTCCTTAGGCCTGTACCAGGCAGGAAGTTTAGGTGATTATGGTGGTAGTCCGGGTATTTACCCAAGCCAGCCAGCCAATCCGACTTTAGGATGGGAGGAATCTGCACAGTTTGATTTTACTTTGTATGCTACTATGTTCAATAGTAAACTTGACGTAGAAGCTTCAGTGTGGAACAAACGTACTACAGGTTTATTATTAGATGTACCTATCCCTTATACTACAGGATACACAAGTTATGCGCAAAATGCAGGTACTATGCGTAATCGAGGAATAGATTTAATGATAAACTCTTTGAATGTTCAGTCATCAGGGTTTGAATGGAGAACGATTTTGAACGTAGGCTTCCTTGAGAATGAAGTGCTTGACCTTCCTGGAGCATCTGAGGATAGTGAAGGTAGAAGATTTGTTCAAGGATCATCTAGTCAAAGAGCCATTGAAGGGTACTCTGTTAACACTTTTTACCTAGTGAGGTATAGTGGGATTAATCCTGAAACAGGCGAAGCTGAGTGGTTAAATGCAGACAATGAACCTACGACAACATACAGTACCAATAACAGAGAAATTATTGGATCTGCTATTCCAAGAATTTCAGGTGGTTTGACCAATTCTCTGTCTTATAAAGGGCTTGAGCTTTCTGCCCTGTTTACTTTTACTGAGGGAAACTACATTATGTTTGATGACCTTAGGTTCTTGTATAATCCAAACAACCTGAACTCGTTTAACCTTGATCCTCAATTGTTGAATTATTGGACAGAGGACAATAGGAATAGCTTTGCTCCTAGATTAGACGGTGATACGCAGTCTAATTTTGGTCAAAGATCAACCATTCACTTAAGAAAGGGGGATCATATTCGACTTAGAAATCTTTCACTTACCTATAATATTCCAGCTAATATTCTGGAAAGAACAAAGGTGTTAAGAAGTGCTCGAATTTATGGGATGTTGCAAAACATGCTTACTTTCTCAAGTCTTGAGGATGGCTTAGAGCCTGAAATTAGCGGGAACGGTAGTGACAACCAAATCCAAGGAGAATCCTTCTTTACTCCTGCTCAGGCTAAATCATTTACTTTGGGTGTTTCATTAGGATTCTAAAAAAGCTTAACAATGAAAAATTTAAAAACATTATTATTTATAGGATTGTTGGGAAGCCTTTTCTCTTGTGAAGATTTAGAGATTGATCCCCAGCAGTCGCTTTCGACAGAACTCGCTTTTGCTGACAAACAAGCAGTAGAAGGGTCACTTCTTGGCGTGTATTCTTTGACCCAGGAATGGGAGGTATTTGGCTCTTTGCCACAAGTAATTGCAGACTTTCAATCTGATAACGTGAAATTCATAGGCTCTTTTCCTACGCTTCAGGAAATTAGTATCTATACTACCCAAGCGGACAATGTTTCGATCAGGGATTTATGGAAAGCGCATTACCGTGCAATTTTAGCAGCAAATGCAGTTGTTGCCTTTACCCCTGATTCACCAGATGAATCCTTGACAACAGAAGAAAGAAATCAGTATGTTGCTGAGGCAAAATTCATGCGTTCCTTATTGATGTTTCAATTGGTTAATCTTTTTGCTCAGCCGATAAATGTAGGTGGGGAAGACGCCTTGGGTGTTCCGATTGTTACGGATGCGTTTTCAGGAGAAATTGTTGCTTATCCTAGAAATACAGTAGGAGAGGTCCATGATTTCATTATCAATGAACTCGAAGGTATCGTTGCAGATTTGCCTGAATCTTACGAAAGCTCTGCCTTCACTAGAGGAAGGGCCACTAAAGGTGCTGCAAATGCTTTGCTTTCAAGAATTCACCTTTATAGAGGAGAGTGGCAGTTGGCTGCGGAAAAAGCCAAAGCAGTTTTAGACGCTGATGCAGTATATGGGCTTGCTTCCAATTATAGTTTTTGGGGAGAAAACAACAGTGAATATGTGTTTTCAATTCAAAACTCTGAGATTGATAACGGAAGAACTGGCTCAGGGGGTTGGGGCTCCTATTATAATTCTGCCGAAGATGGTGGAAGGGGAGATACGCCGTTTTCTGATTATCTAATAGCAGCTTATTCTGATAATGACAAGCGGATTACCAATCTTTCAAAGGAGAACGTAAATGCGGAGGGAGTTTCTTTATTGTATACTACAAAGTTCCCTGATGTAGTTACTCATTCTGATAACTCTCCGATTATAAGGACTACGGAAGTAGTGCTAAACAGAGCCGAGGCATTGGCCCAACTTGATGGTATCAACAATGAATCTTTAGACTTGATCAACGAATTGAGAGAGAGAGCTGGACTTGATGCGTTAAATGCTAGTGACTTCGCAGACAAAGAAGCTTTTATTGCTCAAATTCTTGAGGAAAGAAGAAAAGAATTGGCTTTTGAAGGGCATAGGAGAATGGATCTGCTTAGGAACAATCTACCACTTAGACCTGAGAGTGATACCTACTTTGACGATTCTAAGCCTGGACAAAATAGAACCATACTTCCAATTCCTCAAAGAGAATTAGACATTAACGCAGGTTTGATTCAAAATCCTGGTTACGAATAAGTTTATTAATTGAATCTAGGCTATCCAATAGAGGTTGAAATACTTGTTCTCGGTCGGGTATTTATTGTTCCAATAATTGGATAGTTTATTGCCTATTAGGATTGAAATGGCCACTCTCATTAATTGGGGGTGGCTTTTTTCTTTATTTTGAATGAATTAGTTCGTTTGCGGCCTTTCAGTAATCTTAGTCCAGTTTAAGCGTGCCACTAAGTTTGTCCTTTCTAGTGATAAGGCTTTTAGGTTGCCGATTTTTGTAAAAATTCACGATGTTTTGCTGGGTGGGAAAGTCATCTATGAGAATAGAGTTATGAATATTGATCTCTAAAGGATCTGGTATTTTTTCTGATTCCATATAAAACCAAGCAGCATCTTCTTCTATTTCATAGCCCAGATAGGCGAGTTTAACTTTCTTTCCATTGACCTCCAACTTGTTGTTGCTTAGAATATATTCCTTAATCAAGCTTTCTAATTTTTTTGAATTCGCTGGTTTAAGGAAATTCACCTGGTCCCCGGATGCAATAGTCAATGCTTCTTCCATGTCATTCCAAAATATCTTTTGAGCGATTTCTATTTGCTGTCGCTCTTCGTTGTAGTACATGTCTGTCAGGCTAATATAGAAAGGATGTGTTTCCAGCCCACCAGACATTAGGAATAAGATTAATTGAATTACGAGCATTAAAGGAGTAGTTTTTGTAATATCTGCGAATTATGCGTTAATATTACAACAAAATTTTAAAACCTAAAGTAAATTAATCAGCTTATTCTATGAACCAATTTCAGTTGTATTTTAATCTTGGTATCCAGCATATTTTGGATCTTAAAGGTTTTGATCATATTCTTTTTGTTTTGGCCTTGGCGGTAGTGTACATGATTAAGGACTGGGGAAGAATCCTGGTTTTGGTGACTGCGTTTACCATAGGTCACTCCTTAACATTGGCTTTAGCTACCTTAAAGGTGATTCAAATCAATACAGATTTGGTGGAGTTTTTGATTCCTGTTACCATTGCTATCACGGCCTTGTCCAATATTTTCAAGCCAAAAAGCTCTTCGGGAAAGGGGATTCAAATCAATTATTTGTTTGCACTCTGTTTCGGATTGATTCATGGTCTTGGTTTTTCCAATTACCTGACTTCCTTATTGGGAAAAGAGCAATCCATTTTTACTCCTCTTTTGGCATTTAATATTGGACTTGAAATTGGGCAGGTAGTTATAGTTGTGCTGTTTCTATTGACCTCAACATTGATTACTGGGATATTCAGAATTAATAGGAAAGAGTGGGTATTGGTTATCTCGTCTATGATATTTGGTATGGCCATAATGATTCTATTAGATAGTGTTTATTGGTAAAATCTTAGGGAATAAACTCTTTTCCATAAAGTGAATTTGAGGTAATTTCTTTATATTCATCCATTATCTGTTCAGGCCTATTGCCTGTTGTTATTAGTAAAATTTTATTTACCATGAAGCATATTGTTTTCTTTTTCCTGCTTTTTACAATCATAAGATTTGGAGCTGAAGCACAAATCGACACACAAAGACACGGTAACAGGTTTGAGCAGCTTGGTACCACACTTCGTTCTCCCAATGTGTACCGTACAGCCTCAGGGGCCCCCGGTCACGAATATTGGCAGCAGAGAGCTGATTATGAAATTGAAGTTGAACTGAACGATGACAATCAGTCCATCACTGGTAAAGAAAAGGTTATATATTACAATGAATCTCCTGATCCATTGGATTACCTGTGGTTACAATTGGATCAAAATCAAAGGGATAAAGATTCAGAAACACCAAAAATAGCCAGTAGCAAGATTGGGCCAAAAATGAATCTAGGGCAATTGGAAGATATCATTTGGCATGATATGGATTTGGGACTAAAGATTTATTCTGTGACTGACGCAAATGGGAAAGCGATACCGGCGACAGTGAATTTGACCATGATGCGCTTAGACCTTGATCAACCTTTAATGCCTGGAGAGAAGTATGAATTTAATATTTCTTGGAGTTTTAATAGCCATGACCGAACTGGTTTTTTAGCTACACGTCCAGGATATGAGTATTTTGAAGAGGATGGGAATTATATTTATACCGTAGCAGAATGGTTTCCAAGGATGGCAGTTTATTCTGATTTTGAAGGTTGGCAAAACAAGCAATTTGTAGGGAGAGGAGAGTTTGCATTGGTCTTTGGGGATTATAAAGTAGCCATTACTGTGCCCTCAGATCATATGGTTGGGGCTACTGGGGTATTACAAAACCCGGAAGATGTGCTTAGTCAAAAAGAAATGGATCGGTGGAATCAAGCCAAAACATCTTTTGACGAGCCGGTAGTAATTCGTACCCAGTCTGAAGCTGAAAAACTGGAGAAAAATAAGTCAACCAAAAAGAATACCTGGATTTTTCATGCAGAAAATGTAAGGGACTTTGCCTGGACTTCATCCAGAAAGTTTATCTGGGATGCCATGGCAGTTCGCTTAGAAAATGGCAAAGAAGTAATGGCCATGTCTTACTATGCCAAGGAGGCAAATCCACTGTGGGGGCAATATTCTACCAAAGTGGTGGCGCATACTTTGAAATCCTACTCTTCCAGAACATTTGATTATCCCTACCCTAAAGCGATTTCAGTGGAAGCTTCCAATGGTATGGAATATCCTATGATTTGTTTCAATTACGGAAGGCCGGATAAAGATGGAACCTATACAGAGGCCATCAAATACGGCATGATCTCCGTGATTATCCATGAAGTAGGTCATAATTTTTTCCCAATGATTGTCAATTCTGATGAAAGGCAATGGACCTGGATGGACGAAGGGCTTAATACCTTTCTGCAATTTTTAGCTGAGCAGGAATGGCAAAGGGATTATCCATCGAGAAGAGGTCCGGCACATAAGATTGCACCTTATATGAAAGGTGAGAAAAGTCTTCTGGAGCCAATTATGACCAATTCTGAAAACATTGTTCAATTTGGACCAAATGCTTATGCAAAACCCGCCACTGCACTTAATATATTGAGGGAAACAGTGATGGGTAGAGATCTCTTTGATTTCGCGTTTAAGAAGTATGCTGAAAGGTGGATGTTCAAGCACCCAACACCTGATGATTTCTTTAGAACCATGGAAGATGCTTCTGCAATTGACCTAGATTGGTTTTGGAGGGGATGGTTTTTCGGAACAGACCCGGTAGATATATCTATTCATGAAGTTAAGTGGTATAAGATTGACAGTCGGAAGCCTAATGAGGTAAAGGCTGAAGAGAAGAAAGCCTATGAGCATGAAGAGTCTTATATTTCAAGGACCAGAAATAAGGAGGATATTGGGCAAACAGTTTTGGAGCGGGACCCTAAGGTTGGAGATTTTTATACAAGCTTCGATCGTTTTAAGGTTTATCCTGAAGATGAAAAAGAATACAAGGCCTATGTAAATCAGTTAAGTGCAGAGGAGAGAGAAATGCTTGAAAGCGGACTTAATTTCTATGAAATTTCATTTGAGAACATAGGAGGTTTGGTTATGCCTATTATTCTTGAGTTTCAGTATGCCGATGGTACAAGTGAGGTAGAAACCGTTCCTGCTCAAATTTGGAGGATGGATGAGTATGAAGTCACCAAGGTTTTTGCCAAACAAAAAGAAGTTGTGCAAATAGTGGTGGACCCTTATCGTGAAACAGCAGATATCGATGAGTCCAATAACTACTGGCCGAGAAAGTTTATGCCTTCTAAATTTGAGATGTTTAAGCAAAGACCGGCAAGTAGAGGTACTTCATCAGGTCCTAGCCCTATGAAGAGGGAAAATAAATAGTGCTTATTTAGTGTTTAAAAGAACGACAGTAGTCGTTCTTTTTTTTGTCCCTGCAAATAAGGTTATATCTGTTGTGCCTTTTGTGGTGTTAAATTTATGCGTTCATACCGGACAGGTTCATCTAGGAAATTAATTTTACCCTGCGGGAGCAAGTCGAGACAATATATATATTCTTCTCCTAAGCTTTAACCCTAGATGTGCAATAGGCTTTCCATTTGGTGTCGAAGTCCCTGGTAGGAAAAGATTAGTACAGAATTTCTGAGGTTAATAATAAGGTGTTACATTTTTCAATGTCTTAGAATTCGGGGAATAAAACTTCCGAACGCTGCCTTTGTGGGCTGATTTTTAGTTTGATTTGAGACTTTAGGTGAAAAGTTGGGTGGTTATTATTGAATGCCTTTACTTTTCAATTTGCTTTAGTTCTATGTCTGTATTGGGTAGTAAGTAGTAAAAATCAGTATTTCAGCCTGCTATGTGAAAAGAATGGCATGTCTATTTATCCAGAAATATGCAATAGACAATCTATTACATCCTGAAATCGCTTCAAAACACCCAATCGTTGCTGTTTTCAATTTCACCATAGCGGTGCTATGCTAAAATCTCCAAACAGCCCGATTTTCTTGCTATTGCAACACTTCCCGTAAACACGGGACAGGCATCACCCCTGACCTTGTCAGGGCGGAGAAATTCTATTACATAATCCGGGTTTATGGAATTAGCACAAAAAAAACAGGCAGATAATACCTGCCTGTTTTTCACTCTTTATATAGCTGTAGTCTGAATATTATTCTTTTGTTTCAAAGTCTGGATAAGCATGCATACCATGCTCATTGATGTCAAGACCTTCAACTTCTTCTTGTTCATCCACTCTAATTCCAACAGTTTTCTTCAAAGTATAGAAAACCAAGAAGCTAAAAGTTATACAAAACGCACCGATGGATACAATACCGATTAGTTGTGATAGTATTTGGGATGTACCTGCAAGGTCACCAAAGATACCTACTGCTAAGGTTCCCCATATACCGCAAACCAAGTGTACTGCAATGGCTCCAACAGGATCATCAATTTTAATTTTGTCAAATAAGACAACTCCGAATACTACTAGTATACCACCTATAAAACCAATTATTACGGCTTCAGTAGGAGACATTAAATCTGCTCCGGCGGTGATACTAACTAGTCCTGCCAATATACCATTCAATACCATTGTGATGTCATAGGCTTTGAATTTTAGGTAAGAGGCCAATAAAGCTCCGAAAGCACCTGCTGCAGCGGCAAGAGATGTAGTTACAAATACAAGAGATACTGTTCCAGGGTCAGCAGATAATACTGATCCTCCATTAAAACCAAACCAGCCAAACCACAATAAAAATACACCGAAGACGGCTAATGGAATGTTGTGTCCAGGTATCGCGTTGGTTATACCGTTTTTGTATTTACCAATTCTTGGGCCTAAAAGATAGGCGCCAATAACAGCTCCCCAACCTCCAACTGAATGGACAATAGTGGAACCCGCAAAGTCATAAAATGGAGTAGAAAGTGCATCTAGGAATCCACCGCCCCATTTCCACATACCTACAATAGGGTAACAAACGCCTACATACAATAGAGAGAAGAAGATGAATGGTCCAAGTTTAATTCTTTCTGCAACTGCACCTGAAACAATTGTGGCAGCAGTAGCAGCAAACATGGCTTGAAAAATGAAGTCAGTAAAAAATGTATATCCTTCACTATATGCGCTAGTGTCCCATCCTTCGGGTAAGCTAAGGCCTAGTCCTGCAAAACCAAAGATTCCTCCGGCGAAAGCTTCACCTGGATACATTAAGTTGAAGCCAACAAATGCGTAAGTCAAAAGCCCTAAAGCTGGGATGATTGTATTCTTAAAAAGAATATTAACAGTGTTTTTGGCCCTAGTAAGTCCAGCTTCCAGTGCGGCAAAACCCAAATGCATGATGAAAACCAACATGGTTGCCACCATTATCCATAGGTTGTTTATGGTAAATAATTCCTGAGTCATTTAATTTATGTTTTAAATAAGATTTTTAATCGTTCTTGATTTGAACTGAACAAGGATTACAAGGCATTCTCCCCAGTTTCATCATTTCTAATTCTGTAGGCTTTTTCTACGTCGTAGACAAATATTTTTCCATCACCTACTTCGCCTGTTCTTCCTTCATTTAGGATACATGCTATTACCTTTTCCTCAAGGTCATCCTGAACTACTATCTCTAGCTTGGTTCTAGGTATAAATGTAGGTTCATAGGCTACTCCTCTATAGTGCTGCATTTTTGCATGCTGTAGCCCCATTCCTTTTACTTCATAGAAGGTTAGAAATTTAACCCCTAAACCCGAAAGGCATTTGTGAATTTCGTCAAATTTCGAAGTTCTAATTAAAGCTTCAATTTTTTTCATTTTTATAACAGGATTAATATTTCATTAATAATTATAGAATTAAAAAATTTATCTATTGCAAAATTAATAATCAAGATCTTATGAACCAACAAAAATTTATAAAAAAATGATAAAAAACGTCAAAATGGGTAGAAATGTAGCTTAAATAAGTAAAACTATCGGTAAAAATCGGTAAATTGGTGTAATATGTACCCAAATAGTTGTAAAACTATGTAAAAACTAAATTCAAAAGGTTAATAACTAACCATATTGTTGGGTCTGGTTAGGTGGTCTATTACTAAATTTTTCGAGAATTTCTCTGATGACATTTTTAAAAAAATTAACTTTGTAGCCAATAATTCTTTTAGTAAAGTATCGCCAATAACTATTTTAATGACAATGAAAAAACCAACACTTTTAATTTTGGCTGCTGGAATGGGTAGCAGGTATGGTGGAGACAAGCAAATCGATGGCTTTGGACCAAATCAGGAGACAATTTTAGAATATTCTATTTTTGATGCAATTCGTTCAGGATTTGGTAAAGTGGTTTTTGTTGTAAGGCAAGAAATACTTGAAGAAAGTAAAGAGATTTTTATACCGAAATTTGGAGCGCTTATTCAGCTTGAATTTGTTGTTCAATCATTAAAGAATCGAGTTCCTGAAAAATTTCAGGATCCTGAGAGGAAAAAACCTTATGGAACCGCTCATGCCTTGCTTTGTGCTAAGGATGTGATTAATGAACCTTTTGCAGTTATAAATGCTGATGACTTCTACGGAGAAGAAGCTTTTCAAGCACTTGGAAGCTTTTTGACTAATGAGGTCAAATCAGACCTTCATTGTATGGTGGGATATGCTATAAAAAATGTTTTATCAGAATACGGTACTGTAAGTAGAGGTGTTTGTGATGTTTCACCTGAGGGTTTTCTTACAGGCATGATAGAGCGGACCGCAATTTCTCAGAAAGAAGATGGTATATTTCATGAAGCAGATGGAGAGAAATTAGAAATTTCAGCAAACAATCCTGTTTCCATGAATTGCTGGGGATTTCATCATTCGATCTTTGAGGAGACTGAAAGACTTTGGCTTGACTTTTTGGAAGAAAATAAAGGTGAGCTTAAGTCTGAATTTTATATCCCTAAGGTTGCAAACTCTATTATTCAAGAGGGTTTAGGAAAAGTGAAAATACTTGATGGAGGAAAAATTTGGTTTGGAGTGACCTATTCTCAAGACAAAGAAATTGTAATGGCAGAATTAAAAAAACTACACTCTGAGGGAAGTTATCCAGAGAAACTCTGGTAGTGTAATGAAAGCCTTATTTCCTTAAGAATTGGCTTCAGATGGTATATTCAAGTTATTATAAACAGCAGGCAGGTATAAAAGTACCTGCCTGCTGTATTTGCTTTTATTTTTTTATTTAACTTTAGCTTTCTAGATTTTTGTAAAACTAAAAAGTTGCCTATCGGCCTATGAAAAAGATTGTTTTCTCTCACACTCCAATAGCTTTGGATTTAGGTTTGCTTCTGCTAAGGGTCGGTACCTCTCTAATGTTGGTGTCGCACGGTTGGTCAAAAGTGATCCATTTTAGTGAGCGACTTAATAGTTTTGCCGATCCGATAGGCTTAGGGCCAGCAGTATCTCTACAATTAGTAATATTTGCCGAGTTTTTCTGTGCGATTTTTTTAATCTTAGGGTTTATGAGTAGGATTATCTTGATCCCCATGATTATCAATATGGCGGTAATTACTTTTTTCGTGCATGCGAGCAGTGGGTTTGACAAACAAGAACTACCATTGATTTACCTTCTTGTCTTTATAGTGCTTTTACTTTTGGGGCCGGGAAAAATATCCTTGGACGGAAAGATATTAAAAAAGAGAAATCGCTATTGATTAAGTTCTATTTCATTAATCGTATTATTAGAAATTGTGAAAGTGCGAAATTCCGAAGTGATCTGACTAAGGATCTCTCTGGATCTTTCTGGCCTGGCATCAGTAATAAATAGCTGTCCAAATTCTTTATTGGCAACTGCCGCTATCAAATGGTGAATCCTGGCATCATCAAGTTTATCAAAAATATCATCCAATAATAGAAGAGGCTTTGTGCCTTTTATTTCTTTGAAAATATAAAACTGAGCCAGCTTAAGACTGATTAAGAATGATTTCTTTTGTCCCTGTGATCCAAATTTTTTGATCTGTTGCTCATCAAAGGTGAAAATGAAGTCATCTTTATGTATACCAAAGCCGGTTCTTTTGAGTATTAAATCTTTTTTTAAGTTGTTTACAAAGTCCAACTTGAAGTTTTCATTGTCTACTTGGCTTTTGTATTGAATGTCAACCCTTTCTTTAGCACCAGAAATATTCGCATAATGCGTATTAAAATGAATCAAAAAATTCTTGAGGAATTGCTGCCTAGTTTGGTAGATCTTATAGGATAATTGGATTAATTGTTCGTCGTAAGGAGCCAATTGTGACTTGTCATGTCTTTTTTCTTCAGCAAAACGCTTTAATAGTGCATTCCTTTGTTTTAAATATTGCTGATACCGAATAAGCCTTTGCAAGTAGTTTTGATCCGCTTGGCAAATCATACTATCAAAGAATTTTCTTCTCTCTTCACTTCCTCCATTGATGATTTCCGTATCATCGGGAGCAATGATCACCAGTGGAAGAAGGCCTATGTGTTCACTGAGTTTAGTATAGGGTTTGCTATTGATTTCAATTCGTTTTTTTTTGCCTATTTCAAAAAAACAATTGACTCCCAGCTCTTTTCCTAAGAGATCAAACTCTCCTTTTATAGTGAAAAAATCCTTTTCATGCCTAATATGGTTACTGTCTCCAGGTATAAATGCACTTTTGGTAAGACATAAATAATGTATGGCATCCAAAAGATTCGTCTTTCCTGCCCCATTTACTCCAAAAAAACAATTAACACCTTGATCAAAAACCAAATCCAGATTCTGGAAGTTTTTAAATTGGATTAATTTTAAGTTTTTTAGGTACATGGCTTTTTCACAGGATGTTTTTTACTATTTTCGTAAAAGGTCTCAAAATTGCTTTGATTTCATTATATTTGGGGCCAAAGTTAGCATATTTTATAGAATACGGTATGGCAAAGAAGAGTTCTAGTACAAGTAAATCTAAAGTAAAATATTCCAAAGAGACCTATCTGACGTGGTTTGAAAGCATGTTGCTTATGAGGCGTTTTGAAGAAAAAGCAGGACAGCTGTATGGCCAACAGAAGATTAGGGGTTTTTGTCACCTATATATAGGTCAGGAGGCATGTGCTGCCGGCGCAATCTCTGCACTCGAAAAAGAGGATAAATGGATAACCGCATATAGGTGTCATGCCCAACCATTAGGTTTAGGTACTGACCCAGGCGCTATCATGGCAGAACTTTTCGGTAAAGCTACCGGAACCACAAAAGGTAAAGGTGGATCCATGCACGTTTTTGATAAATCAAAAAACTTTGCTGGAGGTCATGCAATTGTAGGTGCTCAAATACCTATGGGATTGGGGCTTGGTTTTGCTGAGAAATACAAAGGCACCAAAAATTTATCCATTTGTTTTATGGGTGATGGAGCAGTAAGACAAGGGGCATTTCATGAATCCCTTAACTTGGCCATGCTATACAAAACACCTGTCATTTTCGTGATAGAAAACAATGGTTATGCAATGGGTACTTCTGTAAAACGTTCTTCTAATGTAGATGAACTTTACAAATTAGGAGAGTCCTATGACATCCCTTCCTTCCCTGTAGATGCCATGAATGTGGAAGAAGTTCATGAGGCAGTGAAAGAAGCAGCGGAAAGAGCGAGAAAAGGAGATGGGCCTACATTGTTAGAGTTCAGAACATATAGGTACAAAGGACATTCAATGTCTGATCCCCAAAAATACAGAACCAAGGAAGAAGTAGAGGAGTACAAACAAAGGGATCCTATCGAGCAAGTAAGAAGCACGATTTTGGACAACAATATCCTTACTGAAGATGAAATAAAGGAAATTGAAGCTAAAGTGAAAAAGCAAGTAGCTGAAGCGGTTAAATTTGCTGAAGAATCTCCTTGGCCTGATGGTGAAGATGCATTCAAAGATGTCTATGTTGAGGATGATTTTCCTTTTGTAAGAGAATAGAACGCTGAAATAGAGCAATATTTAAAACCATTCAGAAATTATTCTGAATGGTTTTTTTATGCTTCTGAAAATTAGAAGTCAAGTGCCTAATTCGGGTATAATTGGTCTAACTATATTTCTTCAATGGTGCTTTTTAAAGTTTCCATAGTTGTCCATAAATTTTTTCTAATAATTGGATCTACTATCCACCTAGGCAAGCCTTTTTCTGGAACTGATATAATGTGGTACCGTAGAAGGCTGTGGTCTCTCTTATCAATGATTTCCCACCTACCTTTTAAACCTGTCATTTGTACTAGGTCTTCTCCTTTTGAAAAAATCCTGCTCTCTTCTGTTCTAAAGAGTATGGTGCTTCCCTGTTCAGTTTCGATAAGTTGATTGTGTAAATAACATTCTCGATCTGATAAAGGGAATGGAAAGCTGTATCTAATATAGCTGATCCAGGACTGGTTTTCCGTTGCTTTGATTTTATAATCTAGTGTGTTTTCATTCCACTTTTCACCATATTCTTCTTTAGTTAAAACCTCTATAATATTTTTAGTTGGAGCATTGATTTCAATTGTGAATTTTACTTCACGGCTTTTAGTGCCATTTTTCATGGTTATCCATCTTTCATAAAAAGAAATCCCATCCCCTTTTTTAATCAATTGGAAATCAGTGCCAGAAGTATCCGTAGCTGAAACAAAAAAGAAGGTGAGTATATAAATTGGGATACTAATTAAGAATGCGTTCATATGTGTAATTGTTATTTTTTTATAGATGCGTCTATTGTTACTAAGACACCCAAAGAAGGATTCACCCTTACTTAAAAAAAATAATAAATAAGAATAGGGGTAAAACCCAGTAGTGTTGTCAAACATATGAATCGAAAAAAATGAGAAAATTATGAGAATTTATAACTCGAAAATAAAAACCATAAGTCTATTGTTCTTACTTGTTTGCTGTACTTTATTCAATAGCTATGCACAAAATGAGCGGCCTGCTCATCTTGGATTTATTTATCCCATTAGTACCAATGGCTTGGATGCGGCTAAATTTTCCAATAACCTTAGTATTCATGCGCTCGCAGGTCTTTCTGGTGGGGAAAATGGATTGTCAATTTATGGTCTGGCGGGAATGGTTCAGGGCAATGCTACTGGTTTGCAGGTTGCAGGTCTGTATTCTAAACTGAGAGGAGATTTGACAGGAGTGCAGATTGCAGGCCTTATGAATCAGGCCCAAAATGCAAATAATGGAGTCCAGATAGCCGGTATTGCTAATTTTTTAGAAAAAGATACCCCTGTACAGATAGCCGGCATTTTAAATAAAGCAAGAAATGTGCAGGGATTCCAAAATGCTGGAATAGTTAATATTTCAGCCTTAAATAGGGGTGCTCAAATAGCAGGAATAGCCAACCTTACCAAGAAAATTGAAGGTGCTCAAATTGCTGGTATTTTTAATGAAGCGGAGAATGTTAAAGGTATTCAAATCTCAGGGATTGTTAATAAGGCAAAAAAGGTTGATGGAGTCCAGCTGTCTGGTATAGTTAATATTGCAGAGAGTAGTGACTATCCAATAGGAATTATTAATCTCATAGAAGATGGTGAGATAAGGATAGGGCTATCCTCTGATGAAAATCTAACGACAATGCTAAGCTTTAAATCTGGAGGTAGAAGATTGTATGGAATTGTCGGTATAGGGTCCAACCTTCAATATGGGAATCTTCCATATGCGTTAGAAGCTGGCTTAGGCTTGAAGGTGCTTGAAGGTAATCGTTTTCGTCTGGACATAGAGGGCACGAACATGTTCGCTACTAATTTCAAAAAAGGCGGGGAATATACAAGATCGGGAATCAAGGTGTTACCGGCTTTATTAATTTCGCAAAACCTGCAAATCTTTGCTGGCCCTAGTTTGAATTACACGCATACCAAATATTCTAATGGAAATGATTTGTCTGGGATGCAATTGTGGAGTCGTGAAAGAAGAGGAGTTTACAAGGCCGTTCACTTGGGTGTTACTGCTGGTGTAAACATTAGAATTAATTAATTTGGGTTAAGGTTGAAGCAGTTGATTTCTCTAAGCTTGCAATGCTTCCACTTATTAAAGATCGGGATGGCAAAGAAAAGTCAGGAAATCCTATTGCCTAATCCGGGTTTAAGGATTAAATTACCTTGAACCCGACCTATAATATCTTAAAGTGGCTCCAGTAGAAATCAAGTTTCACAATTATTTTGGCCAAGGTCCAAGGGTATAGTGTGGGGTAGGTGTCTTATTATTAGAGGAAGGTAAACTTAATGATCAGGATTGGTGACAGAAATTACTAATGTAAATAAGGACTTACCACAGATAGTGGATGAGCGGGTGTTTGAGGAGGTTTTTAAAAACCACTTTAAATCTCTTTATGGTTATTCGCGTGTGTTGGTTAAAGATGAAGTTGTGGCCGAAGAGGTGGTTCAAACCGTTTTTCTTAAACTTTGGGAAAGGAGGGAAGCCGTGGATATCACTACTTCTATCAAAGCCTATCTCTATAAGGCAGTGTATTACGACTCACTAAACTATCTCAAGCATGAAAAAGTAAAGATGAAACACAGGGAAAGAAAACAGCATGAATTTGCAGGGGATAGGTCTATAGGAACAGTGGTCGATAACCCCGGAGAGGAGAAGGAAATTCAAAACAAGTTGAACCAGGCATTACAGGTTCTACCTGAAAAATGTCGAAGGGTGTTTCAGCTAAGTAGATTCGAAGAGCTTAAGTACCATGAAATTGCAGACAGATTGGGTATTTCTATAAAAACTGTGGAAGGTCACATGGGCAAGGCCCTAAAAACCTTAAGAGTGGAATTGGCAGAATTTCTGCCAGTTATTATAATTCTATTGGCAGATAAATTTTAAGTGATGGAAGATAGCTTACTTATAAAATACCTGCTTGAAGAGACCAGTCCAGATGAGGTTACAGCAGTGGAAGCATGGATTGAGGCAGACCCTAAACATAAGAAACATTTCCAAGAGTTTAGGTGGGTTTGGATAAAGTCTAAAGACTTGGTTCAGGCGGATAATATGGATGAAAATGCTGCATGGGAGCGCTTTCAAGTGTTTCGTGAGGCAAATCAAAAAAAACCACAACCAATAGCTCAACAGCGGTTTTTAACTTCTGCTTGGGCAAGAGTAGCCGCAGCTTTTGTACTCCTTGGTGCAATCACGGCAATAGTTTTGTCCTTTCTTCCCCATTCTGGAAAGGCACTTTATTCCAATGTAGCTTTAGTGGCAGATCAAGAAACTGTTAAAGAACTGCTATTAGATGGTACCTTATTAACGCTTAATAAAAATGCTAAATTATCGTATAGTCAGAAATGGTTGGGAGATAATCGACTCGTTAAGTTGGAAGAGGGTGAAGCTTATTTTGAAGTAGAAAAAAATCCCAAAAAGCCTTTTGTAATAGCAGTAGATGAGTTGGAAGTTAGGGTTTTGGGGACTTCTTTTAATATTAAAAAAACCGATGAAAGAATCACTGTGATAGTAGATGAAGGTGTCGTACAAGTGAAAACAGGTACGGATGAATTGTTGCTACAAAAAAACGAAAAGGCCGTAATCAATAATGATAACGGAACCATTGAAAAGAGTGTTTCTACCGATCAATTGTTTAAATATTATGTAAGCAAGGAGTTTGTGGCAAAAAACCTCAAATTGACAACACTTGTGGAGGCCTTGAATGCCGCTTATGATAGCGAGGTTGAGGTTTTGTCAGCGCGGGCAAAGGAAATGTCTATTACCACCACCCTGTCCTATGGATCATTGAAAGACAATCTTGAGATTATCCGCCAAACACTAGGGGTAACTGTTTCTCAAAAGGGAGACAATGTAATTATAGAATAATTCTTTACCTTCGAAGGGTCTGTTGATTATCGTTATGATTTTTAAATTTCGTGTTTTTTTTCTTTTACTTATCATTTGCCTAGCTTCTCCTAAAATCGTTAGTGCGCAGGACTTTCTTTTGAATGAAATGAATTATGTGGCTTCTAATCAAATCCCTTTAGGGGATATAATGGATGAGCTATCGAAGGAACAAGGCTTTTATTTTTCCTACCAGAGCAGCTTGATCAACCTGAATGAACCAATCACGGTTCCTTCCTATGAAGGGCAAGTGGAAGGGTTTCTTCGGGTCCTTTTAGGAGAGGACTATGAGTTCAAGGAGCATGACAAATATGTAATCATTAAGTATGCGCCAGGCAAATTGGATATTGATCTGGAAAAAGGGAATAAGTCCTCAATTCTTAGAGGGAAGGTCAAGGATTTTCATAGTGGTGAACCAGTTCCTTTTGCTAGTGTTTATGAAAAAAACACTCTGGTTTCCGCTTTGTCAGATGAAAATGGAGATTTTGAGTTTAAATTCAAGAAGCAACCCAATGACCTTATATGGCTGTGCATTAGTAAAGAAGCTTATCGGGACACCTCCTTTGTTATCTTGCCTACTGTTGATGTAGGGTTAAGGGAAAAGCCGAATAAATTACGATTTTATCCGGAAAATGGGGTCGCTGAAGCAATGGAGAACAGTGCTTTGGGACGCCTTTTAATTGGGTTTAGGCAGCGTGTACAGCGACTTAATTTTGGAGGGTTTTTCGTGGAAAGCCCTATGCAAGTATCCTTTACACCGGGCTTGAGTTCTCAGGGGATATTTAACAGTCAAATGATTAATAACTTCTCCTTGAATATTTTAGGGGGTTATACTGCCGGGGTGGAAGGATTAGAAGTTGCTGGGATTTTCAATATTAATCAGAAGGACGTTAAAGCTTTTCAGGTAGCGGGAATTTTTAATATGACAGGTGGGGATGTGGAAGGTTTTCAAGCCTCCGGAATACATAATTTTGTGTATGGTAATGTAAGTGGATTTCAGGTTGGAGGTATTTATAATCACGTGAAAGGTGATGTAAATGGTGGGCAAGTTGCAGGAATTTATAATTTCACTGATGGCTCATCAGATATTCAAATTGGAGGATTGTTAAATAGAACAGCACAAGCAAATGTTTTACAAATAGCAGGTTTGTCTAATCATGCAAATACCAGTACAGGTGCATTTCAAATAGCAGGGTTAAATAATTATTCAGAAGGAGAAGTGAGTTTTCAGATCGCTGGTCTGGTAAACATGGCAGAGAATGTAACTGGTGCTCAATTTTCAGGATTAATTAATATTGCCAAGTCTAGTGATTACCCTATCGGGTTGATTAATCTCATAGAAGATGGGCAAAAAAGTTTGTCTGTGGGTATCGATGAGACAGGGTTAGGACAAATTATTTTTCGATCTGGAGGAAGAAAATTATACGGCTTAATTGGAACAGGTATAATGGAGCAGTCAGAGAAAACCATGTACGGGTTCGATTTTGGGCTAGGTTTGCATGTTTATAAGAAAGAGAAAACAGGAATGGATTTCGAATTTGTTAATAGGCAAACAACAGACTTTTCTGGTTTGACAAACAATTCAAGTTTTTTTAGATTAATCCCTGGGTATAAGTTCGGAAATCATTTTAAGCTTGTTGCAGGTCCGTCTATTGGGTTTACTGCTTTTGACAAAAACTGGACTTACCCAAGTCCCGGTTATGTGATAGCAGAGAGAACCACAACCAATGGTAGGTATTCCTTGCATTCTGGTTTTTATGCTGGTATACAGTATTCATTTTAATTGACGGAATCGCGGTAATCCTGTCATTTAGAGAAGTAGTATTATAGTCTGTTAACTGTTCTATTTTTATATTTTGAAGGATATGAACTGGGTTTTGGCTCTTTTTCCCTTACTTTTAACCCGGATTATGTTATAGAATTTCTCCGTCCTGACAATGTCAGGGGTGAAGCCTGTCCCGTGTTTACGGGAAGTGTTGCAATCGCAAGAAAATCAGGCTGTTTCGAGATTTTAGCATAGCATCGATATCGTGAAATTGAAAACAGCAACGAAGTGTCTGATATTAAAGCGATTTCAGCACGTAATAGATTGTTTATTGCATATTTCGGGTTTAACCTTTAAAAATTTCCTATCCTGAAATTACATCAAAACGCTTATTAATGCTCAAATAAATGCCATTAGAACGGTAAATTTCTGG
>NZ_JBSXOH010000060.1:0-179203 GCF_056859355.1 Cyclobacterium sp. L-R
TCTATTACGTGCTGAAATCGCTTTAAAATCAGCCACTTCGTTGCTGTTTTCAATTTCACCATAGCGGTGCTATGCTAAAATCTCCAAACAGCCTGATTTTCTTGCGATTGCAACACTTCCCGTAAACACGGGACAGGCTATCACGAATTCTATTACATAATCCGGGTTGAACTAGCAAGGAGTGACCTAATCCGAGGTGGTATTATCAAATAATAGATGGCCTTTTGCCTATTTCAGGTTTAATCTGGCTTTAATTTTTATTAATAAATATAAATCAATTAATTTCGTCTGCTTATATTTTACTAATTTTCCTGTTGACCTTGATTCATTCTTTCTGTTTGGTCAACTACAGTAGTAAAGATTTTTTACCATTATTCAGAATTTATGTTTATTGAACCATCTTTAGGAAAAACCGGCCGAAAAGGGCAATTAGAGGTAATATGCGGTTCAATGTTTTCTGGTAAAACAGAAGAATTGATAAGAAGACTTAACAGGGCGTTAATCGCCAAACAAAAGGTGGAAATATTTAAACCTGCCATCGATAAAAGGTATGATGACAATAATGTAGTCTCACATGATGAAAACATTATCCGATCTACCCCTGTACAATTTGCTGAAGACATTTTGCTTCTAGCAGGTAATTGCGATGTGGTAGGAATTGACGAAGTTCAGTTTTTTGATGCCCAAATAATTCCTGTTGTAGAAAAACTTGCCAAGACTGGTACTCGGGTAATTATTGCCGGTCTAGACATGGACTTTGAAGGGAAGCCTTTTGAGCCGATGCCTCAATTAATGGCAATGGCTGAATATGTCACTAAAGTACATGCTATATGTATGAAATGCGGTGATCTTGCTTCTTTTAGTTACAGATTGTCTGCGGAAAAAACCAAGGTAATGCTGGGAGAAAAAGAAAGCTATGAGGCCCGTTGTCGCAGGTGTTTTTTTGACCTAGATGTAACCACTTAATGCTTAAAAAAACTACTGGAATTGTAATTGGGTATACAAAATACAGAGAAACTTCGATTATCACGAAAATCTTCACAAGAGAACTAGGGCTCAAATCCTATGTGGTAAATGGAGTGAGGAGTAATAAATCATCTTCCAAAGTCGCCCTTTTTCAACCCTTAACCTTGGTGGATCTTGTCGTTTATGATAAAGAGAATGCCAACATCCATAGAATTTCTGAAATAAAATCAGACATAAGTTTTCAACGCATCCCATTTGATTTTATCCGTTCTGGCATTAGTATGTTTATGGCTGAAATATTGGGAAAGGTTGTTTTTGACAATTACCAGAATGAATTGCTGTTTGACCATCTTAAGAACCAAATTTTAGCCCTTGATGCAGAACTGTACCAACCGGGATTATTCGCTCTACATTTTTTGATAGGTACTTCCCGCTATTTGGGTTTTGAACCTGAGGACGCAAATGACTTTTTTTTACAACTACCCGTTGATCAATCAAGTAGTAATTACACAAAAAAAAGCCTGTTCCTTAACCAGATTTTAGAAAGCGAACCTCATTCACCCACAGAGGTGCCCGGCAATATAAAAAGGCAATTATTAGACGATTGGATATTGTTCTACAAAATCCATATCGATGGATTTGGAGAAATAAAATCCTTATCTGTATTACGCACATTACTCGCCTAAAACCAGCCTATTCTATAAGAATATTTCTTGTCTGGCTAGAAAAAACACCTGATAACTCTTCCCCATTTCCAGCTTTAATCAAACTAACCTTCAGACTATGAGTCCCTTTATCTATTTTGGATAACTTCACAGGAACAATTTCTTCAGTAATGAACTGCTGACCGTCAATTTCAATCAATACTTTCACCCCATCGCTGTCTGGTGCGCCTCCCAGGTAAAGAAAGTCCACGACAACCTGCTCATCTGCAGAATAACTTTGCTGTTCTATGGGTAGGTGAAGAATCACATAAGGCTCCTCGTCTTCTGGAAAAGGTCTTGACCCTCCTACTGTAAAATCTCGTTGAGAAAAGTTCCCATATTCCTTTAGGGCTAAGCCCTCTTCGTTGACCAAAAAAGCAACAGCCCTATAGGTGCCTTTATTTAAGTCCATTTGAAAATTTGGCAAGGTATAAGGTTTAGGACTCGCCCCATTTAATGAAAGCATCAATGGATTTTCTCTCCCTAAGCCATGGTTCCGTATATTGAAAGAGAAGGCCACCTTCCCTTCTTTAAGGTCCTCATTCCCTATTGGGTTATATATGTCCAGCATTGCATCAGGGTTCGTTGCTGTTACCAGCTTTTCGAATTGAATTTTTTCTACTATACTTTCTTTCAATTCATTTGGGGCTTCATTTTGTTGATCCACCAATGCCTCAGATTTCTTATTTGTAGAATCACAGGCATACATAAATACCAATAAAAGGGCTATGGTAAAAAAAATGTTCTTGAATTTCATATAGATTTGTTCTGTAAGGACTTAACGTGAAAGGTTGTGTAGCTATTTTATCCCTTGGTAAAAAGACTTCAAAATAATCCTACCGGGTGATTTTCATCATTTCTCATACGCTCGATCAATTACTTAATTATTTTCTTTTAATTTCACGCTGGACTTAAAAATCTAAAGTGAAATCCGGATTCAAAGGTATTTATTTTTAACAATAAAAAAATTACCTTGCATTAAACTTAAAAAGCAAATGAGCGAAATTTTATTTGAAGAGGTTCCGTGCCTGGATTTGGCAGATTTCATTTCTGGGGACAGTAGTAAAAAAGCTGCTTTTGTAAAAAAACTAGGAGAAGCATATGAGAACATTGGATTCGTGGCCATAAAAAACCACGGACTCGATCAAAATATGCAGGATGAGCTTTATTCGGCCATCAAAAACTTCTTCCTGCTTCCAGACAATATCAAAGCCAAATATGAACAGCCTGATAAAGGCTTTCAAAGAGGGTATACTGGTAAAGGTAAAGAACATGCCAAAGGAAGGAATACAGGAGATTTGAAAGAATTCTACCATGTAGGCCAACCTCTTGATGAGATTTCAAACGATGATACCGTAAAAGAAGAATACCTACCCAATGTATGGCCAAGGGAAGTGCCCGAATTCAAAGACATTTCATTGAAGGTATTTAAAACTTTAGAAGCTGCTGGTAAAACCATGCTCCGAGCCATTGCTTTAAACTTAGGACTCAAGGAGAATTATTTCGAAAGCAAAATTGAAAATGGCAATTCCATTTTACGTTCCATCCATTACTTCCCTATAAAAAATCCTGATGATGTGCCTGCCGATGCCGTTAGAGCAGCCGAACATGGAGACATCAACTTAATCACTATCCTAATGGGAGCGAGTGCAGATGGTTTACAAGTATTAAGAAGAGATGGGAAATGGATCCCAATCACTGCCCTTCCTGATCAATTGATAGTGAATGTAGGAGACATGCTGGAAAGGTTGACAAATAAAAAACTCAAGTCCACCATTCACCGGGTAGTAAATCCTCCACGTGAATTAATGGACACCAGCAGGTATTCAATTCCATTTTTCATGCATCCTCGTTCTGAAATGGACCTGAGTTGTCTGAACTCTTGTATTGATGAAAATCACCCTAAAGCATTTGAAGATTGCACTGCAGGTGAATTTTTAGATGAAAGATTAAAAGAGTTAGGACTGAAAAAATAACAAGTTCATATGACGACCATCAGGAAGGTACGGTATTATATATATCTGAAAGATGTGCTCGTACTTTCTCTGACAGCTTTTGGAGGTCCACAGGTTTTTTTGGCCATGGTCATTGATATAATGGTCAAAAAAAGAGGCTTTATTACAGAGAAAGACTTGCTGGAATTAAATGCCCTTTGTCTGGTTTTGCCTGGGCCAACTTCTACTCAGACCATATCAGCAATAGGCTTCAGGGTGGGAGGACCGGTATTGGCCTACCTTTCTTTATTGGTATGGGTACTCCCGGCTACCCTTCTTATGATAGGGACAGCCTTCTTGATTGAATACTTGCAGTCCAACACAAAAGGAGAGCTGGGCTTTGCTAAATTTATTCAGCCTATGGCCATAGGCTATATCATCTACGCCTCTCAGATCACGATAAAAAAAATGATCCATACGGTAGAGGCCGCCATCTTAATGATGATTGCAGCATTTATTGCATTTTTTTACAATTCACCCTTTATTTTCCCAATCATGCTGGTCTTAGGTGGTTTGATTACTACCCACAATTACAATAAACAACCAATCATTGAAGAGAAACCAAAAATTAGGATCTCTTGGGGGAATTTTATTCTTTGGGCAGGAGTATTGATTTCAGCGGCTGTCTTGGGACATTATACCAGAATCTTGCCAATAAGATTATTTGAGAATTTTTATAGAAATGGATCCCTTATATTTGGAGGAGGCCAGGTTTTAGTCCCCTACTTGTATACAGAATTTGTAGAGTTCAAAAACTATTTAAGTTCGGAAGAATTTCTGACAGGTTACGCCATTTCTCAAAGTATCCCAGGCCCAACCTTTAGTATTAGCTCTTATATTGGTGCATTGTCCATGCGAGAATGGGGAGTTACTGGCATGATCACTGGAGGATTGGTTGCAGCTGCAGGTATATTTTTACCAGGCACCTTTCTAATATTTTTTGTTATCCGGTTTTGGGATGCCTTAAAGATATACCGTCCGGTGAGAGCCGCCCTAGAAGGAATAAATGCGGTAAGTTGTGGCATGTTGATCGCCGCTGCTTATCTTTTATTTGAACCTATGGAGAATAATTTCATTAATATCGTCATCATCATCGGCACCTACATCCTATTGAGATATAGTAAAATACCCTCTCCTCTTATCATTGTATCTGGGGTCGGCATAGGCTTGATTTACCAATGGATCATGAACAACCTTTATTAAGTGTAATTTGTGAGTAAGGCCCTATTTTGATGCTTATTGAATAAATGAATATAAATACAAATCCCCAATGGTAAGCAACAACTAAAAAACAACAAGCTTTCATTAAAATAAGCCATGGATCCCCAACCTTGCCAAAAGAAAAAGCCCTGGGCAAACAAAAGCATTTCAGTACCTATGAATCCTAGGTAATAGAACCAAACAGCGGTTTTCATTCCTCGGTTCTGTACTTCCATAGTGTTCGAATTAATAAAAGAAAACATCAAATAGGCGGAGAATAATCCAAGCATACTTAGGTGAATAAACCCTATAATAAATAAACGCAAAATAACAACCATTTCTGCTAACTCAGGCAAAACGAGCAAAGTTTGAGCAGCTACCCTTATTAGGCCAACTATTACAGCAAGTATTAGCCATGGTTTGGTTTTAGGAGAGAAATGTAAGGACAGTTTAGGCAAAGATTTTCTCTTTAAAACAAAAATTGCCACTAATCCAAAAAGTTGCAGGAGAACCCCTACTGCATTGACATAATAAGCCCAGCTCCACTGGTAGGCCCAGAACAAGATCAAAGCAAATGTCAAAATCTGGCTTGACAATAAAAACCCGTAAACTAAACGAAAACCAAGTCTTGGGAAACTAACCTTGAAGGTTTTAACAATTAAGGTTAAAAGCGCAAAAATCAACCATCCATTAAACTGAAAGTGAAGGTAAAACTGTATGGCTACCTGGTACAGCATCCCGCCCCCACCTCCGTTTCCCATAATCACTGCCACTCCCCAAACCCCTAAGGTGGAAAGTAGAAGAAGAAATAATGAGGTTTTTAATAAAAGGTTTATTTGTTCACATCCTTTAATGTGATCTCTCCATACCCTAAAGACAAAGAGATAGCTCAAGACAATATGAAGGGAGGAAAAGAATATTGAAAAGCCAGCATAACCTTGCAAAGGAAAGGCTATCATCATACCTGTTATTGAAAATTGTGTTAACCAAAACAGATAGGTATAAATTGGTTTGGAGGCCTTTTCTTTAGGTAAAAAATTACCATGAATCAAAATGAAAAAGCCAAGGTAAAGCCAACCTAAAAGGGCTACATGGGAATGCCCATGTAATAAATTTTTAAATTCTATCCAATTTAACTCCCATACGAAAGCTGCTCTTAGCACCAAGCCCATTATGGCTGCAATTAAAAAATTAAGTAGTGAAATCAAAATCCAGTTTTTCCTCATCTGCTGGTTGTTTTTATAGAAAATCATTTCCACAATTAAGAATTAATCCTTAGTAAAACTCTCTCTAATTCTTACAATAACAAAACTACAAACATTTAAGACAAATATATCCTTTTATATAAAGCCGGGATCAAATACATGATTTGCGAAATATTCAATCATCCAATAGGACTGACATTCTATACTTCTTGCCTCAACTTGACAAGGTTTAGAATTTAGTCCGAAAGAATGAAAAATAGATCAAAGATTTGGAGTTATAAATTATTTTTCTACATTTGTAGAACACCTTATTGTAATGTAGAATGAAGTTATCCAAATCCGAAGAAAAACTAATGGAGTTGATCTGGTCCAACCAGCCCATATTTATGAAAGAACTTCTTGAGGTCATTCCTGAACCAAAACCTGCGCCAAGCACTGTGGCAACACTGCTGAAACGCATGCAACAAAAAGGTTATGTAGGATTCAAATTATTTGGGAACTCAAGGCAATACCATGCTCTTGTAGAGAAACCGGATTATTTTTCCGGGCAGGTAAAAACCATTATTAAAGATTTTTTCTCTGATTCACCGCTTCAATTTGCTTCCTTCTTTACCAAGAAAGCAGACTTGAGTACCAATGAATTGGAAGAAATTAAAAAACTTGTAGAAACCGAAATTGAAAGGAGAAAAAAATGATGATGGTTTTGGTTAAATTTATCGGCTGTTCCGCAATTCTCTTTTTGCTCTTTCAACTTTTTCTGGCAAATGAGAAAACATTCACATTGAACCGGTGGCTGCTTTTATCGTTGATCCCTGCGGCCATGCTTGTTCCTTTTATAAGCTTACCCTTGTGGCTACCACAAGAAAGCACTGTAGCTGTTAACTATCTTCCCTATGCCCAAAACCAATCTACTCCGGTTGTAGCTTCTGCCCCATCAACTCAGGCCATTCCTGCTGAATTTTGGATCCTGGCAGTTTATTTGGCTATAACTGCACTTTTATTCGCTAAGAAAATAAGTGCATTATTAAAGCTAATCAATTGGACAAAAAAAGCCTCGAGCAAAACCTTAAAGAAGGCCAACCTTATCCTCTCAGAAAAAGTGATTTCACCTTTCAGTTTCGGAAAGTATGTTTTTATGCATCCTTCAACCTATAAAGAAGGTTCCGGAAAAACGGAAATGATCATAAAGCACGAACTCATCCATATCGTTCAAAAACACCATATAGACTTGGCATTGATGGAATTTATATCGGTGATATGCTGGTTCAACCCTATTGTATTTATGGTAAAGAAAGCCATTGTCCTAAATCATGAATACCTAGCCGATCAAGGCGTAAAAGATTCGGTGCATCCTATCAAATACAAAAAGCTACTGTTAAGCCTCAGCATTCAAAATAATCCTTTGATATGGACAAGTGCTATCTCCTCCTCCACCTTAAAACACAGATTAACTATGTTAAATAAACCCCTAAAGAAAACGACTATGCGCCTTCGAATCGCCTTTTTCAGTTTATTAGCCTTATTGATAGTTACAGGATTTTCAATTAAAATCAATGCTTATCCATCCAACCAACTCCCTCCTGATTCCAGTTTAAAATGGAAGGGAAACCAAAATAGTCCTTTGGATAAAATGCCTGAGTTCAAAGGTGGAATGACAGCATTTTCAAATTATGTCAAAAAAGAAGCGAAATACCCTTTATATGCCCGAATTAAGGGCATAGAGGGCCAGGTTGAAGTTCAATTTGTGGTAGAGAAAGATGGATCAGTTTCCAATGTTTCCGCTGCCAGTGGAACTGAAAATGGTTTTGAGTTTTTAGCAGAAAGGATAATTAAAAATGCGCCGGATTTCAATCCGGGAATGCAAAATGGTCAACCCATAAGGGTACAAATGACAATCCCTCTGTTTTTCACACTTAGCAAAGAGGAATTAGATTCTGACAAGCTACCATTGGGTGAAGTAAACATAGGAGAATTCACTCCAAACGTGGATGGTTTAAAAATTAAGACAAACTATTCAAATGGAACTTGGAATGGTACGGTTCGGGATACTGAAGGAAATTTACTTCCGGGTGCATTAATTATAGTAGAAGGCGCTAACGCAGGAACTGTAACAGATATTAATGGGGAATTCGCTTTAAAATCCGATTCATCAGCTACCCTTATTGTAAGTTTTAAAGGTTACAATAGTGTTAAGTTAAATCAGAATTGAAACACAAGCCCTAGCAAGGATTAAACAATAATTCTAACTAATAAAAAGTAAAGTCAGTCCAAAAGGTTTCATGTAAATAGGCATGAAACCTTTTTATTTTAGGTCAAATTCCATTTGAGAGTTCCATTTTTTATGTTTTGAATATTCAATTTTTACAGATAATATTAGATGAATAAAACAATATTGTAAAATAAACAATTATTAAATTATATTATAACAAAATTACATATATTTTAATAGAATATTTATTCATCAAAATACATGACAAATATCATGATTTCACCTAATTTTTGTTTTATTGGGCGCATCCATGTCTCACTACCTTTAGCCAACTAAACAGCACTAAAAAAAGCTTTTAAAAATTACAACCTATATAAATAATGATTTACCATGGAAATAGCAAAAGTAAGATCAGTTAGAGGATATTTTTATCTTTTTATCCTCTTAATCTCAGTATTAATGGTTGGTTGTGGGAATCATGATTCAGAGAAAAATCATACCCCAAAAAGTGTAACAGATTACGCCAAAATTAAAGTATTTGGAGAAGAACATGCCACGCTTACAGCCCCTCCAAACGTACCTCCACCAGTTGGAAACAGGCCTGCAAAAAAACTATTTGTAGAAATGGAGATCGTTGAAAAAGAAGGAGAAATGGCCGATGGAGTTACCTATATGTATTGGACCTTCGGCGGTTCTGTTCCTGGCTCTTTTATCAGAACAAGAGTAGGAGACGTGGTAGAGTTTACAATTAGAAACCACCCAGACAATAAGCTACCCCACAATATAGACTTACATGCCGTCACAGGTCAAGGCGGTGGTGCTGAAGCTTCATTCGTTGCACCAGGACAAGAAAAGACCTTTTCCTTTAAAGTTGTAAATCCAGGATTGTTTGTTTACCACTGTGCAACAGCACCAGTTGGAATGCACATTGCCAATGGCATGTATGGTCTGATATTGGTTGAACCAGAAGGAGGATTACCTCCTGTGGATAGAGAGTTTTATGTAATGCAAGGTGACTTTTATACAGAAGGGAAATTTGGTCAACAAGGATTGCAACCATTTAGCATGCAAAAAGCCATTGATGAAAACCCTGACTATGTAGTATTTAACGGAAATGTTAACGGCCTCTCAGGTGACAACAGCATTACCGCTAAAGTAGGTGAAAACATCAGGATATTTTTCGGTAATGGAGGTCCAAACTTAGTTTCTTCCTTCCATGTTATCGGTGAGATTTTTGACAAAGTTTACCTTGAAGGAGGAGAACAATTCAACCATAATGTACAAACTACATTGGTCCCTGCTGGCGGTTCGGCCATAGTAGAATTTGTGGCTGATGTCCCTTCTAACTTAGTACTGGTAGATCACAGTATTTTCAGGGCATTTAATAAAGGGGCTTTAGGTATTCTCTCCGTGTCTGGAGAGGAAAACAAGGCAATATTTGCAGGAGCAATTATGGAAGGAATTTATCAGCCTGAAGGAAGTGTAATACAAAATATGCCTAAAAATGAACTGGAGATTGAAGCTCCTGTAAACCTTAGTAAAGAAGAGCAAATTATTGCCGGTAAAAACTTATACATGCAAGCCTGTTTTGCCTGTCATCAACCGAATGGTGAAGGGATTCCAAATGCTTTCCCTCCACTTGCAAAATCCGATTACCTTAACGCAGATGTGGATCGATCCATAGGGATATTACTACACGGTTTGTCAGGTGAGGTGGTTGTAAATGGAAAGTCCTATAATAGCATAATGCCTGCACAACAAATGAATGACAGCGAGATTGCCAATGTACTGACCTTCATATACAATAGCTGGGGCAATAGTGGAAAAGTAATCACTCCTCAAATGGTTCAAGCACAAAGAAAATGAAAAATTGGGTATTAATAGGAGCACTTGCATTGATCCATTTCTCCACTTTTGGTCAAGAAAATGCCATGAGAAAAATAGATGGGGGGTCTTACCTCCCACTCTATGGCAACTCAAGTGAAGAAGTTAATGTAAGTGCTTTTTATATAGACCCACTACCGGTAACCCATGAAGCGTATTTGCAATTCGTAAAAGAATACCCTGAATGGAGAAAATCTCAGGTAAAGGGATTATTTGCAGACAAAAGATACCTAGAAGTTTGGGAAGGAGACCTTAGCTATCCTTCAGCATTCAAGAACAGCCCAGTCGTTCAGGTTTCTTGGTTTGCGGCAAAGGCTTATTGTGCATGTCAGGGCAAACGTCTTCCTACAGTAGATGAATGGGAATATCTGGCCATGGCCAATGAAGTGAAAGAAGATGCCAGAGAAGACAGTCTCTATAATTTAGCGATTCTGAGAAGCTATGAAACACCAAAAACCTACTTACTAAAAGTAGGCAGCAAACCAAGTAATATTTATGGTGTCTACGACTTACATGGTTTGGTTTGGGAGTGGACCTTGGATTTTAATTCAATCATCATCACAGGAGAATCCAGAAATAATGGAAACACTGACCAAGGCTTATTTTGTGCAAGTGGGGCATTAGGTGCCAACGATTTGATGAACTATGCCGCCTTTATGCGTTACGCTATGCGCTCTAGTTTAAAGGCCAGGTACAGTATGACAAACCTTGGTTTTAGATGTGCAAAAGACATCCAATAATAAAATTAATGCAGGGTAATCTGCCATAAATGAAACGATCATGAAGACAGCAATCACAATAATGTTGACACTTGTTGTACTCCTTCAAGGGTGCAAAGAACAAACAACTTCAACCTCAATCACTCCAGAAGAAGTCAAGGAATTGAATGAAATGTCCATTTATAATTTACCCAGCAATTGGAACACTCAGAATGGTAATCAGATTTCATTTATTGACCTAAAAGGGCAACCTTTGGTTGTAGTAATGATCTACACATCATGCCAAACTGCTTGTCCAAGATTGGTCGCTGATATGCGGTTTATTGAAGAAAAAGTGGGAACCAAGGCAGGGACCCAACCTCGCTATGTACTGGTAAGTATTGACCCTTTGGTTGATACGCCTGAAAGGCTCAAGAAATTTGCAGCTGAAAACGAGATGAATGCCGATCAATGGCTATTTCTTCAAGGTACCGAAGACAGCGTAAGAGATTTTGCCAATATCCTATCGGTGAAATACAAAAAAATAAACCCCATGGATTTTTCTCACTCTAATATTATAAGTGTATTTGACAAAGAGGGGGTTCTGCAATACCAAAAAGAAGGGCTGGAATTAGAAAATGATGAGATTGTAAACCAAATTCTTGAGATTAGTAAAATATAAATCTCAGGTTTATTTTGTCTTATTTCCACTCCTTATTTATAAAAACCCTGAGACTGCGAAAATTAGCAAGCAAATCAAATCTATTGCTAAAGCCTCTTTAAAAACAGTAAATTTGGCTGTTATTGAAGAGGCTTTTGTAAAAATCCCTTAATAAAGAATGATCCTTTTAAACAACAGTCCCCTGTTCTATTTTTAACCTAAGGGGCTTATATTATTATCACGGTAATAATCAATTTTTATCTGAAACATTTCAGCCATTTTGGCTGCTCGCCATAGGGCCTCAGTTGCCTTTTCGCCAAAAAAATTTTCCCTAAGTGTTTCTTGAAATAATAATAGCCACCGTTCAAAATGCTTTTTATCTATAGGTAGCTTTGCGTGTGGAGGAAACGGACTACCGTAATAAGTGTGTTCCGCTAATAAAACAGTCTGCCAGAAGGTGTACATTTTTTGAAGATGTTTGTCCCAGTGGCCTTTAATTCTATCTTCAAAAATTGGCCCTATCAAATTGTCTTCTTTTACTTTTCCATAAAAAAGATCGACTAATTTTATGATTTGATCCAATGAATCTAAATCTTCCTTTTCATTCTTAACCATACAAACCTATTAATTTTAACCCAGCAATGAGACCAAGGTAGCCTTACCTGAAGACACCTCCTCCGCAAGTTTTTTTATGGTTTTATCAGAAAGCAATTTAGCTAAATTTTCTCTAATTTTTTTATATTCATCATGTATAGGGCAAGGGTGAATTTCTGAACAATGTTTTAATCCTAACCCACAACCCTTGAACAATTTATCTCCATCTATGGCCTTCACAAGATCCAAAAGCCTCATATTTTCTTGTTCTTCATTAATATAAAAGCCCCCATTTGGCCCTTTAGTAGAACTTACTAAATCTTGTTTGGCTAGAGATTGTAAAATTTTCGCAGTAAAAAATTCAGGAGCATCGATCTCTTTACAGATATCCTTTACGCCTAATTTTATACCTTTGGTATTTTGAGACCAAAGGTAAATCACTGCTCTAATTCCATATTCGCAAGCTTTAGAAAACATAATCTTTACTTTATTTAATCCAAAATTTATCTTCCCACTCTTCAGTAATGGGATTGTGGATTGCCGCTACTTTCTCCTCCATTTTCTCAAGTTCTTTGCTTTGTAATTCGACTTGCAAATATTGGAAAAGCTTCCTTTCTTCAAAACGAATATGTGCTTCTACAAGCAAACAAAGTTCCGTCAATTGTGCTGATAATTCATCCTCTTTGAGAACATCAAGTTTCTTAAATAACTTTCTGATCGCCTTGTGTTGTCCTTCTACCTCTTTTCTAAGTAAGTCATTCTTAGCCATAAATGAGAATATCACCTTTTCCTCCAAAGAGAAATGAGGCTCTAAATGGGTGGAGAAAAAATATTTTACATAATTATGTAATCTTTCAGGATCTATTCCCTTCTCTTGTCCCTGCCGTATCTTCCATACTAACAACAAGCCAAAATGATGATCTCTAGAAACAGGCACAAATGCCGGATGTCTCTTTAGCGGTTTTCCCATAACAGGCTTACTTTTTATAGGCGAATAAACGCCCAATATTTAAAAACTATTCAAAGATAAAGAGTATAGCAGCAAATAAAAAGACATTTTTATCTTTAATTACCAATATACCACAGAACCCATTACAGCCTGACCAATTCTATTATCACAAGGCGGGTAAGCGAAAACCCATAAATCAATCAAGTATCAAGCACCTGAAAAACAAAGCTTTACATTAAAAACTTCAGTTACGACTTCAAATAACAGACATTTCTTACTTAAATTACAAATGGACTCGTCACCTCATCCATGTAAAATAAACTCCAATGAAAAGTTTATCAAGCGCATACTTTCCCCCTTTTAAACAGCTAGGTTTCAGAGCTTAGAATATCTTAAGCCTTTTCCCTATTCAAGAAATCCTCTTAACTAAAAGAACCCAAATGGCTAATTTGGACATCAACTTCCTGAATTAATTAAATTGGGTGTCAAGCAAATTAAATTCAGAATAGACAACAAATAAACCGCTTTGCTTTGCCTTTAAGTTCCTTTGTTTGGAAAATAACTCAATAATTATTGGCCCTAGGATTTAAATACCCATAAAGCAATCCAACCACCATAAGTTGAAGAAATCACTTCCTAAACGATCATTCTTTTAAGAAGCCAATCAGTGGACCAACAAACCCATTAAAATTTTCAATATGAGGCATATGACCAATGCCTGGAAGTTCAACCAACTGAGCATCGGGAATCTTCTTTTGGGTAATTTTACCCAATTCGCCGTATAAACCCATGGTTTCCCTGACTTTATCAGCTACCAAAGGTTTACCAAGTGCCGTTCTGTCTCTGGTACCAATGATCAATAGGGTAGGTGATGATATATGCTCAAACTCATAAACCACTGGCTGAGTAAAAATCATATCATAAGTAAGTGCCGCATTCCAGGCAATGGTTTCGTAGGATGAATTAAGTGTCCATCCTGCCAGTAAGTTGACCCATTGGTCGTATTCTGGTTTCCACTGATTGTCATAATAACTTTCAAGCTGGTACTTTTTAATGCCTTCATAATTCTTTTTCAATTCATTTTGGTACCACCACTCAACAGGTTTATAAGGAACCTTTAATTTCCAATCTTCAAGGCCTATAGGGTTCTCTAAAATAAGTTTTTGAGTCGTCTCAGGGTACATCAGAGCAAATCGAGTGGCCAACATTCCTCCCATAGAATGCCCTAAAATAGCTGTTTCCTTTATATTTAATAAATCAAGTAAAGCTTTTGTGTTTAGTGCAAGTTGTTGGAAAGTATAATGAAAATAAGCTGGTTTTGAGGATTTCCCAAAGCCTATCTGATCAGGAACAATCACACGAAACCCTTCCTTTGTCAATGCTTCGATGGTGCTTTCCCAGTAAGCTCCATTGAAATTTTTGCCGTGTAATAAAACAATATTTTTCCCATTATAATGATCTGGCTTCACATCCATATAAGCCATCTTCAAATCTTGTTCTTGAATGTTCAATGGCAAGTAGGAAACCGCATAGGGATATTGATAATTTGAAAGTTCAATGTCTAACCATTGCAAGTTGTTGTCTTGAGCGGATGTGAAATGGTAACTACTCAAAAACAGGATTATAATGAATATTCTTTTTGTCATTTTACGTTTTTTAAGTTTCTCAATGCTGGATTAAGATCAGTAGGCAATAGCAATGCACTTACATCTTCTCTCTATTAAGGGTTTATTCATTGAGGCTTTTACTACACAAGCTAATCCAAGCCAATTGCTGTTTGCTAAAACACATCTTACGGGAAGGCCCTAGAAATGTTGTTTACTTAATTTTTAAACGACTCTTTTCAGTTAAAGAAAGGTTCTTAAAAAGTTAGATGATTTATAAAGGGGAAATGGGAGAAAAACTTGCGATCCACAAGGATTTGAATGAAACTAAAAACGCCCAATTTATTAAAAGGTTGAAATTTTACTTAAAATTCTATCCTATCACTTTCAAAGCTGTCTATATGAAAGTCTGCTATTTGAAAATCTTTGGTTTTGCTTCCATTTGTAAAAGCAATAACCTTCATTCCTGCATTTTTCGCAGCCAGCATCCCTGAATAGGAATCTTCTATTACTATGCACTCCTCCGGATTAGCACCTAACTTTTCAGCCGCGCTGAAATAAATTGCAGGATCTGGCTTACCTTTTATTTCTGAGTCTGCGGATAGGGCTACATCAAATAAATGCAAAGCATCCAATTTTTTTAATACTACAGGGATAATCCTTTGAGGTGAATTTGTTGCCAAACCAATCTTATACTTTTTTTCTTTAAGCTTTTCGATAAAGGATTTCACACCATCAATCAGACAATCTTCAGACTCAATTAACGCAATAACCCTTGACACAACAAGCTGTTCTACTACTTCTAAAGCGACATTTCCCCAAGGAAATCTCTCGTACCAAAACTGGGTAACCTCTAAAGTGGTCATGGATTTTGTTAGGTCTGCTTGTTCATCCGTTACCTCAACACCCAAAGAAGTAAACACTTCATATTCTGCCTGCTTCCAATACCCCTCTGAATCGACTAAAACGCCATCCATATCAAAAATAAAAGCTTTACTAATGGTCATATTAAACTAAATCACACCTTTTTACTTATCCTATCAAAGAAGTTAAATATGTTTTTTATACCCTACCAGTTAGCTACCCATTATAAATAGGTAAATGTTCTGGCAGTTGAAGTCCCCACATTTCCACTGGAATCAATCACAGTAAACAATACCGTATAAACACCTGTTTCCTCAGCGGTAAAACTTTCCGAAAATGTAAATTCCAATTTATTATCAGACAGATTTTCAAGGACCTTATTCAATACAATATCTCCAATATTAATTGAAACAGTAACCTGAATAGACTTTACCTTTACATCTTCAATCCCTTTGGCTTCAAGTAGCACAGGTTCCCCTTCAGGCCAGGCACCTCCCCACTCGGCAACGTATGTCTGATCTATTGCAGGACTTATAATGGCAATGACCGGATTGTTATTGTCCAATTTCCCATCTTCCTCTGTAATGCATCCAAAACAGGATAACCCGATAAATAACCAAAGACATAAAAATGCTTTCTCTGAATTCATTGAATATATTTTTATTGGAGTATTTGATAAAAAAGTTCTTTTTTGTTTAAAGGTAAATTGGTTTTATGGCATTTCCCTCTATAATTAGCCCCTCACAGTAAACAAAAGTTTTTTTAACCAATTAATCTGTAATAAACTCAGGCAAATATAAACTCAAAAAATCACATGAAATAGTTAATTTCAAACTCTTCATCAAATCTAGTTTAAACAATAAATTTTTATCGAATTTCAAGTGCGCTTGCAATGGGATTACTACAGGACTGATGGAATTTTTTTTAGGCTATATACCTCTTTCATTCGCTTTCCTACAAAGTACATCTACCCTTTTTTCTCCCCCCGGTCGTTAACTCCAGCATTCACATCAGGATTAAAATCAAAAAAGCCCTTTTCCGATTATTTAAAATCTAAAAAAGGGCAATAGTGTAAAAAATAGAGAATTGATTAAAAAACGTTATACAAGCTGCAATTTTAACTTCATTTCAGCCAATTGAGCTTTTACCCTTTCTAAAACCAAAGCATTGTCCATGGACCAAGAAGATTTCATATCCTGGTAATAGGCAATCCCTTCAGATAAATTTTTCTTGAACTTATTGATATACACTTCCATTTTCTTCCCATTTTCAGGCAAGGCATTTTCAATATCTGTTCTGAGGTGTTGCAAGTAGAGTTGCAATTCCTTCACAAACACATGCGGACGTTCCGGATCTAAAGTTAGGTTCACCTTTCCGTAAATATGGTCTACCATTTCTTTTAAGCTAAAAGAGCCTTTGAAATAAGCCAAATTTGGGCCAGGACAAATGGTTACAGCTTTAAGGTTCCTTCGGGGTGTTTCTCCTGCGCTCAATAATGCAGGAGCACCTAAACCCTCACAAAGGCAATCCTTTTCTAATACTTCTGTCAAAGCCTCTTCAGAAATCTCGCCTGCTTCCCTTTGTTTGACTTTCAAATTTTGGTATTGTCGTGATGCCGTACAAATTGGCTTGTCTGTAAACTCAACATTTGAAGAAAGAAGCTTTTTATAGCATGGGCTTCCAGGCTTTCCTTTTGCAATTCTTTCCTTTCGCTGAGCTTCTGCAGTGCTTGTTCTCAGGTTATTGAATGGCACGCCCAAAGGAGAAGCCCTACTCAAATAGAAATCTGATTTTTTGGCTTTCAGAAGTTTGTCAAAGGTCTCTTCATCTACATTTGTGGCCTCAGGAACCAAAAGGAAAGGACTGCCCCAACCGGTGCCATCCAATTCGTATTTTTCTAACAACATGCGGTTTTCATCCGAACTACCGATACCACCCTGGTAAGTGATTTTGGGTTTGATATTATATGGCAATAATGGTTGATTCTTTTTACTCAAAGCATCCTGACAGATCGTCAATATTTCTTCTTTAAGACCTTCTCTATTATTTTTAAAACTATCTAGTATAGGCCCCGCAAGAAATCCATCTGTAGCAAAAGCATGACCTCCACAGTTCAAGCCGGACTCTATTCGGTATTCATCCACCCACAATCCTTTCTTTGCTAGAAACTTTCCTTGAATCAAAGCAGATCGGTAATCCGAAACTTTTAAAATAATCGGTTTTTTTATGAGACCATTTTCATCAGGAAAAAAATCTTTGAACTTCTCTGCATAGCCATAAAGGGCTGGATTCATGCCTGCAGAAAAAACCACTCCACCTCTCACATTACTCTCTGCAAAGCCTTTTAAAGCAAGCAAAGCATCTGAATACTCTCTAGGTAATACGTTTCCCTCTTTATCGTAATTGAGCTTGTCCACCTTGGTCATTATATTGACATCAATACTACCTGGGACAATTGCCTCCCTTAATGCTTCTTGGAGGTCAAGTTTTTCTTTACCTGTAGCAAGCTGCATATTTAAATACAGAGCGCTTAAAGGATGATCAAAGGGCAATAAATCAAAGTACTTGTCTATCTCCTGCCCTTCTCCAAAGTTTTGATTTTTTAATTCTTCAACTTGAGCATCAACAGTACTTTGTAAAAAATTAAGGTAAGCCTTGATTCGTTTTGCTCTGGAATCATCAACTTTTTCATTTATTGGCTCAAATTCCTCCGTATTGGTATAATGACTACGCATGTCTTCCAACAGCTGGTCATCCATAATGGACACTACAGATGAGATGCCAAAACGTGCGACTTTAAGTGGGGTATCTACTGTAAAACCCAAACCCATTACAGGGATATGGAAATTATGAATTAGGGACATATTGGTAATTTTTAATTTATTTCCAGACTTGAAAAATCCTTAGATCAATTACAAAATTAACCAGATACCTGCCCAAAAAGACTTAATTTTCTCAGCCTATTAACTGACTTTAATCAGGTATTGTAATATAAAAACATTCTCGAGTAGATAATGATTAGACTTTTAAACTTCGATAAATAGAAGCCCAAGGCTCTCGCATTTTCCTCATAAGCAACTGATTGGCTGCAAAGTTATCTTTGAACTGTTCTTTTTTCGGATCCCAAAGCAGATCCTGCTCCAACATCATGGCAATATTCCCCAAATGGGCAAGGGTAATAGACCGGTGGCCTACCTCTGCTGGAGCCACTGTTTCCTCACCGGAATAAATGCAATCTATAAAATTTTCAAAATGGTTATCGCTTACATACAGTTGCGTTTCATCAGGTCCAATTACGGTGTCCTTCAAACTTTCAGGATTGATTTTATGGTCTCCTCTTGTAGCCCATGCCGAACCTTCCGTTCCCTGAAAAGTCACGCCCATGTCTTTGTCACTCTGAATGATTAACTTTATCCCATTTTCATAAATGCACTCAAAATAAAACCTTGTAGCCGTATTCCAAACCGGATGATCTGACCAAACCGCTTGGGCATTTTGAATTTTTACCGGACCAGTAAGCTCAGTACCCATTCCCCACTGGGCAATGTCGGGATGATGCCCTCCCCAATCTGTGACATTGCCACCTGAGTAGTCCAGGTTCCAACGAAAGTTTACATGGGTTCTACAAGGACTAAAGGGTGCTTCAGGAGCAGGACCTAGCCACATGTCATAATCAAAATCCTTGGGCACTGGAATGGTTTCTGTCAAGTGACCTGTTCTTCCAAAATCAGGTGTTCCCCCAGGAAGTCCGCAAGTGACGGTATGAAGATCTCCCAACCTTCCATTTTTCGCCAGCTCACAAACCCTTCTGAAATGATAACTGGATCTTTGCTGACTGCCCGTTTGAAAGGTCACACCGTATTTTTTGACAGCATCACTCATGGCCCTTCCTTCTTCTACTGTAAGTGAAAGAGGCTTTTGGCAATAAATATGTTTGCCCGCCGCAGCAGCCATCATCACGGGTATAGAATGCCAATGGTCGGGAGTGACTACTTCTACAGCATCTATATCTTTGTTTTCTAGTAATTCTCTAAAATCAGTATAGCCAATAGCAGATTGATAGCTGGACTTGTTTTTCTCTGAATAGTGCTCATCCACTACTTGCATGATATAATCTCTCCCCGCAACTTTGCCATTCCAATATCCTGAACTTTTTTTATTGACATCACAAACAGCCGTCACTTGAACACGCTTGTCAGCTAAAAAGTCTTTGACATCATTTCCAGCCTGATTCCCGGCACCAATAAAACCCAGATTAATCCTATCTGAGGGTGCCACAAAGCCATTTTTACCCAATGCCGATCCGGGTATGATCGTTGGTATTGTCAAAAGGCTGCCAGCCGCCAATACTGATTTTTTTAAAAAATCTCTTCTCAAGTTTTTCATGCCTCAAAATAACGTTAATTCAGTAAACAGACAAACAGAATTTCAAAAACCAAACATAAGACAATACAATAACTCGCATTAAGCAACAATGAAACCCAAATCGAAGGGAGCAATAAAGAGATGGCACATTTTATTGGTTCAAAACAAATCACAGTAGCGCATGCACTTCATTTTGCAAGGCGGGCACCACTTCATCTTCAAACCAAGGGTTTTTCATTTGCCAGATTCTATTCCTAGGCGAAGGGTGCACCAAAGGAAAAAACTTTGGAAGGTAATTTTGGTAATTCCTTACCGTTTCGGTCAAGGTTTTCTTCTTCTCCTTTCCCAGGTAATAATTTTGTGCATACTGCCCTATCAACAATACCAATTGAATGGCTGGCATCTCACGAAACAAATCCGCATGCCATTCGGGTGCACATTCGGGTCTAGGAGGCAAATCCCCACCCTTGCCCCTTCCAGGATAGCAAAAACCCATGGGTACTATCCCGAAAACTTCGGGGTCATAAAAAAGTGTTGCGTCAACGTCCAACCAGTTCCTGAGATTCCTACCACTAACATCATCCCAGGGCACACCGCTGACATGCACCTTGGTACCCGGAGCCTGCCCTACGATTAGAATTTTACTCTTCGAATGCGCAGATAAAACCGGCCGAGGGCCTAAAGGAAGGTGTTTTTCGCAAATTCTACAAGCTCTGATTTCTTTAAGAAGCGTTTCCATAAAAGCCTTTCAGTTTCATAGGGGTAACCTTATAAACCTAAAGCTAACCATTTCTATTCACACCCTAAAAACATTTTGAACAAACTGAACCTGTTAATTTGAATGAGATTCTTTTTAGACTTCCTTAAATTAAAAAATGTAAACCCTGTTTTTTTCTGCTTAATACTTCGAGAAAAATTAGGCCAAAACCCCTATTAAAAAGGCCAAAGAAACACCAACTACTGCCGTGAGAATTTTCCAAAATCGATGGGCTTCTTTTAGCTCCATAAATTGAAAAGCAACCAATAAGAATTTAATTGCTGCTATTCCCATTATAAGCAAAGGGAGATAGGCAGCCTTTTCACCAATAAAATTTGCAGCAGCGGCTGTAAGCAAGGTTAATCCGATCAAAACAAACAAGGTAATTTCCTGGGTATTTTTCATTAGAAAATCAAATAAAGTGAGGGAAACAACAATAGCCATATCAAGTCACACATGTGCCAAAAGGCTGCGCCTGACTCCAGATCCAGCTCGTCGGTAGGTGATTTTCTGGCATCTATTTTAAAAGACATATAGCCTAAAATAACCATCCCTACCACCACATGCACAAGGTGAAAACCGGTGAGTAACCAATAAAAAGTGTAAAACATATTGTCCCACATTTCTAATCCAGAAGCAAGTTTCTCATAGTACTCATAGCTTTTCAATGCTAAAAATAAAGCCCCGCCAATTAGGGTTATTTTTATCAACCATTTGGCTTTTTGCTTGTCTCCACTTCTAAAAGCAGCCACTGCCCTGGCCATGGTGTATCCACTGACCAATAAAATCAAAGTATTGCTGGTGCCTAAAAGTGTATTTAGATGCATTCTTGCTTCATGAAATAGCTCAGGAGTCAGGGCGCCATAATAAGCCAAACCTAACAGTCCAAGACCGAAAGTGCCTAGTTCCAGAAAAATTATGATCCAGAGCATTATTCCACCTGGAGGATAATAAATATTTTTAAACGAAATTTTTTCCTGCATTTGCTCCATACTGATTGTGTTCTTTTTCTTTCTCTACTTATTGGTGTTTAATCTTCTCATACAGCTTTACCAGCGACTTCATCAGTTCCACAGGAGAGGTCAATATCTGGTAGTGATTCTGCCCAAACATTTGAGGTAAATAATACTTCGCCTGTGCTTCTATGGCCAATGCATAGGAATTGATTTTTCTTTCATTTAATTCTCGCAAGGCTTGCTTCACATCCTGAATCCCATATTTCCCTTCATACTTGTCATAATCATTCGGCTTCCCGTCCGAAATCAAAATGACCCATTTATTTCTGCTCTCCCTATCATCCAATCTTGCCCCTGCATGCCGTAAGGCTGCACCAATTCGTGTATACCCCTGAGGTTCCACACTTCCTATCTTGTGTTTGGCTTTCTCCCATGGCTCGTCAAAATCCTTCAAGGTGAGGTAAGTGGAGTAATTTCTCGTTTTGGAGTAAAAGCTATCAATGGAAAAATCGATAGAAAACTCATGTAAAATCTCCCCAAATAGAATGGAAACTTCCTTTTCAACGTCAATAACACGGCTATTGGCAGCATAACCATCACTGGAAAGACTCACATCCAAGAGCAAAAGAATAGAGATGCTCTTTTCCTTTTTGCGCTTGGAAACATAAATGTTTTCGGAGGGAGTCTTTCGGGCATGCACATCTGTATAAAGGTCCGTCAGTGCATCAATATCAAATTCTTCACCTTGATTTTGCCTCCTTAGCTGCAACATTTTATTATTGACAGAGGTGAGCATTTTCCTCAAACCCATCAAGGTGGAAGCATTTTTGGCAATTGTTCTTTTGTAATATTCGGTGTCTGTCTGCACCTGCAATCTTGGATAGACTTTACAAAAGTCTACTTTGTATTGTTGCTTTTTAAAATCCCATTCATCGTATTTTAAGTGCAAGCCCTTCTCGTCATTTGAAGCACTTTCTGCTAGGGTGGTATTTTCTATAAAATCTGCTTGATAGACCGAATGAGCTGTATCATCCACACGCACAGTAAATCGCATATTAATTTCCTCCAAGGCCTCCTGATGCTCTTCCAGTTCATCCTTGCCATCAAAATCTCTCCACACCCCATTTGCTTCTTCTGCCGTTTCAACTTTCTCAAAGTTATGGGTCAATACATAATCCTCCTGCTGCTTTTTATCCAAGCTCAAATTCTTGACCTCCTCTACGGCACGAGCACTCAAGGTAGTAGTTGGGGTCGTTTCTTTACCCTTTTTCGTTTGATCATCAAAATTCTCTAATGGGCTTTTTGATGTTTCCGATATACTACACATCCATTTGCCGTAAAACCAGGTGAAATCTGAGGGTTCTTCTGGTTTGGTTTGTTGGGTAAAAATGTCTTTTGCCTTATTGTGAAAATGAAAAACAGCCGGATAGGTCTCCTTCATCTTTTCCAAAATCTCAGGGGCAATCTGTTCAGCCATTTGACGGGATAGCGTAAGGTCATCCACTTCTTTGTCCCAGCAGGCACCCAGGTCTTGCTGAATGCTTAAAAATATTGTTCTATAAAAATAGAAGAATAAATTCTCCTCCCAGGTGGGGAGTAAGGCAAACGAAACCGGTAGAAAATAGCTTTCATTTTTATACCCTCCCTCACGCTCTGCAGGAAAAACAGTAATGGCTTTACCTGTGATCGCCCTGGCCAAAAAAGTTAGTCTAGGCTTGATACTTTCAAGATCGACCTTGTTTTCCAGCCTTTCTTCAGCAGCAAGTCTACTTTTCTTGAAATACCTGACAAACTTGCCATAAATCCATTCATCTAACTCAAATCCCATGGTATAAAGTTATTCTAGTGTTTTTAGGTATGCTTATAGCTGAAATGGTTGCCCCTTTTCTTTTGCATGTTTCGGGTTTATGATTAAATCATCAAGCCTGCCAGATCATTTAAGGCTTGAATCGTATCGGCATCATCACTCAAAGGCTGCACTACAGCTACATTTACAGACAGCCTCTTGGGAAGTCCACTTTCTATCAGTTTGGCGGCATCCACCAAAAGCCGGGTAGAAACTGTTTCTGCCAATCCCAATTCCGTGAGGTTTCGGATTTTCTGCCCTATGGCTACAAGTTTTTTGGCATCATCCTTATTGATACCACTTTCATTCATAAGGATTTCAATTTCCTTTTTGGCATCAGGATATTCAAAAGAAATGGCTAAAAAGCGCTGTCGAGTGGAAGGCTTCAATTCTTTGAATCCTTTCTGATAACCGGGGTTAAAGGAGGCCACCAACATAAAATCCTCGTGGGCTTTAATGGTTAGCCCTAGTTTGTCTATAAACAATTCTCGTCTATGGTCCGTAAGGGAATGAATGGCCACGATGATATCAGGCCGAGCCTCGGCCACCTCATCAAGGTAAAGCAATGCTCCCTCCTTTACTGCGGTGGTTAGAGGACCATCCTGCCAGACCGTCTCAGCTCCTTTAATGATAAAGCGTCCAATAAGATCCGTTGAAGAAGTCTCCTCATGGCAGCTAATGGTAATCAAGGCTTTGTCAAGTTCATGTGCCATATAGGCTACAAATCTTGACTTTCCTGTACCTGTAGGACCTTTGATTAATAAGGGCAATTTATTTTTAAAAGCGTGCTGAAAAACTTCCGACTCCTTTTGTGTTTCAAGGTAATAAGGTGCTATGGCAATCATAAATGCTGTTTTTGAAGGTATTAGAAGACCAAACCGCTGCAGAGAACGATTTGGCCTTAGATTGATTTTTATAAAAAGCATGACCAATAAAATCCCATAAGAGCTGGAAACCAGCTTTTATTTCACCAGCACCTGCTCATCGTCAAGTGCTTCTTCCAGGGCCTCATCTGTAGGTCTACCGTATTTAATAAATTCATAAATGTAAAGGCCAATGCCTGTAGTGAAAAGAGATGCATTGATAAGCATCACTACAAAATGTATTTTCACCTCTTCTTGGGCAACCATAAAGTCCATTCCCAAACGTCTTTCAAGGTAAACCTGAACCACTCCGGCTACTCCCATGGCTACCACCATACCCAGCATACCTATATTGGAAAGCCAAAATGCCAGGTGGCCATTCGTATTGTCATGACGTTTTCTACCTGTGATATTGGGCATGACATAGCTGATAATTGCCAGAACAATCATTGCATAAGCACCCCAAAAGGCGTAATGACCGTGCATGGCAGTCACTAGCGTTCCATGTGTATACAAATTGGTCTGAGGAAGTGTATGGGCAAAACCCAATAGCCCCGCGCCTATAAAGGAGACAATGGCAGCACCAATGGTCCAAAACAAAGCGATTTTATTGGGGTGATTTTTTTCACCTTTTCTGTACATGTACACCGCAAACAGGGCCATTGCCAAGAAAGCCAAAGGCTCAAGTGCTGAGAAAATCCCTCCTACTACCAACCAGATTTTGTTCACTCCTATATAATAATAATGGTGTCCGGTACCCAAAACTCCTGATAGGAAGGTAAGTCCAACAATTACATACAGCCACTTCTCAATTACTTCTCTATCCACTCCAGTGAGTTTGATAAGCAGGAAGGCAAGAATACCACCCATAATCAATTCCCAAACACCTTCTACCCAAAGATGCACAACCCACCAACGGAAAAAAGAATCTGTCACCTGACTATCAAACCAAATCATTCCGGGTAGGTACAATAAGGCTGCAAAGACCAAACCCATGGTCAGCACCATGGCAGTAGTGGTTTGTCGCTTCCCTTTAAAAAGGGTCATTAAAATAATCCCTAGGAACAGAAGCACATTGACTACAACCAGATAATCAAGCTCTCTTGGGATTTCAAGAAATTTACGGCCTTCCCAAATATTAAAATGGTAACCGGTGATGGCCAAAACGCCTACAACGGCAAGGGATATCAATTGGATATAGGCCCATTTTACACTTACCAACTCCCGCTGTGCTTCCTCTGGTATTATATAATAGGCTGCGCCCATAAATCCTGTCAACAACCAAACAACCAGTAAATTGGTGTGGACCGCCCTTGCGGTGTTGAATGGTATCCACTCATGAAGTACATCGAAGCCTATTCTGGCAAACCCCATGATAAAACCATAAACTATTTGCAAAGAAAAGAGCAACATGCACAAGGCAAAAAACCAATAGGCTACTTTTTGTGATTTATATTTCATAAGGCAATTGTTTATTTTTTGTCTTTTGCTAATGGGGAAACAATCCTTTCAAATCCATTAAGATCTATTCCTCCGATCCAATTAAAATAAGCCACCATGGCTTCGGCTTCTTCGTCAGTCATTTCATAGGCCACCATCTTTCTACCGTTGGGTGCCCAGGGAACAGGCGATTGCAGGATGGCTTTGATCAAAGGTGCACCGCGCCTTTCCACTACTTTAGTCAATTCGGGAGCATAATAACCACCCTCACCTAGAATGGAATGGCAACCCATACAATTGTTGGTTTCCCACAAATGTTTTCCCTTGATCACCTGATCGGTGATTAACTCATGATTGGTTTGGTCATTTCCTGGGGCAAGTGAATAAATGGTCAATCCAATGAATATTAGAAAGGTTACCACCGTACCTCCAAGGAAAAATGCCCGTGCTTGTGATTTTGAGAGCATGTATTTACAGGTTTAAATGAATGAATAAGATTTTGACATTAAAAGACCTTTTTATCTTTTTCCAAATATACGATCTGACTTTATGATACATCAAATTTATTAAGCATTAATTTTCAATTTTTATCCTAACATTCTGAAAGCTATATAATAAAAAACCAAACAGATTGACAATATCCTTCCATTATTATGGAAATACGGATGAAAAAACCATTATTCATCAACTCATCTAGAAAAATCAAAGGCCATATGAGCTAGTTCCAGAAATCAACCCATGAGCTACTTCGTTTAATTTAAGAAGGTTAAAAAAAAAAAAAACACCGTAAACAACCTCGTTAATTAGGTGTGTAATTATTACTTCAGTTGTAAAAAAATACCATGAACGTATCCAAACACCTAACCTTACTATCTATTGGCGTCCTATCACTCCTACTACTTTCCTGCCAAGAAGGAAAAACGCAAACGCCTACAAACCTATCAATTGAAATTACCGATAGCATACGCATCGATTATTTAGGATTACTTGATTTAATGAATATCCAGCCCAAAATGGAAAGACTACTGCTTCATGACAGGCAAAGAGGCATCACTTTAATGACCGATTTCAATGGCAATCCTTTACTAAACATGGACAAAGGTGGTGACCAAAAGGATAGCTACGGCAGATTTTTATGGAGCTCCGCCAATATTAAAGAAAACGAACACATTTCTCTCGTGTCACAAAAGGGCTTTTTCGAATTTGATTCAAAAGGAAATCTGGCCAAGCACAAACCATTTGAGGAAGAGGTTCCTTTCTTTGCAGGACGAGCTGCCGCAGATTCGGAATTGATGAAACACCATGGAATATTGTTTCAAAAAGGGCTCGTGGCATGGGATGAATATAACAAAACACAAGACGAATATTATGATCAATTTCAACTACTAGTGAAATTTGATCCCGAGAAAGGAACTGCCGAACGGATTATCAATCTTGAAGAAAACAGTCCTTTCCGGAACTCAAGACGGTCCTATGAAATTTCGGAAATGAATCCTTGCTTTACCATCTTTGAAGATAAATTGTTTGTCATTGCCGGAACGGATCCCCACCTTAACGTGTATGACATTCATTCACCACACCAATTGCTAGACAGGAAACACATTGATTACCCCAATTACACAATGGGTGAAGGAGAAGATAGAGGAAAGGCAGATCCCAAATCCATCGCTATCGATATGTCTGCAGGCCGTACTTATACCCTTAAAGCTTACAAAGATTATTTGATCGCCTCCTATAACCCAGGATACGATTCTATGAACAAAGAAAAATATAAAATGGAAGGGAAATACCCCAATACCCTTTTTCTTATGAACCATCATGGGGAAACCATACAAAGCTTAGCCTTGCCCGATAAATTAAATCACCGTCAATTTTTGGTGCGCGACGGAAAGCTATGGTGGTTATCCAAATTAAATACTGAAAAGGAAGACGATTTTATACAAATCTATAAAGTTGAAATAATCAACAAAAAATAGGCGCCCCATTATTGAGTCACCTATTGAATTAATCTCAAATTTATCTCCAATTACAGGGCCATGTCGTAACCTCCAAATCTTCGAAGATTGTAGGTAACCGTAAGCATAAAGAACTGTCTTAAAACCTGAGTTCTAACATCCTCAATATAGACATCTGTTACATTTCTACTAATGCTTGCATTCTGATTGAACAAATCGAAAACGGTAAGTTTCAGTTCGGTTTTATTACTAGGCGGAATTCTATAGCCTATATCCATATTTGTCAATAGGATACTTCGATCAAATTCATCACCCAAGCCAGTATATAGCTGATGGTTTACACTCGTACCTACGAAAACTCCTCCAACAAAATTCCAAAACAGGTCAGCCTTGGTACTCTGCGTATAATAATTATTCTCCAAACTCTCTTGTAAACTACTCCTAACCCAATTAAATGTTCCTCTGGAGGACAGATTAAAATCAATACTTTCACTAATATTACTACTTAGATTGATTCCCTGTCTGTAGGAGGTGTTTTTATTGTTATTCAATTGCCCATTGATAATACCTGGCCTGTTCCGCGTACTAAAGCTAGAATTAATACTTAAGTTACTTTTCATGAATTTTAGTGGAAAACCATAACTTCCATAAATTCGGAAAACATAATAATTGTCAAGGTTTACAGGTTTTGTAAATTGCCCTCCTTGGGCCAAGGTCACATCATTCTGAATCAGGGTGTCCTGAGTAGCAATAAAAGTCTCATTACCTATATAATCATTCCTGATATTTCCATAAAGGAAAAACATCCAGGAGCGATTGGTCTCAGGATTAATAATCCTATACCTGGTAAAGAGCCTATGGCTGTATTCTTGATTTAGCTCTGGATTACCAGTTGAAAGTTGCAATGGATTGGCATTGCTGATAACATCCTGCAATTGTCCGATAGAAGGTGCATCTGTATCGGTATTGTAATCAATTCTAATATTACTGAATTCTCCTGTTTGGTAATTGATTACCGCCCTAGGAAGGAAATTGGAAAATGTTCGCTGAGTATTTTCAAAGCCTGGAAACAACCTGTCACTGTCAATATAAGCAGCCTCATAATTTAGGTTGGTGAAAAAAGAAAGCTTTTCTGTTTTAAAACTATAACCAGCTCCACCCCTATGTGTGATATAACTATTTTCAAACCTATTGGTCAAGGTGCTGTCAATCTCTATCAAACCTGTTTCCGCTTCCTTAATTTCAACATCTTGGTTGGTATCAGAATTATTGTTTGAAACTCGGTATCCAAATCGAAGCCTAGATTTTTCACTTAAAGGTTCATAAAAATTCAAACCTGCATTATAATAAAAGCTATTGTACTTGTTTTGTTTGAATTGGATTAAGGAATCAACATTGGAATCCTGGAAATTCGTAGTTACAGCCACTAAGTCTGAATTACTATCACTGTTGTATTTACTTGTATAAATATAGGTGGAGAATGCTCTACCTATTTTATCAAATTTATACCTGTAATTCAAAGAATTCGAAAAACTCATGGATTCGCGAGAAGAAGTGGTTTCATTTTGATTCCGATTAATGAAGGTATTCTCATCATAGAGATTGTATGAATCCCTAAGATTTACAGAATTTCTAAAATCCAAACCTATTCTGGGTCTCAAAACCAAAGCATGCTTTTCGTTGATTTCATAATCTATCCTTGCACTAAACCTATGACTTTGCGTTTTTGTATGGTAATCTCTGTCCTCATTGTACAATTGAAGGCTATCATCCGGCAAAATATATTCTCTGGATGAAGTTCTATTCAATACATTGTCTCTGTCATTGAAAAGATAGTTCCCGGAAACTTTAAGTTTCTCATCCAGGTACTCATCAGAAAAGTTGGCTCCAAGAGCATTGGTATTTGTTATCCCTGGTAATTCTCCTACAGTTAGACCGTCACTAGATCCTCCACTACTGCTTTCAAGACTACCCAACTCATCTCCTCCAAAATTCTGCTGGTTGATATTATTACTCAATCCTAAAACGGAAAGTCTTCTGGCTCCATTGAAGAAATTCATATTTCCTCCACCAATATAATTATTGTCTGTACCGTAGCCTCCGTAAAACTTACCAAACCTACCCGCACGCATATCCGGTTTCGTAATGATATTTATTGTTTTAATGGTCTCCCCATCATCGAAGCCTGTTAACTTAGACTCTTCACTCCCTTGGTCCAAAAACTCAATCTTTAATACAACTTGAGCTGGAAGATTTTTCAAAGCTGCAGCAGGGTTATCACCAAAGAAAGGCCTTCCATCGACCAAGACTTCCTTTACTTCCTCCCCTTGAACCTCAATGACTCCGTTTTGGATCACCACACCGGGCATCTTTCGAACCAACTCATCCGCATCAGCTTGTGGTCTGGTTTTAAAAGCATTGGCATTGAATGCTACCGTATCTCCCCTGACCTCTCCAGTAAGTGCATCAGCGGACAATTCGAACGCTTCTAGCTCTTGGCCATCACTAACAATCTCAAAAACTCCCAAATCACTGCTTTCAGGAGATTTGATTTCTTTTTGAAATACTTGATAACCGATAAAAGAAAGTTCTATCAGAAAGTCTTTAACTATAGGCCTATCAATTTTAAATTTACCATCAAAATCTGTATAGCTGGACTTCAAGGTTTCTCCGTCCATATTTTTCAAAAATACATAAGCACCAAACAAAGGCTCTTTGGTTTGGCTATCTATGATGGTCCCGGTAAATTGCTGTTGTGCAAAAACACCTGAGGTGGAAATCATGAAAAGAAATAGGACAATTATGGGTGATTTGATCGACATGAAAGAAATAATTATGGAAATAACAATTGGCTTGAATTAAAATCAATGGCAAATTGAGCACGAATCAATAACTTTCAAATGACAATTATGCCAAGGTGAGTATGACAGGTTTGTAAGGCAAATTACCCAGATAATTAAAGGACTCGTTTTGCAGAGAAAATCAAAATTCATGGGTAGGAGACCTCAAAATCTCCCAATTTGAAATAAATCAAACTTTATTTCAGAAAATAGGTAAAATTTGTTTCTGAGAATTAGGCCTTTAAAGCATTCGAGGGAAAATTCTTTGAAATGGGATTTGCATTAAAAAAAAAGACCTGCTACATTTGTGTCACTAAAAAAGAGCAAGTCTTTTTAAAACTTATGATTGGCCGATGGTGTAACTGGCAACACGTCTGGTTTTGGTCCAGAAGAGTCCAGGTTCGAGCCCTGGTCGGCCAACAGTCCTAGTCCCAAGTTGATTTATTCAATTTGGGACTTTTTTTTGTCAAAAAAACCAAAAAACAGTCCCCTCACTTTTCTCAGGAATATTAATACTTTTCAAACTAGAGGAAAAAACCATCAATTCCCAGGGCTTAAAATACAAGCCTATTGATGTTATTCCTGTGTTCTGGAACAGTTTGCTTATATTAGGCAACAGGAAAATTAAAGCTTAATAAAAAAGTTGTTCTTTACCGGATCTATCCATAAAGCAGTGCTAAATAGAAAATTGACCATTTTTTCATTGCCAAATTCTTAACACTCCAAACATTCACAATTTCATAATGTCGATAAAAATAAAAAAAACAATAGATTTGTAATTACTGAAATTAGCTATCCATTACGTTTAATTTACGCTTATAGATTTCGGAATTAAGCCTTCAATAGCATCTAACTTTTCAATTGTACTTTATTCCCACAATATAAATTCATTTCAAAACCATGTTTACAATAATACCAATGCTACGTTCAGGCATTTTGTCTGCCCTATTTTTAATACAACTCTCCAGCTTTTCCTCTGTACTTGCCCAAGAAACTGTTACGGGCTATGTATTCGAAGACCGCAATAACAATGCGATCAAGGAAAGAAATGAAAAAGGCATCAAAGGCGTAGCGGTTACCAATGGCAAAGAGGTAAGTCTGAGCAATGAAGATGGAAGCTATAGCCTACCCGCAAATGATGACATGATCGTTTCAGTTATTAAGCCTGCAGGCTATGCTGTGCCAGTAGACGCCAACAATCAGCCTCAATTTTTTTACATCCACAAGCCCAATGGGTCACCGGATACTGGTGAAAAAAGGATTCTTCCCACGGGCAAACTACCCAAATCAGTAGATTTCCCATTGATTGCGCAGGAAGAAGACCCGAATTTCTCGGTACTCTTATTTGGAGATCCCCAAGCCGATGACCTTACCAATGCTGGTTATTTTGAGAAAGCCATAATTTCTGAGCTTATCGGGGGCAAAGGAGCTGCCTTTGGCATAAGCCTGGGTGACCTTGGTGCTAGAAATTTATTTGACAACTACATCCAATCACTTGGAAAAATAGGAATTCCATGGTACAATTTGCTGGGAAACCACGACACCAACAGCTATAAGGAAGACAAACTCTCAGATGAAACCTATGAGGCCAGCTTTGGCCCTACCAATTATGCGCTGAATTATGCCAATGCCCACTTTATCATATTGGATGATGTAATCACCCCCAACCCTTCCGGACAAGGCAGCTATATAGGCGGTTTTAGAAATGACATACTGGAATTTGTGAAAAACGATCTAAAACATGTTTCAAAAGACAAGCTTATCGTATTGGCTTTTCATATTCCCATTTATGAGTTTGAAAAAGGACCGGATCAATTCAGGGAAGGAGACCGACAAAAACTCTTTAATTTGTTAAAGGGCTATCAATACACCCTCTCTCTTTCTGGGCACACCCATTCCCAAAATCACCATTTCTTCACCACCGAAGAAGGTTGGCCCAACGCAGGTATTCATCACCATTACAACCCCGGAGCCACTTCAGGCGGTATTTATATTGGCCCCAAAGACAGCTATGGCACCCCTTCAGGCATAATGCGTGACGGCACACCCAAAGGCTATGCCTTTCTTAATATAACTAACAATACCTACAGCTATGAATATGTTCCTTCTGGAGAAAACGACTGGAAAATGAGTATTCATATGCCCAAAATTGTACCGCAAGCAAAAAAATACAGAGGGGAGATTACCGTAAACTTTTTCCAGGGAACACCTAGAGACAGTGTGAAATACAGGGTGGACGAAGGCGAATGGACAGCTTTAAAACTTGTACCCGAATACGACAAATTTTTGTTGGATATCCTACATGAATGGGACCATGCAGAAGAACTTCCATGGGGAATAAGACCATCCACTGCTTTGATCTCTTCCCATATATGGAGTGGCAGAATTCCTTCCGATCTCCCCTTAGGAGAACATACCGTGGAAGTTCTTGCCAAGGACTGGCTAGGAAGAACCTACGCGGCAAAAAAATCATTTAAAATCGTACCTGATAATCAGTAAATTCCATGTAGTGATGGAGTGATCAGTGATATGGTGATCGAGTGAGATGGTGGTGGGATGAGAAGGTGATCGTTTACCGGTGCCTGAGCTTGTCGAATGACCGGCGCCTGAGCTTGTCGAAGGCAAAGGTGTTTTGTCGGTATGGTTGTCAATAAATCACAACAATACCAACAAGACCTTTACTCTCTTTTCAATTCTCTATTCGGCTTTCAATGGGTAAAGGTTATAAACTAAGCTTAAACCCTCCATTGATCACAAAACCATCCACGGGGGCATAAATATCTCTGAACTGAGGATCGCTAATGTTACCTGTGTAAATCGTATCAAACCTGGTCTGACGGGTATCCAACATGTTTTCAAAATTCAGGAAGAGGGAAAAATACTTTCCGATTTTCTTTTCAGACATGATGCCCATAATCCAATAGGATTTCCCAGTACTGCCATCTGAAAGCTTTTGGGGACTGAAATAGTAAGCTTCCAGCCCGATCCAGAAATTCCCATGTTTTTCATACATCAATACATTGTTCAGCCTGTGTTTGGCCACCAAAGGGTATTCGCTTTCTTCATTGTCATAATGTTCATTAACATCAGCATAGGTATACCCTACGAAAAGCTTAAAATCATGGTAACTCCATTTCATATTGGCTTCCAAACCTTGGGTATTGATGTACCCTTTGGGCTGGGTGAATGCATACATGCCGTTATTGTTTGACTGCAATAGCATAGGGTCATTGATCTGTGTATAAAACAGTAGGGCATTTGTACTTAGGCTTAAATCACCTGTTACGGGCCATTTGTAATTGACATCCAAATTAATCCCTGTAGAACGTTCTGCACTGGTTTCCGAAAAGTCTATAGGTAGAATATTTCGGAAGTGCAGCCTTTCTGTATCTTCGGTAAACTGGGTGGGTGTTTTATACCCAAGTCCCCCTCCTGTCCTGAAAGTAATTCTTTCATTGGGTTCATACAGCAATGAAAAGCGGGGAAGCAGATAGGCTCCATATTGACTTTGGTAATCGCCTCTCAATCCAGTTTCCAGGGTCCATTGTGCAGCCATGTTCCAGGTATTTTGGACGAAAGCTCCTGTAGTCGTGTTGGAAAATCCCAGGTCATTGTCCGGATCGCCCCGTCTTTGATCAAAGTTTTCGGTCCATAGGTTAGCCCCTACAATCCATTCCATCTTATCGCCGAAGGTGACATAATTCAGTTCTGAAAAGGAGGACACTTGCTTCCCACTAAAGACATAGCTGGGTATAGCTATGGACCTATCGAAAAAACTAATACTGTTTTTCAGTTGAATGCGGGAATGGTCGGAAAAACGATGGGTAGCATCAAACTGTGTAGACAAGCGATCCGTTTCATTGGACTCAAAATATCCGGACTCCGTTTTGCCGGCGACATAATCCATATTGCCTCCCAGCCTATCCTCAGTAGTAAAGTTAAAGCCAAGGTTAATTTCCGTAGCTTCATCGAGGTACCAAAACATCCGAGGGTTGATGGTATACCGTTCAAATTCAGGAATAGCTGTAAGTCCTATGCCTGCTGGATCATAGGCTGTCCCCTTATTATAAGAAGCAAATACGGTGGTTCCAATCTTACCGTACCTTTCCGAATAGAAACCACTAAGATCCAAGCCTAAAGCAGAGGTCCTGTTCACCATAAAATTAAGCTCTCGGTCCTCACCGGGAGTTTTAGAAATTAGGTTTACCAAGCCTGCAATGGCTCCTCCACCATAGAGTGTAGAAGAAGCGCCTTTGATTACTTCTACTTGCTTGAGATCAAGAGGGGCAATCTGCATCAGACTTAGACCACCCGAATAACCGGAATACAGTGGAAGTCCATCTCTAAGTAATTGGGTGTACTTCCCATCAAGTCCCTGAATCCTAATGCTCGAGTTGTAACTGGTTGCTGAAGTCTGTTGGGTCTGTATCCCTGTGCTTTCGTTCAGTAGCATACGTATATCACCCGGTTTCATATTTCCTTTTTCCGCAAGTTCCTCCCCCGCGATAACCTCTACTCTTGTAGGAATATCTTCTATGGTTCTGCTGCTCCTTGTGGATGAGATGACCACCTCTTCCATTTCCTCATGCCCATGTTCCATAAATAGCGTCAGCTCTTCTTGCTGATTGATGGGAAAGGATTTTTCCAATTTTATGGATTCATAACCCAAGTGCGTTATTAGGATTGTGTAAGTACCATTCGGGATTTCATCTATGGAAACTTCTCCCTTTATATCACTGGATGCCCCTTTCTCCAATTGTGGGAAGTAAACAGACACCCCAAATAAGGCTTCCTTTGATTCCTCATCCTTGATCGTAGCGGTAAATGTATTTTGTGCCAAAGCAGTGCCATAAAGGCAAAGCAATAACAGTATGGTGACAATGTGTTTCACTGTAATTAATTAATAGTTAATTGATTGAAAAATTATGGTGGGCATTTAAAACGAAAATAAGCAATGACCAATCCATCTAGCTCATTTTAGCTTCAACCTTCCTTCTATATTGATTTTCAAGTAAAACTTTATTAGCCAAGGGTGTAAGCCCTTGGGAAAACCACGAGAATAAAATAATTTTGGCCATTTTGTTGCGCTATTTTCTGCAATAATAATGACAAAATCTTTACCAATAGAAGTCAGTATTCTGGTTTAAATTACCTCAATTTAGTATAGGTAGATTAAGCCTTTGGTGGCTTGAAAAAGGATTTAACTAGAATAAAAGGCTTGAATTCTGGTCTATTTCCAGAAATGGTTTCATTTACCTCCTGAAAAGTTAAGGGAGGGAATTCAACTTGCTGAAATACAAAGCCCGGACAATGGCCACAGGTAAAGAAGGGAGAACATAATCCCGAGCTGGGAAAAGCACCTTGTACAGGATCCTCAGTACAAGAATGACGAACATCATCCGCGCAGCTTTCCGATGGAGGGCAACAAGGCAGTATGGATAGAGAAAGCACAATAGGTATCATTACGGCTATGAATAACCTCATGATAAAAAAGTGCCTTATGTTTATTTGTTCCATTTTCTGGCTACCTATTGTTCGAAAATAAAATTTCCGTATTAGTTAATTTGCTTAGCAAAGTTATGGAATTCTTTTTCCATTAACTCGGATTATGTAATAGGATTCGTAATCAAGGATGTAACCACAAGAAAATCAGGCTATTTTGAAGTGGTTTCACCATGTAACAGAAGACCTATTGCATAATTCCATCTAACTCAATTTAATAAGGTGGTTTTATTTACGTTGAAGACCAACATTCTGGGACATGATAGCTGTTTTTGCTCATTTTCTCTGTTCATTTTTGGCTTGACCCAAAAACGAACCAAAAAAGTCAAGGCTGTCAAATCTTATTTCAAATGATGGAAAAGAATTGTAGAATAGACTTCATATACGGCGCCATCATTTGATTTTTGAAGCAGCATTACAGCCTAAAAAAGAGTGGATCTCTTTGAGGAGCTAACTCTTTTTCTTAACGCCCTCCATACTGCTCCAAAAACCATAAGCTTTGAAGGCCGGAAAAAGCCTGACCCTTTATACTCTCCAAGTGTATCCGATTGTAGACAAGGAATACGGTATTTATTAACAAATACTAATGCTGCCTTTCAAAGGTTTAAATTATAATTGTTTCGACTTTATTTTACTGCTTCAATTTTAACCCGAAATATGCAATAGACATTCTATTACGTTCTGAAATCGCTTTAAAATCAGCCACTTCGTTGCTGTTTGAAGATTTCATCCATCTGTAGCATAGTTAAAACCTCCAAACAGCTTTATTTATATAAAACAGGAAAAAAGAGATGCTTAGGTTCTTATTTCTCTTCTCATAAATAGGTAATAAGAAAAGGCAAAGCAAAGTAAAGTAGCTGCTAACAGCCCTGTTAACTGTGGCCAAACAATCAGCAGGCTATCTCTGATTGAAAGTGGTGAAGGAATGGCCCCAGCCATTTGTTCCATGGTAACAGGCCCCAAACTCCTAACAGAAGGCATTAACAAGGTAGTGGTAGCATCTGCATAGAGTTGACTTGGTGCAAGTCGGAGAAAATTCAATATCATTTCATTGAGGTGCATTACTTGCATTTGAGACAATTCACCAGAACCTGAGGTTAGCATGGTAACCACCATATTGATAACTATCTGATAGAATACCGTGAAAAACAACCATATGCCAATAGCTGTAAGTGCAGAAGTTGATGCCTGTTTAAAGACAATGGAAAGTAAAATAGAAAGTCCTAGCCAAAAGCCTACATAAACAGTACAGAGCAGCATAAAACATAGAATTCTTACCAGCTCTTCAATTTCTATCATTACCCCAGTAATGAGCATTCCTCCTCCAATCATCAACAAAGAGAGTGAGAGCAACAAGGTTCCTACCAGAAGCAGGGAGCTGACAAATTTGGACAAAAGCAAATTGTCACGGTAAACGGGCTGAGCCATAATCCGTGTCAATGTACCGTTTTGTTGTTCCGAATTAATGGCATCAAAGCCAAGGCTGATTCCCAATAAGGGGCCTAAAAAATTAAGAAAAACATGAAACGGTGGCAATGTCCCTTCTGTAGTTGTCAGTATTTTAAGGTACAAGAAAAGGCTTTCCATATCTTTGACCTTTGCCACGGTGTCTTTAATATTGTTCATGGCCACCGCAGTTGCCCCCCAAAAGGTGAGCACGATAAGTACCAATAAAATAATAAACCTCCAACTGCGAATATGACCAGCTACCTCCTTTCTCACCAATATCCAAAAGGGGTTCCGCTGATTTTCATCGCGCATAGAAGCATTCTTATCCAACGCATTTATGATTCCTTTCATTGATTTATAGTCTCCTTTATATTGTTTTCAAAATACTTTTGATAAATATCCTCTAGTCCATATTCTTTCTTTTGGACCCCTGTGATAGGATATCCTTTTTCCACCAAAAACCGGACAATATCAGGTGTAATATCCTCACTTCCTGATATCCAAACATCATGGGAATCAACGGAAATTTCCTCAATAGAAGGTAACTGAAGTAACTCTGTTTCATCTTTCCATGGCAGGTCAATGGGGTTTTTGAAGGTTACATTTACCTCAAAGGATTTACCAGAAAAAAGGCGGTTAGAAAGCGAAGCGATATCCCCTTCGATCAGAAGTTCACCTTTCACAAAAATCCCAACCCTATCACAAACCTGCTGCACCTGATGAAGGTGATGGGATGAAAGCAAAACTGTAAGTCCTTTTTCCCTACTTAACCGTAAAATAAGAGACAAAAACTCTTTAACCCCACTCGGGTCAATACCTAAAGTAGGTTCGTCCAATACCACAACCTGAGGTTTTTTGATAAGCACTTCTGCCAAACCTAAGCGTTGCTTCATTCCTCTTGAATAGGCTGCTGTTTTTTTATGAATGGCCTCTTCTGGCAAGCCTACCATTTCCATTACGGCTATGGCGTCTTTTTCGACTTCACTGCGTGGAATCCCATTCAATTCCCCGATATACATCAGGTTTTCCAAGGCAGACATATTATCGTAAAACCCAACATTGTCTGGCATATAGCCCACGACTTTTTTTACAGCTATGGGATCATTGGTGGAATTAACCCCACAAACATGAGCCGTTCCAGCACTGGGCTCAGTAAGCCCCATCATCATCAGAATAGTGGTCGTCTTTCCTGCCCCATTTGGGCCCAACAGGCCAAATATTTCGCCTTTATTTATGGTGAGATCCAATTCATTAACCGCAGTGAAAGTGCCATATTTTTTCGTAAGGCCTTTCAACGCTATTACCTGCTTATCCATGACCTTTTTATCTTCTTCCGAACTTTCGAATCAGTACATAAACAAATCCTACGGCGATCAATATTATCAAAATACCGATACCTCCAGACAATAGGGATGTTTTTACTGTCACCCGATAGGTTGCCGTACTTGTGCTTTCTGAGTTTTTGGCAGTGAACTTACTTACATAATCTCCTGCCAAAGTTTTATTAGGAACTGATAAAGTAGCAATCACATCTGCACTTTTTCTAGGCTCAAGCTCTTCCAATTCGGAGGGAGAAAAGCTTACCTCCCATTTTGATGGAGTATTTGCAGTAAGTGAAATTTCATTTAAAGGAAGTGAACCTCTATTGATTACTTTTAAGTGAATTTCAGTATTTTTTCCTTCAGTAATTTCACCACTTAAACGGCCTGAAGGGGTAGTAAGCTCTAAATCATAGGCGCCTTCCACAACTGCCTCAAGCTCCAGCTCCATCGAATCTTTTCCGGATTTTGCGAATACAGGGAAGCTATACTTTTTGGGAGCTGCATCATGGGCAGGCTTCACCTCAACATTGAGACTTTCCGATTTACCAGGTTCCAAATTAATTGAAGTGACTTGGCTTCCTCTGGCCTTAAATACCAACCTCCAGCCTTTAGGGGCTTCAGCATTGAGTTCGTAAACCTTTACCTTGTCAGAGTTGTTTTTTAGGGTTGTCTGAAAACGAAAGGTCTCATTAACAGGGGCTTCTATATTGAATAAGCGTGCTGTAAACGAGGATTCAGAATTTGAATCTTGTGCTGAAACCGCAATTGGATTAAGGTGAAACAAAAGGACTAATAACAATGGAAAAAACCATCCCTTGCCCCTTCTGAGGCCTTTTTTTTGTATATAAACGGCTGACATAATAATAAATAAGTGAAGTTTATAAATTAAATTAATAAAGTAAAATCTCTGTCTATTTATCGTATGATAGCTATTTTGATAGCGGGTTCAATTATAAAATCGAAGAAAAAAAAATACAAGCAATTAACTTTTTTTAACAATTCCATACACGGAAAATTCTTCTCCCCACTTACCCCCAAATTTCAGAAAAATGTCTTGGTGATTTTTAGGGTTTTCACCTTACCATTGTTTAAATTTAAGGCGATGACAGAGAAAAATAATCTTTTGAATTCTAAATTTAACCTACTCAACCATAACTGGGAAAGACTGGTTTTAATAGGTTTTTGCACCCTTTTTTCTATCCTTTTCATTAATCTTTATACCCCATTCAGAATAGATCAGTGGGAAGCTGATCAAGGCCTGTCCCAATTTATCAGACTTTCAGGGTTTGGAATTATAGGTGGAGTGGTAATTGGTCTTTCACAACTGGTCATTAGGCCTTTATTATTAAAAGGAGAACATAAAGTGGTTCACTTTATCCTCTGGACAATGGCTGAAATTCTGGTATTATCACTTGTTTTCTATGGATTGTATGGCAGTCATGGCTCCAACTTTTTTTCTGAATATTTTATTAGCCTGAAATATACTTTTCTGGGGCTATTGATCCCCTATACATTGGCTTTATGTTTCATCTTCATTTTTAACAAACAACAGGAAAGCCAAAAACAAGCGGAACCTGACACCTCTATCAATAAGATAATAAGCTTAAAAGATGAATACGGAAACAACAGGTTATCTTTAAAATCATCCGACATCTTATTTATTGAAGCGGCTGATAACTATTCCGTCATCTACTATAAGGACAGTGACGCAATCAAAAAAGAGATGCTTCGGAATTCTTTAAAAGCCCTCTCTGAGCAACTCAAAGACTACCCCATAAAAAGGTGCCATAGATCTTATTTGGTCAATGTGCAAAATGTAAAATTGGCAAAAAAAGCTTCAGGTAAAGTCAGCCTGCACCTGGAAGGCAGCGTGTCAATCGTCCCTGTATCACGCAAATTCACCCCTGAGTTCGATCACTTATTGCACTAATACCTGTCACTCACCCCTAAATAGGGGCTTAAAACCCTATTTTTCATACTGCACCTGAGAGGCACTTACCTTTGTTTCATTATGTATAACCAAAAACATCCTATCATGAAAAATTTAAGTGCAGTATTACTCTTATTATTCACCGTATCATTTTTTAATGCGGAGGTGATGGCCTTTGAAATACCTTCTAAATATGAAGGCATATGGGCATACGAATGCTATGACGCTCCATACCCTTATCACGAAGGCACTGTGCATATCGCTAACAAGGACAAAGCAACCACAGTAAAGGTTACTTTTAAAAACGGACAATCCGTTGCAGGAAAAAATGTAAATGTAAAAGATGGAAAATTATCCTTTGAAGTAAATGTGGAAGGAAATGTTGTAAAAACTGTACTGGAACAGAAAGGCGAAAAAATAACTGGAAAGGCCAATTCACCTGAAGGAGTTATGAACTTGGTGATTAAGAAAAAGGCGAAAAAATAAACGTTTCGAGAACTTACTTTTTCTTAGAAAAATACAAGCCCAAGGTCTATAAGCTTTGGGCTTTACCTATTATCAAAAAGAAAAGCCGATGTAAATTCATGATTTTAAAAAACACAGACCTAGACACTTACAGTTTTGTTTTCCTTCACAACCTATCCTTTTTGTCCACTAGCGATTTTAACCAAATCTTGTTATCTTTATTAGTCAACCTCGGTTTACGCAAAAGATGGAAAAGTCAAAAGATAAAGTCAAAGAACCCTTTTCTGCCTATGGAAGCTATTCCTATGCAGACTACCTCTCTTGGCAACTGGATGAGATGGTGGAATTGATTCGGGGAAAAGTATTCAGGCAGGCGGCAGCAGCTCCTCGTAGAATCCATGAAGAGCTTACGGTAGCCTTGGTTACGAGAATTCATGGATTTTTAAAAGGAGGAAGCTGTAAGGTGTATACCGCCCCCTTTGATGTGCGCCTTCCGGTCTCTTCCAGAAAGCACAAGGATATCGATACCGTAGTGCAGCCAGACCTATGTGTAGTCTGCGATCGGGAAAAACTGGATGAACTGGGCTGTGTGGGTGCCCCGGACCTAGTGGTAGAAATTCTCTCGCCAGGAAATAACAAAAAAGAACTGCAACTGAAATACGAGGTATACGAGGCCTCCGGAGTGAAGGAATATTGGGTGATCCACCCTAACGAGCGTACCTTGTTGATCTATACCTTGGAAGGAGGAAAATACCAACCTTCCCGCCTATTTACCTTAGGCGATCGAGTAATGTCTAAGGCTCTCTCTGGTTTTGAGCTGGATTTGGATGAGGTATTTGAGGAATTGTAAGTTCAAACGATAACAATAGGATCTCTTTATATCTGAGGAATATAAGTTAGAACTATATAATTGTTAATTGAGGATTACATACAATTCCCAACTTTATCTACCGGTTAATTCGTTCAAACATTGTTATGTTTATTAAGCAACTTCGATTTGTGTGAAAGATGGAAAAGTCAAAAGATAAAGTCAAAGAGCCCTTTTCTGCATATGGAAGCTATTCCTATGCAGATTATCTTTCTTGGCAACTGGATGAGATGGTAGAGCTGATCCGCGGAAAAGTATTCAGGCAGGCGGCTGCAGCGCCTAGAAGGATACACCAAGAGGTTTCTATGGTGCTTTCAAATACGCTTTATCAATTTTTAAAAGGGAAAACCTGCAAAGTATATGTAGCCCCATTTGACGTGCGGCTTCCGGTTTCTTCCAGAAAGCACAAGGACATCGACACCGTGGTGCAGCCGGATCTTTGTGTGGTCTGCGATCCGGAAAAACTAGACGAACTGGGCTGTATAGGTGCCCCGGACTTGGTTGTAGAAATTCTCTCGCCAGGAAATAACAAAAAAGAACTGCAACTGAAATATGAGGTTTACGAGTCCTCCGGAGTGAAGGAATATTGGGTGATCCACCCTGACGAGCGTACCCTGTTAATCTATACCCTTGAAGGAGGAAAATACCAACCTTCCCGCCTATTTACCATGGGAGACCGGGTGAAATCACACGCGCTTGCTGGGTTTGAGTTAGATTTGGATGAAGTGTTTGGGGAATTGTAAGTTCAACTTATTGGCTTTCCATTGACCATCAAAAAAGCATTGCCATTTTAACCCCTTCCTCCATAAACCAAATCACTGTCACATTAATGCTCATTCTATAACTCACTATAAATACGATGGGTATCCATTGTTTTTATAAATTCAATTGTAGCCTTAAAGGTTTAATGCTATTATTGTGGTTAAAACACATAAGAATTAACACAAAATGAACAAATATATCCTTGCTTTTGCCCTTCTCAGCAATTTATCCTTTACTATTTCCTGCTCAGAGCGCCAAAAAGACAATCAGACCATTGAGGACAGTCCAAATAATTTTTTGCAGGACAAAAAGTTTTTAGAGAAATTTGATCCAAATCTTGTGGAGCTAAGTACGGCTGACGAGCAGGCCAAAATCCTGGTATCCCCTAAGTACCAGGGCAAAGTTTTCACCTCTACCGCAGCTGGGGAAAATGGAGAAAGTTTTGGATGGATAAACTATAAAGCATTTGAAGGCCCGTTAGACAAACATATGAATGCCTATGGAGGCGAAAGTCGCCTATGGCTTGGGCCGGAAGGAAACAAGTACTCCCTATATTTTGAGCCGGGAAAAAAAATGGTGTTTGAGAACTGGCACACCCCTGCAGCCATTGACCATGAACCCTGGGAAAAAACCAAGGCTGGCCCGAGGGAAATAGCCATGACCAAATCAACCTCCATTACCAACTATCAGGGAACCGAGTTTAAGTTACAGCTTCAACGTACCGTTGCCCTTCTGGAAAAGGAGGAAATCTTAAAAAACACTGCTTTGACAGCCGATGTTTCTGCCATCAAAATGATAGGCTATACCACCATCAATTCCATTCAAAACACTGGCGATTTCCCATGGACCCCAGAAACCGGAGCCCCCTGCCTTTGGGTTTTGGACATGTTTAGGCCTAGCGCAAAAACCACCATTGTATTGCCTCTCAAGCCAAATGACAGCAAAGAAGGACTTACCACCAACTATTTCGGTGAAATTCCAGAGGAAAGAATTGCCATCACAGAAAATTACTTATTCTTAAAGGCCGATGGCTTAAGCAGAGGCAAAGTGGGAGTATCCCCCGAAAGAGGCCTCCCTATGGCTGCCAGCTATGACCATCTCAACAAATTATTGACCATCACTACCTTCAATATTTCGTCTGAATTGCCCTACCTTAATCAGGAGTGGAACACCGATGCTGATCCTTTCAAAGGGGATGCGGTCAATGCTTATAATGATGGCCCCTTGGAAGATGGTAGCCAGATGGGTCCCTTTTACGAATTAGAGAGTGTTTCTCCAGGAGCTTTTCTTTCTCCCGGCCAAAGCATGGAGCATTTCCACAACGTATACCACTTTACCGGAAACGAAAAGGAATTAAATGAAATCACCCAGCAATTATTGGGGATTTCTATTGCAGAGATAAATGGGGTGTTTGGTAATGATTAATTGTTAATTGTTAATTGTTAATTGTTAATTGTTAATTGTTAATTGTTAATTGTTTTTTAAGGTATATACTTCAAGAATCTATTACCGGTGTTTGGGTTTGTTGAAGCACCAGTACCTGACCCTGTCAAAGATCCGGTGGCTGAGCTTGTCTAAATACCGGCGCCTGAGCTTGTCGAAATTCCGGTGGCTGAGCTTGTCGAAGTCATCGGAATTTTTAACCGAGAATCCATTTGTTTATTCACTTCGGTGTTAAGGCTGAGCCTGACACGAAAGTGAAATGAAAAGTCAGGGTTCAAATGTAACCTTGTATATATGAATGTGTATTTCTCCTAAATCAATGCATTTGGTCAATGCAATAGTTTAATTCTAACTGTCTGAAGAAGCCTGGAGGGCTTCAACCCGAAATATGCAATAGACAATCAATTACGTGCTGAAATCGCTTTAAAATCAGCCACTTCGTTGCTGTTTTCAATTTCATCATAGCGGTGCTATGCTAAAATCTCCAAACAGCCTGATTTTCTTGCGATTGCAACACTCATCACGAATTCTATTACATAATCCGGGTTCAACAATAATAACCATGGGTGAAACCCGTGGACTGTAGGAATGCTTCTACTTGATTTTGGCGGTATTGTTGCTTTTTTTTTCTGCAACAATGCTGACAAAATCATATCGCAACCAGCTAATGGCCAACTCTTTTAAAAATCTACAAGCCTATTTAAACAATAATATTTAACCATTTAACAAAAAGACAGGATTTAATAAAAGGTCAACATCCTTCTGCTCACTGGTTTTTTATATATTTATCAAACGGGAATTCCCCCTTAAAAAAACAATTCTTAACAAAAACCCTATCCACAGATGATAAAAGCCAAGTCAACCCTGCTCCTTCTTTTATTTTCGTTACTGTTTACTATTGGCTGTAAGGAAAAAGCGCCTGTGGCAAAACGAGTAATCATGCTGGGCATTGATGGCTTTTCTCTGGAAGGTTACCAAAAAGCAAAGACACCAAATATTGATGCTTTATTTGCTGATGGGGTGATTTCCACAAGTACCAGGACAGTGATGCCCTCTGTTACCATGCCCAACTGGACTAGTCACCTCACCGGCGGTGGACCAGAGCAACATGGTGTATTTGGCAACAACTGGGAGAAAGAAGACCATACAATTGCTCCTCAAGAAATGGATGAAAACGGCTATTACCCCTCTATTTTTAAAATTGTAAAGGACAATGTCCCCAATATAAAGACCGCTTTCTATTTCAATTGGAAAAGCCTTATCAAACCGTTCAATAAGAAATACCTCGACGAGCAAAAGTTTGAAGAAGACGATCACTACGATCAAAATTATCAGGCAGCCTTTGATTTTCTCGTCAGTAATCAGGATGTACCTTCCCTGATTTTCCTATATTCTGTGCATGTAGATCATGCAGGGCATGGACACGAGTGGATGTCACCGGAATTTATTACGGCCATTGAGGAAATTGATGTGAAAATCGGGGAGTTTGTAAAGCAGCTGAAGGCGGAAGGGTTATATGAAGACAGCAACTTTTTACTCTTCACTGATCATGGTGGAATTGGCACAAGTCATGGCGGTACATCGGTTCAGGAAATGATTGTCCCATGGATGATCAAAGGTCCCGGAATTAATAAAGGTGTAGCCTTAAATTCTCCCAATTCAAATGCCAACACTTCCGCAGTAGTGGCCAGGTTATTTGGGATTAGGGATACCCCTGAATCCTGGATTGGAAAGGTTCCTTCAGGAATATTTGAGGAGGACTGATTCTTTTTCCTATCAGAATTATGAAGAATCTTTAAAAGTTGACAATAGAAACACAGTCAAGGAATGTTTGATCTTATTGTAGTTGGAGCTGGTGTTTTGGGCACTTTTCATGCCTATCATGCCCTAAAGAAGGGATTGAAGGTAGCCCTGATCGAAAAGGACAATGCTCCACAAGGCGCTACTGTACGCAATTTTGGGCAGGTTATTCCTTCAGGAATGAATGAAAAGTGGCAAGCTTATGGAAGAGAAAGTCTGGCTATCTATAAAGAAATTCACAGCACAATTGACTTAACTGTCAGAAACCAAGGAACAGTCTATCTTGCTTCTGATGCAGAAGAAATGCAGTTGATTGAGGAGCTTGCTTCGATCAATTATTCTAGAAGTTATCCCTCCATTTTGCTTTCCAAGCCAACTTGTTTGGGAAATTTCCCAGGGCTAAGGAGTGATTATGTCAAAGGTGGTTTGTTTTTCCCAGAAGAAATCACTGTAGAGCCACGGCTTATGATTCACCGGCTTCTGAACTTTATGCATGCAAAAATGGGGCTCGCTTATCTCCCTTCCACAACAGTGATCGCTTGCGAAAACAATGGGTCATTTGTAAGGTGCACAACCACCAGTGGTAAAAAGTTAAAGTCTTCAAAAGTTCTTATCTGTAGTGGAAGCGAATTTAAAACATTGTATCCCGCTATTTTTGCAGGAAGCGATATGGAAATTTCTAAATTGCAGATGATGCAAACCAAACCCCAAGCAAAGTCCTATCAACTGCCAGGCTCCCTATTGACCGGAAGATCTATACGAAGGTATGAAGCCTTTCAGGAATGTCCTTCCTATGCTTCTATAAAAAAGAAGGAGGCCAATGATACGCTTGAGAAAAAATGGGGCATACATATTCTTTTTAAGCAGGCAATGGATGGTTCTGTCATTCTGGGAGATTCTCATCAATATACGGACGCCAGAAATAGTGATAAACTGGGATTTGATTTAGACATGGAGATTGATCAATTTATGCTTCAAGAGGCCAAGGCCATAATAGACCTACCCACCTATGATATAGCTTATCGCTGGTATGGAACCTACGCTCAATGTAAAAATGGGGAGCTATATGAAAAAACAATCGATGAAAACATTCATATTGTCACCGGAATAGGTGGAAAAGGAATGACAGGTAGTCCTGCATTTGCTAAAGAAAACATTGAAAAACTATTTAATTTATAAAAATGAAAAACATTAAGCTAGTGGTACTTGACATGGCGGGAACTACCGTGGATGAGGACAATGTAGTTTACAAAACCGTTCAAAAAGTAATCAATGACAAGGGATTTAACGTTTCATTGGAGGAAGTTTTGGCACATGGGGCAGGTAAGGAAAAGCATCAGGCCATAACTGATGTATTGAAAGCATGTACCAATTCCACTGATATTGCAAGCATTGCCTCTGAAGCATTTGCCAATTTTAAACCAACCCTAAAACTAACTTATGAGCAGTTGGAGGTGAAAACTTTTCCTGGGGTAAAAGAAATGATGAAAGGTCTGAGGAGTAAAGGTGTGTTTGTGGTGCTTAATACAGGTTATGACCGCAAAACAGCCTTATCGCTACTTTTGAAATTAGGCTGGGAAACAGGAAAGGACATCGATGGGCTGGTCACCGCTGACGATGTATTGAATGGGCGACCCCAACCAGACATGATTTACAAAGCCATGAAGATATGTGGCATTACAGAGTCTCAAGAGGTACTGAAAGCAGGAGATTCTACCATTGATATTGAAGAAGGTAAAAATGCAAATTGTGGTTTGACGATTGGTGTATTGACTGGAGCGCAAAATGAGAAGCAACTAAAAACGGCTCATCCAGATTATATCTTGCCAAGTTTGGCATCCCTACCAGAGGTTTTAGCAGTTAAGGGCGCATAAGTTATTTTATACCTTTATACAATTACCACTAAAGGAAAGCCAGAGAATTCAATTGTGAGATCTCTGGCTTTCTTATTAAACCCGCTTTATCCATAAGGAATTGTAATGAGAACTGAAACTGCAAGAAAATCAGGCTGTTTGGAGATTTAATCATAGCATCGCTATGGTGAAATCGAAAACAGCAGCGTAGCGACTGATTTTGAGGTAGATTCAGGTCGTAATAGATAGGCTAATGCATAATGTGGGTTAAAATAGAAATAGGCTACAATACCATCAGCATCTCAATCTAAGATTACTTTTTAATGTCTTGGGATTTTATTTGATGAGAAAGTCTTTGCTACTTTTTCCTTTCTTTAAAAGAAAAAGAAGCTTCAACAAGACATACACATAGTTTGTTGCGTATAGTATTTGAATCAATTATTGAAAGCTCTTTAAACCAACATTCTATATTATGAAAAAAATTACCTATGACTCATTTTTAAGTAAAATGACAGCAAACAAAAAAGCGCCATCAACTAAAGGTGCATGGGCACTTTTCTTCTTGCCTCTATTATTGGCAGGTTGCCTCAACACAGTTGAAACGGAACCGGAAATCATCACTGAGCCACCCATTTCTTCACTCATTTCAACAGATACCATTAAGTCTGGGGATTACAAAACCTTCACCATAGGCGCCAATTCTGCGACGGTATATGAATCGGTAAACGAGTTGAAAAGTGATATAGGACTTGAATATATAAACATTGTCTCCAACATATATGAAGGAGTAGCTGAATTGGAAGACAAATTGCCACTGTATCACTATATTTTTATGGATGAAAAAATAGGTACCTCTTCCGGTGTTCAGTTAGGAATAAAAAACAATAGCATAGAAACCATCTATTTAAGCAGTGGTCAGGCACTTGAAAAATGGCCTGAAGAACTGTCTCAGTCCGCCATCAGGAAAGGAGATGATATAGCTGTGTTGTATGACAAGCTCAAAACAATCAGCGAAAATGAGAAGTATAAAAGTAAATTTGAAGCCATTAATTTACTGACCAAAGACCTCTCTAAAACCTATGATAGCGAAATGGAAAAATCACCTCAGTGGTATTTTGGATACACATTGGAAAAAAACAAAATGGATGTAGTAAAACTAAATTTCGAGGAAGGTGTTCTGGAAAGTATAATAATCAATCATTACCAGTCCTACTAAGGATAATCTGAATCGATTGAAATAAGTATTAGAAACTTGATTCAGGAATATATTCAATATAAAAACAACCTAGGTTAGAAAGCTTCTTAAAGCCATAAACCTAGGTTATTTTCATTTTAAAAGAATGGGGACTCAAGAAGTTGGTTGAGAAATATTTTGCTTGTGAACAACTGGGTTGGCATACATTGCCAAAAAGTTATGTACCGCAACTTCGTTTTCCATATCTATACCTTTGTGCATTCTTTCTTTAAATGCTTCCATTTCCTCGTTGGTATAATGCGCTGCATATTTACTGGTATTGTTCATAATGTCCAGTGCAATATAGTTGGTAGGCCATAACTGGTAATTGTGTACAATCACCCGATCCAATTCTTCTGCAAGTAATTGCAATTGTTTATTTATAGGACCTTCGGTACCTAGCACCTCGTCTATTTCTTCATCGAGTACTTTTCCTACGGAAATATGAATGCGTTTCTTTTGCCCCATAATCCCGCTTACCAGTGTTTTGAAATCTTCATTTTTCTGCTTCACATAAATCTCTTCCCTGGCCTTGGCAAGTAATTCAGGCATTTTAAGTACGTCTGTTGGGTCGTTTTCGTAAGAAATGGATACAGGAACTATTTTCAATTGCTTAAAATAGTCTTTCAAAGGTGTATCCTCACTGGCCAAGGCCAGCATTTTCAACATGCCTTTTTGTGTCAGGTCCATGCCATCTTTGGTTCTGCCTTCCCTCTGAGCAATCCAAACAGACCTGTTTTCTTTCAGCAATGCTTCCCTTATGTATTCAGAATTCAACTTAGAATTTTCAAACATGGCCTTAGGACTAAGTCCTCTAAAAACCACAAAATTACGTGTAATCCTTGATAATGCCTTCAAAAAAGGCTTTTTCACAAGATTATCCCCTATTGCAGAAGTTGTCATCACTAACCCATGTTCGTACAAGGTAGCATTCAGCAAAGAGGTGTCAAGTATAATATCCCGATGGTTTGAAATAAACAGATAGGCTGTATTGGGTTTCAGGTTTTCAAATCCTGAAGTAGATAGTCCATCAGAACTAACTTTTAAAATTTTAAGTACAGCATCGTATATAATTTTTGTTTGAAAGTCTCTGATTGAGTGAATATCGGAAAACATTTCGGCCCATTCTGCCTCTGATCTGTCAGGAAAAGTGAAATTCATTATTGCCTTCATCATGGGATGTTGGCCATATTCTTTCAATGCCTGATTGACTTCATTATCATAAAAAGGTCTTATCGGATCAAATTTAGACATATATCATTATTTTCTAGAGCGCAAATTACTAAAAATGACTCAAAGGTTGGTTCCTTTTGTCAAACAATAGTAGTTGAACGTAAAAAAGCCCCGAAAAGGGGCTTTTTTTCTGTATAATCCTTTGAATCTTGAGACTGTTTGTTCTAAAACAGGCTACTTACAATTCTTTTACTTTGATGTTTTTCCAGGAAATCTTCAGACCTCCACCACTGTGAATCTGAAGTGCCAACTGCCCTTCACCTTCACCAATTTTTTCGTCAGAATAATCTATCATTTCTACGCCATTAAGCCAAGTAGTTACATGGTCATCAACAACACGAATTTTAATATCATTCCACTCACCAAATTTTAGGTTTTTGTCTTTTTCAGGATCTGGTTTGATCAACCAACCACGACCATAAGACTCATATACTCCTCCTGTATCGTCACCTGGAGGTGCCACTTCTACTTGCCAACCGGAAACCTTGGTTCCTTCAAAGTTTGAGCGAAAGAAGATACCACTGTTACCATCCTGATCTTGCTTGAATTGTGCGGTCAATTCAAAGTTTTTATAATTTTTCTCAGTACCAAGATAGCCATACTCCCCGTCAGGGCCACTCTCGGAGACCAAAATACCATCTTCAACATACCATTTTTCAGTACCATATACTGTCCATCCTGTAAGGTCTTTGCCATTAAACAGGTCGGTGCCATCAGATGCGCATGACATTACAAGGACTGCTGCCAACATTAGGCCGCTTGTTTTAATAAGTGTTTTCATCATTGGTTTTAGATATTAAACTTAAATTATACTAATTTCATATTTACAGGATCCCATTTAATAAATTTGTCCTGGAAATAACTGTCATTACACAATAAAGCTGGTGCCGCAGCACGAAAAGCAAATATAGGGTTTTCTACCACTTCTCCATTCTCCCTGATGGCACGGAAAAAATTCCCAAAATGATCATAATGCGCTCCTTTATAACCAGGCTCCACTTTATAAACCATTTCATTGGGTGGTAAAATTTTCTTACGATCGGGAGCATCTCCTCTCATCTTTGCTTGTGCTTCCATAAATGGATCATTACTGGACACTTTCTGGTTGGTCTTTACAACCACTTCATCCCATTTCACATCCATAGACCCTTTACTACCTACAATTTTCAAGTAGGTAGAACCACTGGTACCATCCACAAAATTACATCTTAAAGACAAGTTAAAACCAGGGTGTTGTTGACTGTCTGGATATTGGAACATTCCCAATAAAACATCTGGCACTTCTCTTCCATCCTTCCAATACCTTAATCCCCCCATGGCTGATACTTTATCTGGTCCCAAAGAGTTGGTAATAAAATGAAGGCTGGTAAATAAATGAACAAATAAATCTCCAGACATCCCAGTACCATAATCAAGGTAATTTCTCCATCTAAAAAACCGTAGTGGATCAAATGGTCTATCTGTGGTATTGGAAATATACCTTTCCCAGTCCACCGTCTTGGTATTACCATCCTCAGGTACATTGTACTGCCAAGCGCCTTCAGGAGAATGTCTGGCCCAAAAACCCTCGGCATAGTTAATGTCTCCGATAGCGCCTTCAGCCAACAATTCTTTGGCCTTCTCATTCCCCAGGCTTGATATCCCTTGACTACCTACCATCATCACTTTACCCGATTTCTTCCAGGCATCAATGACATCCTTACCCTCATCCACACTATGAACCATCGGTTTTTCGCAGTAAACATGCTTGCCGGCGTTCATGGCATCAATGCTGATCTGCTTGTGCCAATGATCTGGTGTTCCTATTAGAACTGCATCTATATCTTTCCTTTTCAGGATCTCTTTATAATCTTTGGTTAAAAACAGGTGTTGTCCCCACTTTTCTTTAGCCGAATCCAATCTACCATCATACAAATCACAAACAGCCACTATACTTACATTGTCATGTTGAAGTGCGGTATTCATATCTTGGGATCCCATGATACCTGCTCCAATTAAGGCAATATTCAATTCCTTGTCTGCTGGACTTTCGAAATTTCTTTTCATTTGGGAAATTGCCTTTGGCTCTTCTCCTGCAAATGCCACCGGAACCATTGCCGAAGCTGCTCCGGCCATTCCCATTTTCTTTAAAAATTTCCTTCTATTATTGTTCATGCTAATGCTATTGATCTTCCAAATAAAGGATTAAATATAAGAAAATATTAAATCATATTTTTAAGCAACACAATAAACTTAATACATTTTTTTACTTAATTACAAAAACACCATAAGCTCCATAACAAAAAATAAAGTCCTCCTTAAAAATTTAAAGAGGCCTTATCACCTAAATTGAGTTTGTTAAGCTTATTTTTTCCCATTAATTATCCACTTTATTGGTTAGGATTATTTTGTTGTGGATACTTGTTTTGGTTTCCGTTGGGATTGTTATAGTTAGGGTTGTTGTAATTGGGATTGTTCTCATCCATGTATCTTTGCGCTGGCCACTGTGGGGTCAATTCCATTTCCTCAAGATTAGTCAAGGCATCGTTTTCAAAAGTAACCAATAAGTAGAATCTATCTCCATTATTGACTCTATACACTTTTTTGTCCACGCTTATTTGACTGATTACCGCATCCTTGTTTTGTCTAAGGAATTTGCTTTCAGACATGCCCAACTGATAAGGGATTCTTGGTTGGATAAGGGCACATGAACTCATAATAAATACCAAACTTAAAATACTTAATGTCTTTTTCATAGCTAATAACTGTTATGCTTACAAAGCATCGAAAATATAAGGAAATATCTATGGAAATGATATCAATAATATTGCCAGAATTTTTTCGCTTTGATTATAAAGGGATTAGGAAGGAGTGAAAAATATATTTTGCGGATGTACTGAAAATAGTTACCTTTGTACCAAGCGGCACGACCAGCTCCCGCTGAATCCCCCAGGTCCGGAAGGAAGCAAGGGTAGGCGGTCGTAGCGGTGCGATGCCGCTTATTTTTTTGTCCTTTTCCTACTCAAGCCCCTTCTTTTTGTTAATTTTGGTTTAAATTTACCGGGACATATCAACAAACCTAAAAACAAGCATGAAATTCTTTATCGATACTGCGAATCTCAACGAAATAAAAGAAGCCTATGACCTAGGTGTATTAGATGGGGTGACTACGAATCCTTCCTTAATGGCTAAAGAAGGAATCAGTGGTGACGAAAATGTCATCAACCATTACAAGGCCATCTGTAACATAGTGGATGCCAATGTAAGTGCAGAAGTGATTGCTACAGATTTTGAAGGAATCATCAAAGAAGGTAAGGAACTTGCAAAACTTGACGACAAAATCGTAGTAAAAGTACCTATGATCAAAGATGGCATCAAAGCTATCAAATATTTCTCAAGTGAAGGAATCCGCACCAATTGTACTTTGGTCTTTTCAGCAGGTCAAGCCATTCTTGCAGCCAAAGCAGGAGCTTCTTACCTCTCTCCTTTTATTGGCCGACTTGATGACATCTCTTTTGATGGATTAGACCTTATCGCTCAAATCGTTCATATCTACCAAAATTATGGTTATGAAACTGAAGTCCTTGCGGCCTCTGTTAGACACACCATGCACTTGGTTAAATGTGCTGAACTTGGAGCTGATGTGGTAACTTGCCCACTTAAAGTGATCACAGGTTTATTGAATCACCCACTTACTGACAAAGGATTGGCTCAATTCTTGGCTGACCATGCCAAAGCAAACAAATAATATTCAAAGGGGCAGGTTTGAGGACCTGCTCCTTTTTGAAAACTATTGCCAGGCTATAAGGTTACAATAAAAAAACTACCGGACATGTACATCATCAAAGTGAAAGGGAAAGCAAAAATCCCTGATTATATACAGATCAGAGATGAAAATTTTGTACTTGTGGCTTACTTCAGGGCAGATAGACCACTTAAAAAAATTGAAAAATTCGGGCTTGGAGGCAAAGAAGAAGCGCTTGAAAAACTCATCAAAGAACTTCCCTTCGGTAAACTAAAAAAGTTAGATCTCTGATATGGTTTTTTCCAACGATCCTGTAGTTAAGGTTGAGAACGCATGTGTTTTTCAAGGTATCAATACCATTTTGAAAAATGTAAACTTCAACATTGAAAAAGGGGAATTTGTATTTTTAATTGGGCGTACAGGAAGTGGGAAAAGTTCACTTTTAAAAACCCTGTATGCTGATTTACCATTGGTTATGGGCAAGGCATCCGTTGCAGGCTATCCCATTGAGGAAATCAAGAAGAAAGAAATCCCCTTTTTAAGAAGAAAATTAGGAATAGTATTTCAGGATTTCCAGCTCTTTCCCGACAGAAGCGTGGCAGAAAACCTCTATTTCGTATTGCGCGCCACAGGCTGGAAAGACAAACTCAAAATGAAAAACCGAATGATAGAGGTTTTGATGGGTGTCGGCTTGGGAGGTGCTGCTACTAAAATGCCTCACCAACTTTCAGGTGGTGAGCAACAGCGTGTGGTTATTGCCAGGGCACTATTAAATGAACCCTCTATTCTTCTTGCAGATGAACCCACAGGAAACCTGGACCCAGATGTTTCAGATGGGATTTTCAAACTTTTTCAGGAAATCAATAAAAGAGGCACAGCCATTCTGATGGCAACCCATAATTATGAACTGCTAAAAAAATACCCTTACCGTATATTGAAGTGTGAAAATACCGAGGTTTTAGATAGCAAAAACGCCCCTATTTCCTTATCAGGAAGTGGATTGTAAAATAAGAAGCCGGATTTTATTTCTTATCAGCCCCTCAACCCCCGACTTGAACCCATAAAAGTTTAAAAAGCAAGTTTAACCCGAAATATGCAATAGACATTCTATTACGTGCTGAAATAGCTTTAAAATCAGCCACTTCGTTGCTGTTTTCAATATCACCATAGCGGTGCTATGCTAAAATTTCCAAACACGACCTGATTTTCTTGCGATTGCAACACTTCCCGTAAACACGGGACAGGCTTCACCCCTGACATTGTCAGGGCGGAGAAATCCTATTACATAATCCGGGTTTAAAGGCTGAGTAACTCATACGGTAGAGTAGCTAAATGGATGAATTTCTATTTTATTCCTTCAGAAAGTGAGTAAAATGGGTTAAACTTAGACTAAGTCATTATGGAAATAGAACATTTTTTTCAATGCCCCTATTGCCTGGCAGAAATCTCTATGCTACTGGACCCAAGCATACCTGAACAAAATTACATTGAAGACTGTGAGGTATGTTGTAATCCTATCCAAATTAGTTACCAAATATACGATGGTGAACTGGAAAGCTTTGAGGCCAGGGACATCGAACAATAAATTATCTTAAATATTAACTTGAATTTTCTTCACTAAAACCTATTTTAGCTAATAAATTGAAAAGGTTATGGTAAAGAATTTTTTATGCTGTCTTTTTTTATGTGCTTGTCAATTTACCTTAACGGCTGAAGCACAGGTTATAGAAGAAATTAAAACAGCGGGGCAAATATATGCTTATGCCCAGATACACGGTGATTATGAAATCTTATTGGATTTCACCTACCCCATATTAATCGAAAAAGCTGGCGGTAGGCCCGCAATGAAGAACATTCTCAAACAAATTCAAGATACCAAAATCAATAAAGGGCAAAAACTCACCACCCTGGAATTTGGCGATGATATTCAATTTAGCTCCAATGCCACGGAAATACATGCCGTAGTGCCTATCACTACAGTAACCAAGGTTCCCGGAGGCACAATCACCTCCGAGAGTAATCTCGTGGCTGTAGGTACGGAAAACAGAGGGAATTGGTACTTTATCGAAACCACTTCGATTAATGAGCAAAACATCAGTAAGGTTCTTCCCACATGGGATCATAGTCTGGAATTGCCCTATAAAAAGCCTCCAGTATTCAAGGAAGACCACCTATAACTCCCTATGCATTTCACTCCTAATACTATAAACAATAGGCAACTCATTGAATCCATGGTATAACCCTTCATCGAGAGCTTCTCCTTTACAGTCCCAGTAAGCCAAATAAGTATCAATCCTGAGTTTACCTCTTCTTTCTTTTGGCCTCCATGGCATCCCACCATTCAGGTTTAATTGCCCTAAGCCCATTAAATTGGCCGGCCCCCTGAAGCCATTCACCCCCATCAATGGTGATAATTTCCCCATTAATATAAGCCGAAAATGGTGAAACAAGATAAGCAGCGAGATTGGCCAACTCCTGGTGCTCACCTACCCTACCTAACGGAACCCTACGAGACGGATCAAATTTCTCAGCTAGTTCTCCCGGTAGTAAGCGTTCCCATGCTCCAGAAGTAGGGAATGGGCCAGGAGCAATGGCATTTGAACGGATATCGTGAGGCGCCCACTCTACCGCCAAAGACCGAGTCATGGCCAGAACCCCTGCTTTGGCAGCCGCACTTGGCACAACATAAGCAGAGCCTGTAAAGGCGTAGGTAGTTACTATATTTAAAAATGTTCCCGAAACCTTTTGCTTGATCCAGTTTTTTCCAGCTACAAGCGTTAGATTGGCTGTTCCTTTTAATACAATATCTATAATGGTATTAAAAGCATTCGGGGATAACCTATCTGTAGGGCTGATAAAATTTGCTGCCGCATTATTGACCACCGCATCGATACTCCCATAATGGTCCAGAGCTTGCCCATACATTTTTTTAACCTGATCATAATCTCTTAAATCACAAGCTATAGGAAAAACCTCACCACCAGTCTCCTTTTCCATGTCACTAGCTGTCTTTTGCAAAACCTCTAGGTTCCTACTGCAAATTACCAATTTGGCTCCAAGGCTTAAAAAATACTTACCCATGGAAGCCCCTAAACCTGTACCACCGCCGGAAATCATAATTACATGGCCTTTTAAGGCATCATTAACGAGCATACCTTCCTGATATTTCATTATTTTGATTTATTGTTAACTAATATATTTCAAAGTACATAAATTTCAAAGGATTGAAATGTTTGGATGAAAGTTTATTTATCTTTGATTAATTTAACGGGAACAATGTAAATAACGCGAAAAAAATGAAGCAATATATCCCACTTGTTTTTTTAATCTATCTTTTCTCCTGTAATCTGGACACCAACAAGGATTTGCAGATTGACCAATCTTTTGAAGGTGAGGAAGCCTATTGGGTATCAAAGACTTTAGATGAGCACCACCACTTGGCCTTTTATAATGTATTCACCTTTTCCAACAGCCTATTTACAGACAGCCTTCCTGGATGCCCTACTGTAACTATTGGCGAAGACATGCTGACAGTAACTTTAGATTATGACAATCCTATATGTGAAGAGGCATCAGGAGACCATAAGGGGAAACTAATATTAAAATACAGTAGCCGTTTTAGTAACACCAATGATTCCATAAAAATAATTTATGACGGCTACCAATACGATAAAAGTAAACTTGAAGGATATCGGCTTTTTAAAGTACTGCAAAAGCAAAATACCAAAGTGATGCTTGCTGAGACTTCAGATACCCTACTCCTAAAAGATGAGCATGAATCGAGTACGAGGCTTATACTTGACCTTGAACACGAAGCCAAGTTTCAGTCCCAAAAAATAATAGAAATAAAAAGCAATGGTACGATGACAGGTAGAAACTGGGGAGGCAACCAATTGGAAGCAGTGATTTCGGCACCTAAAATAATAAGCACTTCCTGTCTTTCCTCTTTAAAATTCAGGCCTGTTTCAGGTGAAGAAAACTGGACAATTCAAAGAAGCGGTGAATCACCTGTAACTCATAAGTTGACCTACTCAACTGCTGAAGGCTGCGACACGAAAACCACCATAAAACTGGCCGAAGGTGTAATAATGATAAAGCAACCTTAACCTTTAGAACACATAATGGTCTTCCCTTGTATTATTAATTAAAAGGGAAGACCATAAAGTCCTAAAGAAAAAACAAAGTATTTTTTTCTTTTTAACCTTCACTTTGAGACTTGCCTATATGTACAAGTGCATCACCTGCATTGACTACGGGGAGGTTATTTACACCTATTATGTATCCAGAAGCAGAGGCTTTAACCGGCACCTTCACCTGTCCGTAAGGATCGGAAATTTTGGCCAGCATCTGACCTTTTTTCACTTCTTCACCCAAGGAAACAGAAGAATTAAAAATACCTGAAACCCTTGCACGCACCCAACTGCTTTCTTCTATTTTCTTTGTCTTAGTCGATGGGTAATCCCCATCTATCATCTCCAAATGTTTAAGTAACCTACCCGTACCATCGATCCCCTCCTGAATCACCTTATCATCCAAGCGCATGGATTCACCCCCTTCAAAAACCAAAATGTGCTTGTCATTTTTAAAGGCTTCTTTCCTAAAAGATTTGTCGATATGAGCAGAATTTACCGTAAAGTTAGCCCCAAATACCTCCGCCAGTTTCAGTCCTTTTGTATCTTTGAAATCAACTCTGATCTGAGGATGATTGGATAACATTCTACCTCCAGTATGAAAATCTATACCATAATCTATTTGAGGTATAATTTCCCGAGTAAGGATTTGAGCTATTTGCGATGCCAATGAACCTTTATTATTGCCTGGAAAACTTCGATTCAGGTCTCTCCCATCTGGAAATGTCCGGGAATTACTCAAAAAGCCATATACATTTACCAGAGGGATAAAAATCAAGGTTCCCTTTTTAGGTTCAAAGATATTTTCCTCCAACATCCTTTTGACAGTGACTATCCCATTAATTTCATCCCCATGAACACCACCACTAATAAGCACCGTAGGACCGGGGATACTAGAACTCCTGATAAATACTGGCAAATCAATCAATGTATGCGTGGGAAGCCTGGCAATAGCAATTTCTATATTCAGGGACTGCCCGGGCCTAACCCTGATCCCGTTGATGACCATTTCTTTCATGACAACCTATTTTTAGTCAATTTCAACTCATTATCAATGGCTTCAATCATTTGATTTACCTATCTACTTTTGAAGCTAATGATTTATAAAGCGCAAATTTGATATAATCTTTCGAAATTGGTTAAATAATCTTTTAATTCGTGATTTAAATATGACAATGAAGATACAGGAAAATATTTCTTTAAAGGCCTATAACACTTTTGGAATTGATGTGATGGCAAGTTTCTTTGCCGAGGTAGAAAGTAAGGAAGACATTCTTGAGGCCTTAAATTTCGCCAAAAGCAAAATGAAACCCATACTTATTTTGGGAGGAGGAAGCAATGTGCTTTTTACAGAAAACCTGGATGCCTTGGTTTTAAAGGTGAATATTCTTGGCATTAAAGAAATAAAAACAAATGACAAAACTGTACTAATTGAGGCTGGATCTGGAGTAATATGGCATGAACTTGTTTTATATAGCCTTGATAAAGGGCTAAGTGGCATTGAAAACCTCTCCTTAATACCAGGAACAGTAGGCGCAGCGCCTATGCAAAACATTGGTGCCTATGGTGTTGAAATAAAAGCCGTTTTCCATAGCCTTGAAGCTATTGAAATCAGTACAGGACTTATTAAAACTTTCCTTCCCTCCGAAGTGAGATTTGGCTATAGGGAGAGCGTATTTAAAACTTCCCTGAAAGGAAAATACATCATTTGTAAAGTATCTTTCAATCTGTCTAAAATCCATACACCTAATATAAGCTATGGAGACATACAAACAGTCTTGGATCAAATGGGACATACCACAGCTACAGCCCAAAACATCAGTAAGGCTATAATCAGTATTCGTCAATCCAAACTCCCTGACCCCAAAGAAATAGGGAATGCCGGAAGTTTTTTCAAAAACCCAGTAATCCCTGCCAGTGACTTTGATAATTTAAAACTCAAGTTCCCTGCTTTACCTGGCTACCCTAATGCTAGTCAAGTGAAGGTTCCCGCAGCATGGTTAATCGAAAATACTGGCTGGAAAGGCAAACAAATAGGAGAAGTAGGGGTGCATAAAAAACAGCCCCTAGTTTTAGTGAATTATGGGAATGGAAAAGGTGAAGAAATCCTGGACTTAAGCCATCAAATCCAAATGGATGTGCTAAGTAAATTTGGCATTTCACTTGAGAGGGAAGTGAATGTAGTTAATTCTGAAAATCTAATCAACGTTTAAATTAAATCGTCTCCACTTTTTATCGGTTTGGTGTATTTTGAAACTTTTACGCCAAATTTTTTCAAAAACTCAAGCCCTTCATCCATTCCAATCCCCTTATATTCGGCATAAGAATTTAGAAAAATCACTTTTGTTATGCCCATGGAGTAAATAATCCTTGCACATGGAAGACAAGGCGCCAAGGTCACAAACAAGGTAGACCCATCAACCGTTGCTTTATTTTTTACGGCGTATAAAATGGCATTTTGCTCTGCATGCAATGCCAAAGAACAACTTCCCTTACTGTCTCTTCTACAACCCTCCACCGGAAACTCCTCATCACAATTATGGGTACCTGGAGGAGGCCCATTATAACCTATTGAAATTATTCGGGTGTCCTTGGTTAGTACAGCACCCACATGTTTTTTGATACAATGGGAACGTTGGGCCAAGTTTACGGCCAACTCCATGAAAATATCATCAAAATCTGGTTTGTTCATTTTAAGTCAATTAGGCTTCTTTTAATACAATCTTATAACAAAAAACAGGCATTTACAACTCTATTCAATTATGGGGTCAATCCTGTATCAACCTATCATTCTTCTCCATAGCGGGGACAACAATTCGATCTGTCAGCGGAATCACTTAAAAATCAATGCCTTATTGTAATTTTTAGCTTGATCCTGAGTGTTTCATTGAGAAACTCAAAAAAAATCTGATTTTCATTCACTTACAACATTTCTTAACCACCTCATAAACCCCATCTGTATAATTTCAATTAACAATTGAATAATAGATAAATAGGAATTAATTAAAAATGATTAAGGACTGTATATAAAACTTATTAGAAAACGCTCTCAAAAATAAAAGGAATTGCATTAGTATAAATTACTATCTCAAAACATGCTTGAAAAATCCTATAGAAAAACTTCTGCAAAGCACAAACAACATGATAAAACCTTATAAAACAGAATACATTATGGACACAATTAGACCAAACAGAATATTATTTCAACTTACAAAAATTAAAAAGAATTACAAAAGAAGTCTAAAAAGTTAATTTATTGAAAACAAACACATTAAAAACACGATTTTATTCTATTAATGAAATAATTTTTACTATTTTTATAATATAATAAATGCGTTTTACCATCTGTTTTTTGTAATTAAATGATAAAGATAGTTTTAATAGATGATGACCCAGTAAGCATTTTCGTTACCGAAAAACTGATTTCAAAAAATATTTTGGAACCATTCAAGGTTTTTTCATTCAATAATGCTACTGATGCGCTAAAGGACATTAATAATATCAGGCCTGATTATTTATTTCTAGACATCAATATGCCTGAGATAAATGGATGGGACTTTTTAGAAATGTTTAAGCCTGTCAAGAAAAATCCAGAAATATACATTCTAAGTAGCTCCATTGATGAAACAGACATTTCAAAGGCCAAACAATACGATAAGGTAAAAAACTATCTTACTAAACCTTTAATAAAACAATATATCAAGCTTATCTTCGGTGGTGGAAAATTTGATCGTAAAATCCAACATTAAGAGTATTAAAGAGAAGCACTTTACATCAATTACACATTATTTTTAGTAAAATCAAGCCCTACTTCACCAATAGATCTTACAGAGCCAGTTATATTTAAAAGTAATTCAAATGCTTACAAAACCAAATATCACTTAATTTAGCTGCTCAGCGGAGCCACAGATCACGATTTGGACCTTTACCCCACATATATTCAACTGACCAAGATCAAAATAAATAATATTGTTCAATGAGTTAAAACCAAGCCAATTTAAAATCTAAAATTTATTTTTTTAAGTGTATTGAGAATTGGTTATTTTTTCATTATTTAGCATCGTTTTTATTGTTTTATTTCAATCACATACACCTATGAATGAGGATTTTGAAGACGAATTTGAAAATGAGTTTTCGGACGATTACGATGATGAAAAATACAACAGAGAAGATGATGTATTTTTAGACGAAGACGAGGAAGATTTTGCAATGGATTTAAAAGACTTCGACGAGGACGAAAGTTTCGACGATGTCTTTGATGAAGATGACGATTTTGATTAATTCACTTGCCCTATTTTACCTAACCAAGCATGTAAAGAGAAATGCTTTAACGCAAACTAGAAAATCTATCAACTAATGAAATGGCTTCGCAGCAAGCCACTTCATTACTTCGAAAAAAGAAATCACAATAGTACCTAACTAAAACCTACTGTCAGCCTGAATTTATTGGTATTTCCGCCCTTTCTCCTAAAGTCAAGAAAGGCTATAATGTAATCCATATTTAAGATATTGGTGCTTTTTAAAAATATGCTTTGTATTCCCCCTTATGAATGCTAAATTGCAAGCAAATTTGACATTTAAAACCACTTTATCATGTTATTAGATATATTTAGCGCTCCTATAGCATCAGGGGCTCAGACTTTCTGGTTGATCGTTGCCATTTTGGTTGGTTTAGGAGCAGGTATTACTGCTGTTGACTTCAGAAGTACTGTATTTAAAAAAGACAGCAAAAAAGACTAATAAAAAATGCCGGTAAAAATTTACCGGCATTTTTTATTTTCTCTTTTGTCATTATATTTTTTTTATTTCGCTAGCGCTAAATCCCTTATTCATTAACTTTCGCTCTTGTCTTTTTTGCGAAACAAGAACTCCAAATGGTACTAAGGTGTATTCATATAGGTCAATGTACATTCCCCATTAATCTTCGTATTGGTTTAGCCACTAGCATCAATACTATGCCTGCACCTACTGCAGTATAAACTATAAGCATATATTGGCTCGGCATTTGGGCCAAAGCCTCCTCTGTACCCCCACTGGCTCCTCCAGCAATCCTCCCCGCAATAAGACTACCCATAGCTATAGACAAAAACCACATTCCCATCATTTGACCTACAAACTTCTTTGGTGCCAACTTGGTAGTCAAACTTAAGCCCACAGGACTAAGGCTAAGCTCTCCAAAAGTATGAAACAAATAAGTAATCACCAGCCAAGAAGGAGCAGCCATATCCCCTGAAGCAGCAATCTTTGCAGCAAAATACATAACTAAAAACCCTATACCCAAAAGGACCAAACCAAAAGCAAATTTAAGTGGTGAACTAGGCTCCAAATTTCTCTTAGCAAGTGCTACCCACATGGCACCAAAAAAAGGCGCAAACATTATAATAAAAATACTATTTATAGATTGAAAGTAACCTGCTGGCACTTCCCATCCTAAAATGACTCTATCCGTAAATCTTTCAGCAAATAGGTTCAATGAGGATCCTGCTTGTTCAAATCCTGACCAGAAAATGGATGAAAATACAAATAAAATCATCACTACCAATACTTTTTTCTTTTCGTCTCTGTTTAACCCACCAAGGAACAGAACATACAAGAAGAACAATAAAGCCACTATTGCTATCACCGTATTTGATACAGCTGCAATCGCAACTGGATCAATCGATAAAATCTCTAGAAAAAATAACGCAAGGACTATGGCTATAAGCAGCATTGCAACCCATACCCCTTTAACCAAATTATTCCTCTCGCCTTTTTCCTTTTTATTTGTTGGCACTATTGGATTTCCTACCCCTGATAAGTATTTCCCAGTTAACTTGTATTGGATTAAGCCCATCAGCATCCCAAATCCAGCCAATCCAAAACCCAAATGCCAATCATATATAGCCAATGTACTGCAGGCAATTGGAGCAATAAAAGCACCTACATTAATTCCCATATAAAAGATAGAAAAGCCAGCATCTCTCTTTGAACTGTTTTCTGGATACAATTGCCCTACAATAGAACTAATATTTGGCTTTAATAAGCCGGTACCTATCACTATTAGGATCAATCCCATAAAAAAAGAATACAGATCTACCCCTGTCAGCGCCCCTTTAGCACCATGATCTCCTGTTATTAAGGCCAACAAGCCTGGTAGGGCCATAGTAAAATGACCTAGGGTAATGATAATCCCACCATACCAGACAGATTTTTTAAGCCCTATAATCCGATCTGCGATCCATCCACCTGGAAGTGCAAGAAGGTAAACCGCCATTGAGTACAAACCATAAATTGCTCCTGAAGTTTGGTCATTAAAACCAAGCCCTCCGGTGGCTATAGGGGCAGTCATAAATAAAATAAGCAAAGCCCGCATCCCGTAGTAGCTAAATCTTTCCCACATCTCGGTAAAGAAAAGGGTCATTAAACCTTTAGGGTGCCCAAACAACTGTGACCCTTCATTTTCCAAAATCTTATTAGGGGCATTGTGCTTACCTAAAAATTGATCATCTTTTTCCAAAAGCGAATTATTTAAAAACGTTTTAAAATTTTGTTCCTTTAATGCTAAAGGCCTTAAATATTGCTTGATACTACCATAATTTCTGTATTATTGCAAAAAAAACAAACTATAGCTTCATGAAAACAGGAGAAATTCATACCGACAAGGGCATAATGAAAGTTGATTTTTACGATCAAGATGCACCAAAGGCAGTGGCAAATTTTATTGATTTAGCTAATAAGGGATTTTACGATGGCCTTAGCTTTCACCGTGTTATACCTAATTTTATGATACAAGGTGGTTGTCCAAAAGGAAATGGAACTGGTGGACCTGGATATACAATTGACTGTGAACTAGATGGTGAGCTACAATACCATGACAAAGGTGTTCTTTCCATGGCACATGCTGGTAGAAATACTGGTGGTTCCCAATTTTTCATCTGCCACAACAGAGACAATACCCAACACTTGGATAGAAATCATACATGTTTTGGAAAAGTGACTGAAGGATTAGAAATTATTGACCAAATCAAACAAGGAGATAAAATCCTTAAAATTGTAATCGCCGAATAGGCTTTTCAATTGACTTATTAATTGAGTTTGGTCGCAAGACTAAAAAAGTGCCCCGGCAATGGTGGCGGTCATTAAACAAGCTATGGTAGCGGCCAACAAGGCCCGCATCCCTAATCTTGATAGATTCCCCTGTTGCCCGGGTGCTATACTCCCTATTCCTCCCACTTGAATCGCTATGGAACTGAAGTTAGAAAACCCACAAAGGGCATAAGTAGCGATAACAATTGATTTTGGAGAAAGTGTGCCTGCCTCTTTCATATCTGCCAAGCCTAAATAAGCTACAAATTCATTGATTACAGTTTTTTGACCTAACAAAGATCCTACCGCAAGGGTATCTTTCCACTCGACACCTATTATCCAGGCAAAAAGCCTAAAAACCTGCCCTAACAAATACTCCAATGAAAAACCCGAAAAGGTACCATTGGTACTATTAACAACAAGTGTGTTTAAGCCAAGAAACTCGCCAATTATTCCTGATAACAAATAATTCAAAGCTGCGATTACAGCTATAAAAGCAAGCAGCATTGCACCTACATTAAGGGCTAGCCTTAGACCTTCAGAAGCCCCTCTAGACATGGCGTCTATTAGGTTTACGTCAGGAACCTCACTGCTTATATCCAAATGTTCATCTAATTTCCTGTTTTTCTCTTCTGGAATTATAATCTTTGAAATGACAATTGCTGCAGGAGCATTCATTATACTCGCTCCCAACAAGTAGGTAGCAAAGCGAGTTTTTTCAACAGGATCATCTCCTCCAAGGAAAGCCACATACCCTGCCAATACCCCTCCAGCTATAGTAGCCATGCCTCCTGTCATCAGACACATCAATTCTGACCTAGACATGGTGGGAATAAAAGGTTTAACAAGCAAGGGTGCTTCTGTCTGACCAAGAAAGATATTGCCAGCTGCTGACAAACTTTCAGGGCCTGAAAGCCTCATGGTTCGGGACATTATCCAAGCAATACCAAAAACAACTTTTTGCAAAACCCCTAGGTAATACAAGCCTGCGGAAACTGTTGAGAAGAAGATGATGGTTGGTAAAACTTGAAAAGCAAAAATAAAGCCGAAGGAGTTGGTTGCAAGTTCCCCAAATATAAACTGTGCCCCTTCTTCAGAGAAACTTAAAAACTTAACAAAACCTGCACTAACATTAGAGAAAATAGTAGCTACAAATCCGACTTTAGTAATCAACACACCGAAAACTACCTGTAACAATATCCCTATACTGACCAATCTCCAGTCAATAAGTTTTCTGTTTGAAGAAAAAATACTGGCAAAAATAACCAGAACTAAAATCCCTAAAAATCCTCTTATATAGTCCATTCAAGCATGTGTTTTTTATATCCTGGATTTCGTTATAGGATTCAAAATGGCTCTTATAAGCATACGATCAAAATAGCTTTAGAAAATTTGATGTTTTATGCACCTTTTATGAATGGATATCTCTCTAATTTAATACTAAGACCTTCAAAAGCTGGTAGGCCTAAAATTAAATATTACAAAGTTGTCTAAAATATAGTGATGAGATCAATTCCTTCGATTGATCTCATCTCTTAACCTGGCAGCTTTTTCATAATCTTCATTTCCAATAGCTTTTTCAAGCATTTGGTTAAGTTTGTCTAAACTAAAATCCTTAAGTGAGGCTTCCTGAGATTTACCACGTTCACCAGGTTTACCTTTACCTGATTTGGTAACCCCTGAAGCTTCCTGTTCTCTTTTTTCATCCTCCTCAGTAAACTCAATGGCGGCTTCAGACATAACTGAATTGGCACAATAAATAGGTGCATCAAACCTTACCGCTATTGCGATAGCATCAGATGGTCTGGCGTCAATTTCTACTTTCTTGAATGAATTTTGGCACATGATCTTGGCATAAAATACGCCTTCTCTCATATCCGAAATCAGAATATGATCTATTGAAAATTGAAAATTGGAAGAAAATGACTTGAACAGATCATGGGTCATTGGTCTGTTGGGTATTATTTTCTCTATTTCAATAGCAATGGCCTGGGCTTCAAACATTCCAATAACGATAGGCAACTTACGTTTACCTTCTGATTCCCCCAGAACCAAGGTAAAGGAACCAGATTGTGTGCTATTGGAAGATAGCCCCAGGATTTCTAACTCAACTGTATTGTCCACGATTAATTATTTTAATGCTTTAATTGCTTGTGTCAATTTTGGAACCACATCAAAAGCATCACCTACAATTCCATAATCAGCAGCCTTAAAGAAAGGTGCTTCCGGATCATTATTTATGACTACAATATACTTTGAAGCATTTACTCCTGCAAGGTGTTGAATTGCTCCTGATATCCCAATGGCAATATACAAGGTAGGAGCCACTTTTACACCGGTTTGGCCAACATGTTCATGATGTGGTCGCCATCCTAAGTCAGAGACTGGCTTGGAACAGCCTTTTGCAGCATGCAAACTATCTGCAAGTTCCTCTATCATGCCCCAATTTTCAGGTCCTTTCAGTCCTCTTCCACCAGATACTACTATGTCTGCTTCCGGTAATAAGATTTCTCCTTCTGCCTTTTCTGCGCCAGTAATTTTGGCCGAAAAATTCTCATCTCCAATGGTTAAATCCAATGGCTCTACTTTCACCTCTGCTCCATCTGTCTTTATGGTGTAGCTATTCTTTTTGATGGCAAGAATCTTCTTTTCCGCACTTATAGCAGTTTCAGCAAAAGCCTTACCAGTAAAAATGCTCCTCTTAACAACAAATCCATTGGTCAAGTTGGGCAATTCAACCACATTGGTAACGAGGCCAGCTTCTAGCTTAACCGCCAATCTTGCAGCTACAGCATCTCCCAATGAAGATTTAGCCAATACCAATGTAGCAGCGCCAACCTTATTAAAAACTTGGGCAATTGCATCTGCCTGAGCTAAAATCACACCTTGATTCAAACGTTCGTCTTGCAAATGAAAAATCTCATTAGCTCCGGCGGAACAAACCTGATTCCATTCTTCGCTATCAATCGTTCCTACGCCTAAAACGCTAACTTTTGCTCCTTGCATTTCGGCAAGACCAGCAGCATAAGAAACCGCTTCCAAAGAAGAACTTTTTATTTTGCCCTGATCTTGTTCTATATATACTAATATTGACATGCTAATTTTGTTTAAAGAATTTTGGCATCATTTTTCAATAGATCAACCAATTGATCCACGTTATCAACGAGTTTAACAGCTCCTTTGGCCGGTGGCATTTCATAAGAATTTACTGCTGTTCGGGATTCATCGCCAACGGGTTCACTTACTGTAAGTGGCTTAGTTCTCGCAGACATGATTCCACGCATATTAGGTATTTTCCACTCAGCAATAGGCTCCTGGCATCCAGCAATAAAAGGCAAGTCTACCTCAATAAATTCTTTACCACCTTCTATTTCTCTTGACAATTTACCTTTACCGCCTTCAACTTCCAATTTCATTACTGGAGAAAGGGAAGGCATGCCTAGTAATTCGCCAACCATTCCATGAACCATTCCTCCATTAAAATCAATGGATTCTCTACCCATAAGAATTAAATCAAAACCTTTGTCCTTTGAGAAATTTGCAATCTGTTTGGCTACAAAGAAGGCATCTTTAGGAAATGCATTAATCCTTACAGCCTCATCCGCACCTATTGCCAAGGCCTTGCGAAGAGTAGGCTCGGTCTCTGCTTCTCCAACATTGAGAACTGTAATGCTCCCATTGCTTTCAGCTTTTAACTCCACTGCCCGCGCCAATGCGTAGTCATCATAAGGACCTATAATAAATTGTACTCCACTTTTGTCCAATTGGGTATTGTTGTCTGTAAATTGAATCTTTGAAGTGGTATCAGGTACATGCGTGATACAAACCAATATTTTCATGAATTTTTATTTAAATTTGTCATTAAAATAAAACGATTAAGCAACTTAATTCCATTAGCATGAAACATCTTGACAGGGTAACAGAACTCCTGAATTACATAGAAAAAGAACCCAAAAACCCTTTTAACCTTTATGCTTTGGCTTTGGAATACCAAAATCAAGACAAAGAAAAGGCTTCTTTTTATTTTAACAAACTATTAATAGAACATAAAGACTATCTACCTACTTATTATCACGCTGCTTTGTTTTTTGCAAACGAGGAAGATTTGCAAAAAGCGGATAAAATCTTTTCTGAAGGTATAGAATTAGCTAAAACTCAAAACAATTTACATGCTAAAAAGGAATTAGAAAATGCTTATTTAAATTTTCAATTTGAAAATGATTAAAAGCATTGTATTACCTCAAACCCAATTTAAGCACTATCATCTCCTACTAAGGCCTAATGCTTAAAATGGAGCCGGTTCATTCCCACCTGGGAATGGATTTTCTCCACTTTGATCACCGTTAGCCTTGCTCCCCATCCTTACCATTCCTTCCTCATCAAAACCTTTTCCACCAGCACCGCTAGGAAAACGGCTACCATAAAGCGCTTCCTGAGGCTGTTGGTATGGTACATTGATTTCCAAATCTGTAAATTTCGTGTATTTACCGATAAACCTTAGCTTGACATTTTCGAGCGACCCATTTCTATGTTTGGCAATAATCACCTCTCCTACACCTGCGGTATTATTACCATCTTCGTCTTCGGTAATGCCATAATACTCGGGACGATACAAGAACATTACAATATCAGCATCTTGTTCTATGGCTCCAGACTCTCTTAAATCCGACAATTGAGGTCTTTTATCTCCCCCACGTGTTTCCACTGCCCTTGACAACTGCGAAAGTGCAATTACTGGCACACTCAATTCTTTGGCGATTTTTTTCAAAGCCCTGGAGATACTTGATATTTCTTGCTCACGGTTACCTCCATTGCCGCCCTTACTATCACCGGACATCAATTGAAGGTAATCAATAACTATCATTTGGATATCATTCTGAGCTTTTAGCCTTCGACATTTGGCTCTCAATTCCAATATAGATAAGGCCGGAGTATCATCTACGAAAAAAGGTGCAGAAGTTAACTTTCCTGTTTTATGAATTAATTGCTGCCATTCGTAATCAGCTAGATTCCCCTTCTTTATTTTCTCAGAATCCAATTCAGCCTCTGAACTAATCAATCGATTGACCAGCTGAATTGAAGACATTTCAAGGGAGAAGATAGCAACCGGTCTATCATGATCTACGGCAGCATTACGAAGCACAGAAAGAACGAAGGCCGTTTTACCCATGGCAGGTCTTGCCGCAATAATTACAAGGTCAGACTTTTGCCACCCGGAAGTCACCCTATCGAGGGCCGTAAACCCAGAAGGAACACCTGTAAGCCCATCCTTCTGACCTTTTTTCCCTTCAAGTTCAGTGATGGCTTCCCGCATAATTGAACGCATGTCCACGTAATTTTTCTTGATATTGTTTTCAGAAATTTCAAATAAGGACTGTTCCATTTTGTCCAATAATTCGAAAACATCTGTAGTATCTTCAAATGCCTCCCTTTGAATTTCTGAAGAGATCTTAATCATATCACGTTTCATCGCCTGCTCGGTGATAATCCTAGCATGGTATTCAATATTAGAAGCGGAGGAAACCTTAGAAGTAAGCTCTGTAATAAAAATCACTCCTCCTGCCAATTCCAGACTTCCATTTTTCCTAAGTTGATTAACAACCGTAAGTAAGTCTATAGGTTCACCTGCATTAAAAAGATCAAGAATCGCCTCATATATCAAGCTATGGGCATCTTTATAAAAACTTTGTGGTGACAAAATGTCTACAACAGCTGTCAAAGCGTCCTTTTCAAGCATTAAAGCACCTAAAACCGCTTCCTCAATTTCAATGGCTTGAGGAGGCAATTTCCCCAAGGCAGAAATGGATTCATTAGGCCGCCTCCTGATATTTACCTTGCGTTCTGATCTATTGCTATTGTTGTCTGACATATTAACAAAAGTACCCTATTAAAATCAAAGGTTTTAAACATTTTATGCACTATCTTATCCACAATTTTATAACAGCTACTTAAACAACCAATTAAGTATTATAACAATTCTTAATGTGTTAATTTCTCCATAAAAACCTGTCCCACTTTTATCACCAGGAGTGCTACTAGTTACCTTTTTATACGCATGGGCTCATCCTAAAATCAAATAATCTTCAAAGCTGTAATAAACTTATCCACATTCGCAGGTTTTTAGTTCCATCCCAACTTGAGAAAGTAACGGTTAAGGATTTATCAATCTCATAAATCGTACCATTCTAAAATCACAACTTAAATAGCAAATTATTGCTGATTCAAGTTTCACAATAAAAAAGATAGCATCTGTACAAGGGATAAATAATGAACACCACTTATAAAAACACCAAAACTGATAATATGGCTTAGCGCACTGAATTAATGGTTAAAAACGGGCAAGCATCGGATGATTTTTTTTCAACCAAGAAACCTCCAATAAAACCCTGGAGAATTTGTAGATCAAAGCTTTAGACAAATTATAATTTCCCATCCTTACTCATTATCAAAGAAATAAATAGAAGTTAAAGCCAAACGCAATCAAAAAAGAACGAAACTTTTTTCTTAAGAAAATCACTATATTTGTATCAAATTACCCAGAAAAGTATCACCTATCAAAATCATTTGATTCACTGTATTGTGCAGTGGCTTTCCATTAACGTTTTTAATATTATTAATTTTTCACTTTACTTAAATTTTACGAATAAAATGGATTTGAATATCAAAACTCCCATTGCATTTTTTGATCTTGAAGCAACAGGAATCAACATCTCTTCTGATCGGATTGTTGAAATTTCAATATTGAAAATTTTCCCTGATTCAACTCAGGAATTAAAGACATTAAAAATCAACCCAACCGTTCCAATCCCTCTAGAGACCTCATTAATTCATGGGATCTATGACAAGGACGTCGTTGATGCCCCAACTTTCAAAGATGTTGCAAAAGAATTGCATCGCTTTTTTGAGGGCGCCGATTTGGCTGGATTCAATGTATTGAAATATGACATTCCCTTACTCGTAGAGGAATTCTTGAGAGCAGGTATTGATTTTGACATTGAAAAAAGGAACCTTTTGGATGCCCAAAAGATCTTTTTTATGATGGAAAAAAGAAACCTATCTTCTGCCTACAAATTTTATTGTGGCAAGACTTTAGAAAATGCACACAGTGCAGAGGCAGACACCATCGCTACCTACGAAGTCTTCAAATCCCAAGTTGAAAGATACCTGGGAGAAGAGCTTGAAGACCTTCAGGGCAATAAGATCGGGATCATGGAAAATGACATGAAGAAGATCCATAACCTGATCAATGAAAAAATGGTTGATCTGGCTGGCCGTTTTGTGTTTAATGACAAAGGAGAAGAATGTTTCAATTTTGGAAAACAAAAAGGTAAGCCAATAGCTCAAGTGCTAAAAGAGGAACCTGGTTATTATGACTGGATGATGAAAGGAGACTTTCCTCTAGATACTAAAAGAAAGTTAACCCAAGTAAAATTAAGAGGCTTCAATTTATAGAAGAATTGTAAGCCTACTGATTTTAACACAAAGCCTCCTATATTTTTTAGGGGGCTTTGTCTTTTTTCTTTAAAAAATAATTTCATCACTTATTCAAAATCAAATACCTTTGCCATTATTTCGGCTAAATTTCTTCTATGGAATAAAGGCAGTATCAATTCTTTCATGGTTTTTCCATACATTCCTTGCACTCAAAGAGTTTATAATAATAAAAGTTAAGTTTAAACAAGATTTTTATTCAAGCTAAACCTATCATGTCTAAAATATACAAAGCGGAAGTCAAAGACATACCAAAGATCCAAAACTTAGCAAAAATCACCTGGCCCATAACTTTTAAGGACATATTAAGCCCTCCACAGCTGGAATACATGGTAAATAAAATGTATAGCACCAAGGAACTATGGCATCAAATAGAAGGTGGTAAAATATTTTTTTGGATTGTTGAAATAGAGAAGGCTTTTTCAGGATTCATGTCTTATGAACTACATTCTCCAAATCAATCACATATTAAAATTCATAAACTATACATCCATCCCACGGCCCAAGGCAAAGGACTTGGGAAAGAATTACTTAAAAAACTGGAAGAATTCGGAAAAGCTCAAGGTTTTGAAAACCTTACATTAAATGTAAACAAATACAATCTCCCAGCCATAAACTTCTACAAAAAGCAAGGTTTTATTAAGGTAAAAGAGGAAATCATACCAATAGGCAATGGTTATATCATGGACGATTATGTGTATTCGAAAAAAATATCGGCCAAAGATTAATAATCAATATCTCTAGTCTTATTGTTGATGTTTAAAATCACATTATCCAACTCTAAAGTAGATTTGTTTATATATGCTAAAATCTCGCTTTGATCGTCCGGAAAAGCCCCAATCATCAACTCAAGAAGGTGAAAAAAAAATAAGTCTAGGGAGTAGTTCTATAACTACTTGATATTGTATACAATAAATTATTTTTAATCTATCATTCAGTTATATTTTGGAAGGCAATTCAACAAGTGACAACCAAAATAATTGAACCTTTCGTAAAATTTCTTGGTATCCCCCAGCTCCAAATGGCTTAACAATATAGCTATTGGCATGGTTGGTATAGGATTCGTTAATGTCTTTTTGATTTGAAGAAGTGGTAAGCATGATCACAGGTAAGCGCCTTAATTCATCCGAATTTTTAATGAATTTCAAGACTTCCTGACCATTTTTGAAAGGAAGGTTTATATCCAACAGCACCAAATCTGGAGTAGGATTAACTCCATGTTTCTTACAAGAGTTTAAAAATTCAACCGCCTCTCTTCCGTCTTTTGCAAAACTAATTTGTAAAGGTAAGTTTAAATCCTCCAGTGCTTCTGAAATTAAGAAGACATCGCCTTCATTGTCCTCGACTAAAAGTATGTTCAACTTATCCATAGAAAATCATTAATGGTATACCTAGAAAAATAATAAGACCATTTCAAGCCTGACTTGAATATATAGAAATCACCATTACTCGTTAGCAAAAATACACTATTTTTATTTCATTACACAGAACAATCAAATATTTATAGATATTATTACTTTCTTTATATCAACAAAATACAGGCTTTTTCTTAACCTAAAAACCCCGCGCACACCGAAGGTCATGTTTAAAATGTATAAAGGATTTCAGTCAATTGTATCAATAGGGCCATGAATCAGTTGCGCCAGCGGCAAAAAGAAAAAGGCTTAACCAAATAATTAATCTTCCTTGAGCTAAAATAGACTAAAAAGAATCTGAGCCGCTTTTCAGCTTAACACAAAACACGCTTCCTTTCCCAAAAGTTGATTTAGCCCAAATCTCACCCCCAAAACTTTCTGCTATTCTTTTACATATAGCCAAACCCATTCCTGAACCTCGCTTGATAAATCCATAATCGTATCTTTTTAGGATATAAAATACGCTCTCAAGATTTTCTTCTAGAATCCCTCTACCATTGTCCCTAACTTCTACAGTACAAAAGTCATCGGATACTGAGGAAGCAATTTCAATACTTAGAGGTCTTGAAACATCCTTGAACTTAATGGCGTTAGCAATCAGCTGATCAAAGAGTTGAATAAGTTGCTTGTAATCTCCAATCACATTAGGCAATGGTTCGATTTTCAATTCAATATTGCCATCCTTCAGTTTTTTGGAATTTAAGTTAATAACCTTAACAAATACTTCATCCAAACTTACTATTTCTGGTTTTCTCTTATTTTGGGAGAGTTGAGAAAATGTAACCAGATCGGATATCACCTCCTTAATTTTTAAAAAATTATCTAATGTGAGCTGTAAAAAATCTATTGAATTTTGCGGCAATTTCCCTTTATTTTTGCGGATAAACAATTCTAAAAATCCATGACTTTGCCTGACAGGGTCGGAAAGGTCATACGAAGCAACGATTATAAAATGGTCCAATTGTTTTATGGCATGTTCAGATTTTAAGCGCTCTTCTTCCAGCTTTCGATTTACCTTTTCAAGCTCTTTAACCTTATCCCCCAGATGCTTGTATTGCCTTTGAATCAAGATGTACAGTAAAATTCCAGTTAGAATCACATACACAACCCCATCAACAGACTTTATATAATCAATCGAATCCTTACCATAATCGGAAAAAATATAATCAGCGACTTTATTACTCCAGATTATCCAGGTAATTCCTCCTAACACATATATCAAGGTAATTTTTAAACTTGCCTTCATACGCATGTAATAAATAAAAATCCATTACTTGCCATTATCCTTTTTCTACTTGTAAATGATAAAACAATAACCACTACTTTTAGTACCTACATTAAAAATATTTCTCAATTAAAAATTGATAACTTTTAATACCATACCTACAGTAGTAAGGCTAATTACTGATAGCGTTTCATTAATTAAACAATTGGATTTCAAAATTCCTAAGTATTAAAACAATAATTCTTCCATTTTTGACAAAAGGTAAAATGTATCATTTGACATTGAAAGTTTAAAAATTATCAAATCATTTTGATCAAATCTCCAATTCCAGTTATCTTACAAAAACAAGGCCATCTTCAAATATAAAACACATAAAATGCGCTACCTTAAAATAAAGTTAATCCTTTTCAGTCTTACCTTTTGCTTTTCTTCTCATTTGCTCAACGCACAAAATGACACCATTAAAGTGTTAAGTTACAACATTCTTAACGGCTTTGATTGGGGCAAGGATTTAGAAAGAAAGAAAAACATGACTACATGGCTAAAAGAAATTGATGCTGATGTAATTGGCTTTCAAGAACTTAATGATTTCACGGATGAAGACCTAGAAATTTGGGCAAAGGAATTGGGCCATGACTATTCAGTTTTGCTAAAAGAAAATGGATATCCAATAGGCATAATTTCAAAGAACCCCATTCAATTGGAAACGAAAATGATGGGAGGCTTATGGCATGGAATGCTTCATGTAGAAACCTATGGTATTGATTTTATAGTTGTCCACCTAAGTCCCCACGACTGGAAATTCAGACGCAGAGAGGCAGAGATAATCTGTGATTATACCGAAAAAAGCATCTTCAATAATCCTGACAAGAAATTAATGATCCTTGGAGATTTCAATGCCCATTCTCCATATGATGCGAATTTTGATACCAAGAATCCTATCGCTTTAAAAAGAAGTCAAATTTCTGACAGTTTAAGAATGGTTAAAAATGGCCCTCAAGCTTATCAAACATTACGAGATGGCACTATAGACTACAGCGTAATTTCAAGATTCCTTTCACTCCCATTGATCGATGTTGTGCAAAAACATACAAGTGATGAGGAGAGAAACTCATTCCCAACGCATGTTGTGGGAAAAGAACTTTCAAGATCAGATTTTGAAAAATACAAACGACGGATTGACTATATCCTAGTAAGCCCCAACCTGTCCAATTCTTTAATTGGAGCAAAAGTATTGAATCAGGGAGCGGCGGACACATTATCTGACCACTAGCCACTACTCGCTTCTTTTTTACAAAGCAAAACAGAATAAAATCTAATATTCTTAAACCGGATTATGTAATAGAATTTCTCCGTCCTGACAATACTCAGGGGTGAAGCCTGTCCCGTGTTTACGGGAAGTGTTGCAATCGCAAGACAATCGGTCGGTTTGGAGGTTTTAGCATAGCACCGCTATGGTGAAATTGAAAACAGCAACGAAGTGGCTGATTTTAAAGCGATTTCAGCACGTAATAGAATATCTATTGCATATTTCGGGTTAAAGTAATTCCATCCCTCAACAGGAAAAAGAGCACATACCAAACTCTATAAAGTAAAAAAGAGCCAAAGCTATTATGAGGTTAAAATAGTAATAAGGTAACATGATAAGACCCTTTCAGTGCAGGGTAGACAATCTATTGTTCAGTCCCTATATCGCATTGGTTTCTTTTTTCAGGAAGAAATAAGAAATAATAGCAGCACCTGTATCGGCCAATGGAAAGGAATACCAAATACCTTCCAATCCAAAAAGTGCAGGCATTATAATTACAAGTGGTATTAAAAATATCCCTTGTTTACTAAGGGCAAGTAATAAAGCAGGTTTGGCCTTTCCTACGGATTGAAAATAGGCGCTACCTATTAAGCTGAATGCCAATAGTGGGGTAGCTAAAAATGATTTCCTCATGGCTGGGATACTTTCCCTAATTAAGTCTTGGTCCGCGGTAAATATGGCCACCAAGGGCTCTGTGAAAATCAAAATCAAGACAAAAATCAAAAACGCTACAATTGTAGCAGACCTGAGGGCTAATTTAATGGTTGCATGAACACGTTTCTGCAGTTTTGCTCCATGGTTGTAACCTGCAATAGGAACAAAGCCTTGGGTAATCCCTAAAACCGGAAAATTGGCAAACATCATCACCCTACTTATAACCCCATACATGGATAAGCCCAATTCACCCCCATATTTAAAAAGCTCATTGTTTAAAACAATTGCTAATACACTAACCGTCCCCTGCCGGGCAAAGGTGACAGCTCCGAGAGAAGTTATCTCAGATGAAATTTTATAGTTGGGCTTGATTCTCTGCAGGCTCATCTTCATATTAGACTTTCCAAATACAAAGAACCACAAGGAATAACCCGCACTTGCTACATAGGAGATCGTCGTAGCCCAAGCAGCCCCCTTTAAGCCCATATCAAACCAAACGATGAAAATGGGGTCCAAAACAATATTAAATACAGCAGGGACGATTAGGGTATACATGGCTACTTTTGGGTAACCTTCGGCGCGGATCACATTGTTGCACATCATGGCCCAAGCTAAAAATGGAATCCCTATAAGTATGATTGTAAAATAATCCTGGGCAGGCGCCAGTACATCTCCCTTCCCTCCAAATAACTTTAGAATCTCCTCAGAAAAAATAAAGCCTATGGCAACAAACAGTAAGGCCAATGTCAGGGTCATTCCAATTTGATTACCAAAAGTTTGAAAAGCCTTCTCTTCATCAGCATCTCCATAAGCCCGGGAAATAATAGAGGCTCCTCCTACCCCTATGGACATACCTATACTAGAAATCAAAAATGATATTGGCAAAACCACCGTTATTGTTGCGATTCCTAAAGACCCCACAAATCTCCCCACAAAGATGGTATCAACGATTCCGTAGATAGACAATACCAAAATACCTACAGCTGCTGGGAGCGCTTGTTGAAGTAATAATTTACCAATTGGGTCTTGACCGAATGAGTGGTTTTTGTTTTCCATAAAAATGTGGTACCCCTAGGAACGGACTGAAAGGTAAAATGTTCAAAATTAACAAGCTTTATTCAACCGGATTTTCTTGACCAAAAATCATTTAAAGGTCATTTTTAGAAAATTCACCCTTAGAAAAAAAGCAAATAAGTATTGAATATTTATGTGGGCTTACCTATTGGTTAACCACTATATAATTCCAAAATTGTTTAATTTAAAATGATTTAGTGAACTTGATTTTAAGCTTCAATTGGAGATCCCTGATTACCTTAAAAATTTCTTTGATAGTAACCAATTGAACCTGGGTAAGTTGGCTAATTTTTATATAATTCAACGGTGGTTTTCCTTCATTAATAATGGCTCCTGCCTGTTTTTCAAGACGTAATCCCATTAGATAATAATACCCTTGGTACAGTTCCTTTGATTCCCTAGCACTAAAAACCTTAAGCTCAGTCAAAATTTCTAATCTTTTCCCTGTATTGGTTTCAAAAACCCTGTTGGCTAAGGCATATAGACGCATGGCATTCACCATAGGAGTCATTGCCCGTTTAATGTCAAAAACCTCCTCCTCGTCAACCTTGAAAGTTTTTATATTTTTTAGCCATGTCAATTGGGTATCATATTGAAGTGCATTTTGGGCCATATTGAAGAAAAATCTTTCCAACGGAAAATGCAACTGCTCATCCATAAATGATTTTAAATTTTCCAATAATGAAAAATCACCATAAATGGGTCTGCAATCAAAAAATGTACCATAGCTCAATACGGTCTCCATGGAAGACTCCTGAAACCATTCCTCATAATTTTTCTTCCAGTGGGACAAGGAATGGGTCCATTTTGAATTGCTGGCCATAAATCCTCCTTTACAATAATCAAAACCAATTTCGTTGAGATGATCAGATACGGTTTTAGCAAAATCAAGAAAATAATCCCGAACCAATTCTCGATGTTCATTTGCTTTGTCCTCATAAATGATTGCATTGTCCTGATCGGTTTTAAGGGTTTGCTCCTTACGACCTTCACTACCCAATACAAAAAAAACAAACTTAGCAGGTGGCGGACCCTTTTTCTTTATCACCTGTTCTATCACCCTTAAAGCAATTATATCAGCAATCGCTGATATAATTTGATTTATTATCTCAGACCTAACTCCTCTTTGAATTAACTGATCCACCATTCCCGGCACTTGCTTCCATTTTTCTTTTAGCTCTTCTTCATCTAATGCTTGTTTTACGGATTGTATAAACACAAAGGGAGAAAGCGATTGAACAGTCAATATCTTATTACGACTGGTCACGCCTACAAAGTGTCCCTCCTCTTCCACCAATAAATATCGCGTTTTGGTTCTAAACATGAGCAATAAGGCTTCATACACCAATGACTCTTTAGAAATAGACACCAGCTTGGTATCCATTATTTCTTTAACCGCATCTTTTGAGGATCTTTCTATTGCCATCACATTGTCCCGTAAGGTAATGTCAGTAACCACCCCTTGTATTGTGTCAATATTGTCCCCCACAAACAAACAACTGGATTTCTCATCCCTCATGATTTGAGCCGCCTTGAAAATAGGCGTATCGGGGGCGCAGAAAAGCACCTCCTTAAGTGAAATCTCACTTAAGGTTTTAATATAAAAATCGTCAATCGGGGGCAAATGCTCCGGTATCATAGGCGCTTTTTTTTTCAAAGATCACCAATCATTTTGAAGAAATGAAAAGTATTTTCCATTATCTGTTTGCAATTAAAAAAAACTACCTTACATTTGCACAAGCTTTTGAAAAAGCACAGAGAAACAGGTCGAAAGGCTTGTTTCTTTTTAACAAAAAAAGGTCCTGTAGCTCAACTGGATAGAGCAACTGCCTTCTAAGCAGTAGGTTTCAGGTTCGAGTCCTGACAGGATCACATTGTTAAATTTTCAATGGCAGCAAAGGTAAAATGTTACTTTTGATTTATTATCCGATTCTGTAGCTCAGCTGGTAGAGCATAACACTTTTAATGTTAGGGTCCTGGGTTCGAACCCCAGCGGGATCACCAAAAAAAAGCCTGTTTTAAAAAACAGGCTTTTTTTATTTTATCAAATTTAGGCTTTTAGAAATTGCCTTAGCACATAATGAAGAATTCCTCCATTTTTATAATATTCGATTTCTATCAAAGAATCAAGGCGAGCGACAACTTCAAAGTTTATTTCACTACCATCATCACTTATAGCCTTAGCTTTTAAAACTTTCAAAGGCTTTAATCCATCTTTTATTCCTTCAATGGAAATTTGCTCTTTACCAGTAAGACCTAGAGAAGCGGCGGTTTGGCCTGCTGCATACTGCATTGGGAGTACTCCCATACCAACCAGGTTAGATCTATGGATTCTTTCATAACTTTCTGCAATCACTCCTTTAATACCCAAAAGCGTAGTGCCTTTTGCAGCCCAATCCCTCGAGGAGCCACTACCATATTCCTTACCTGCCAAAACCAATAGCGGTACATTGTCTTCTATATATTTACGGGAAGCGTCAAACACAGTCATTTCTTCTCCTGATGGCATATGCGTAGTATACCCACCCTCTTGATTGGCCAATTGATTTTTTATCCTGACATTGGCAAATGTGCCTCTTACCATCACCTCATCATTACCTCTTCGGGAGCCATAGGAATTGAACATCACCTGCTCCACACCTTTATCTAGCAAATATTTACCGGCCGGTGATTTGGGAGAGAAAGAACCTGCAGGAGAGATATGGTCAGTTGTAATTGAATCACCAAGCTTTAATAAGACCCTTGCATTAGAAATTTCATTAGCCTCATGGACCTGTTCTGAAATTCCATTAAAAAATGGAGCTTCTTTAATATAGGTAGATTTATCTGACCATTGATAAACCTTGTCTTCCGGGGCTTTTAATTGGCTCCACTGTTCGTTTCCTTTAAATATTTCCCCATAACTTTTTTTATAATCACCTGGAGAAAGCACACGCTTAGCCACTTCAAAAATTTCATCATTGGTAGGCCAAAGATCTTTAAGATAAACCGGCTCAAGGTTCGGATCATATCCCAAAGGTTCGTTATTAAGATCTACATCCACTCTTCCTGCAAGCGCAAAAGCTACCACTAGCATAGGTGACATCAGGTAATTCATTTTCACTTGAGGGTGCACCCTTGCTTCAAAGTTCCTATTACCTGATAAAACAGATGCCACTATCAAATCATTTTCTTCCACTGCCTTGGCGATATGCGAAGGTAAAGGCCCTGAATTACCAATACAGCTAGTACAACCATAACCGACTACGTGAAAGCGCAAAGCTTCTAAGTCTTCTAGTAGCCCAGCATTATGGAGATAGTCCGTTACAACCTTAGATCCGGGCGCTAGAGAGGTTTTCACCCATGGCTTCACATCTATCCCTCGTTCTCTTGCTTTACGGGCAATCAAACCAGCCCCTATCATCACACTAGGGTTGGATGTGTTGGTACACGAAGTAATGGCTGCAATAACAATAGACCCATCATAGAGCGCAAATTCTTCATTGTTCAATTTGACACCTACGGTTTTCAATCCATTTTTTACTTTGGTCTCTATTTCAAGATCACGATCTAGCTGTTGTTTCCCACTTTCCACTGGTTGATTTCCTCCACCTTCATCTAACCATCTACCCACTTCTCTTTTTTCAATAGGGATATATTCTCTTCCGTGCACTTCCTTAAGTAGAGATCCAAATTTTTCTTTAAATTCCTTTAATAGGATCTTGTCTTGTGGTCTTTTTGGTCCTGAAACTGTTGGCTCCACAGTGCCCAAATCCAACTCAACTACTGATGAATAATTGATATCATCTTCATTTTCTCTCCATAGCATGTTCGCTTGGGCATAGTCCTCTACAAGCTTGATTTGTTCTGGGGCTCTATTCGTTCTACCCATATAGTCCAATGTCCGATCATCTATGGGGAAATAAGTAACCGTACAGCCAAACTCTGGAGACATATTGGAAATAGTAGCTCTATCCGGCACTGATAGACCATCCAGACCAGGGCCAAATACTTCAACAAATTTACCTACTACACTCTGTCGCCTCAAAAGCTCTGTAATGGTCAGTACCATATCTGTAGCGGTTGTCCCCATTGGTAAAGTACCGGTAAGCCTAAGCCCTACCACCTCTGGCATAATAAAGTAGATAGGTTGCCCTAAAATGGCTGCCTCAGCCTCAATTCCACCTACACCCCAACCAACAACACCAATCCCATTCACCATGGGTGTATGGGAATCTGTACCTACTAAGGTATCAGGGAAAGCATTCCCATCTCTGGCAATAACCCCTTGAGCAAGGTATTCAAGATTCACCTGATGGCAAATCCCCATACCCGGAGGAACTACTGAAAAATTATTAAAGGATTTTTGGGCCCACTTTAAAAATTCATAACGTTCACCATTCCTTTTATATTCAACATCTACATTTTTTTTGTAGGAGTAATTGGTGCCAAAATAATCAACCTGAACAGAATGGTCCACTACCAAATCTACAGGTATCAAAGGATTAATTTTTTCAGGGTTCTTGCCTTTTCGTACTGCCTCTGATCGAAGGGATGCGATATCTACCACTGCAGGCACTCCTGTAAAATCCTGCATAAGCACCCTTGCAGGTTTGTAGGGAATATCCTTTTCTGAAGGTTCCGGTTTCCAATTAAGCAGGGTTTCAATGTTTTCCTTGGTAATGGCAAAATCATCAAAATTTCTTAATGTATTTTCCAAAAGTACCCTAATTGAAAAGGGAAGCTTATTTATATTATGCCCTTGCTTTTGCAATTCTTTCAAACTCCAGTAATTAAGATCACCTTGAGCTGAGGGAAGTTTTTTTATGATTTTATATGGATCTTTTGTCATAAAATAAGTAGGTTTATTAATAAAAAGGATATTTATTCCGAATTTAAATATTATCTAATATACTAATATACCGAATTACAATCAATTATAGGGCCATAAAAAAAGCGGAAACAAATTCCGCTTTTTTATCCTATCTATATTATTGTGATTCAGCATCTGCCTTATCTCTTTTCCTAAATGACTTTCGGAAAAACCAATGATAACGCAAGGCTTCCAATGTTTCATTCATCCTTATGCTGCCTGTGTCCAAACTACTCATGGTACTTTTCAAGTAAGCTGCAAACTCCTCATCGTTCAGTAGCATTCCCATTGCATTGTCCGTTTGGTTGAGGTTTTCACTGACTTTACTGAAGTTTTTAGCTGCATTACTCGCTTCTGCAGAAGTAGTTTCAAGACTTTCAGCAGTGGTCTTTAAGCTTACGAATAGCGTAGTATCATTCAACATTTTATCAACAAGACCTCCCTTTTGGTTTAATTCGTTAGAGAATTTTGCCAGTTCAGCAGTCATTCTATTGCTATTAAGGGCCGTTTTTTCTAGGTTTTCCATAACAGTCCTGAAGTTTTTCACTAGCATACTATCGGTTAAAACAGCGCCAACTATCCCCTCTCCACTAGAAATTTTATGGGTAAGCACTTTTAAGTCTTCAGTAATGGACACTAGGTTATTGTTATTTACCTGTAATGTCTCCATCATCTTGTCTGTATCCAATGGCATTTCTGCGGTCAGCTTATCTCCATCTTCGATAGAAGGCCCCTGTCCTGATCCGCCATAGATCACAATGATTTTGTTCCCTATAAGTCCATCCGAACTAATGGTCGCTTTAGAATTCTTTTTTATATAATCTTTAGAGGAAGATTCAATGTTCATTTCAATTTCCACCTGAGAATCTCCATAAAAATTGATTTTCTTCACTGTCCCTATTTTCACCCCAGAAAACCAGACATTATTTCCAGTTTGTAAGCCTCCAACATCGTCAAAGACTGCAGTAACCCTTACACTTTTCACAAAGGCTTTTTGTTGGGCCCCAAGGGTAAGGATGCCTACAACCAATATTGCGATCCCTATCAACACAAAAATGCCAACTGTAACGGATCTTTTATTTTCATTTCTCATTGTTCGATGAAATTATAGTCATAAAATGATTTTACTCTGCCGTCTACGGCATGTTCAAATACCTCTTCAAATTTTCCAGTATTCCCAAAGTGTCCATCAAGAAGCACGGCCATTCTGTCTCCCGTCACCTTAGCACATGTCAAATCGTGCGTAATAATAATAGAGGTGGTTTTATACTCTTCATTCACTTGGTTGATCAGATTATTTATATCCATGCATGTAATGGGGTCCAATCCTGCGGTAGGCTCGTCATAGAGCATAATGGCTGGTTTTAAGATAAGTGTTCGGGCTATACCTATTCTTTTCCTTTGTCCTCCTGACAATTCCGAAGGCATCTGATTTATTGCTTGAATCAGCCCTACACCTTCCAATACCTCCTCTACCAATCTGTCTTTTTCACCTTTACTCAGATTTTTCACATTTCTTACCAAGGGAAATTCAAGGTTTTCTCTAACAGTCATACTGTCATAAAGGGCACTAGCTTGAAAGGAAAACCCAATTTTCAGCCTTAACTCATTGAGGCTTCTCTGATTCAATTGACTAACTTCCTTACCCAGTACAATGGCTGAACCACTATCCTGAGTGAGCAAACCAACCATAATTTTGATCAATACGGATTTACCACTTCCTGATTTACCTAGTACTACTAAATTCTCCCCCCTAAAGAGGTCCAAATTTACGTTCTTAAGAACATCCATATCCCCAAAGGATTTGGAAAGGTCTTTTATTTGAATAACAGTATCTTTCATATTATAATTGCCTAAAGAAATTAGTGATCTGTAAAGACAATAATTCTTCAATAAATATTAAAAACATGGCCATAACAACAGCGGAGTTAGCTGCCTTACCTACTCCTTCTGTTCCTTTAGTGGAATTATACCCTTTGTAACACCCAACTATTCCAATTGTAAATCCAAAAACCAAGGATTTTAACATTGAAGAGGTGATATCGAGAAATGAAATGGAATCGAAAACCTGAACAAAAAAGGTATTTATACTTACCATCTCATTGACATGGACATTTAAGAAAGCCCCCATAAGCGCAACAAAATCCGTGTACAACACCAATACAGGTATCATAAATGTACTGGCCAACACTCTTGTTACGACAAGAAACTTAAAAGGATTAGTAGCAGAAACTTCCATCGCATCAATTTGCTCGGTCACCTTCATTGAACCAATCTCAGCTCCAATACTCGAGCCAACTTTACCTGCCGCAATGAGTGCGGTAACCAAAGGCCCCATGGCCCTAACAACTGCAATCGAAATTAATGCGGGCAACCATGATGTGGCTCCAAACTCCGAAAGGGAAGGTCTTGACTGATTGGTAAAAACGATCCCTACAATAAAACCCGTTAGAGAAATTAATGGTAGTGAGTTATACCCTATCCGGTAACATTGCCGAATTACCTCCTTAAATTCATAAGGAGGAATCCACACTTCAATAAAAAATTTCTTAAGAAATAAGAATGCCCTTTCAAGCCCAATGAAAAACTTGTCTATTCTTTTACCAAACACTTTATCATTTCCTTTGAGGTTTTCAGCCATATTTTTGATATATTAAAATTCAAATGCTACAATGGTTTTCAAAAATCAACCAACACTATTAATCGGCCAAAAGTTCTATGTAATTCTCTTCCTTTAAAGGCTTAACCAAAAAACCACTTATCTGTTTAAACTCTTCACTTTTTATCACATCTCCTGGATCCAAAGATGCAGTAAGCATCTTAACGTTTCCATTGATGCCTTCGGCCTCCATCCGCTTTAAAAATTCCCACCCATCAATTTCCGGCATATTAATGTCCAATAAAATAACATCTGCATTATTCGTGCCTAACCATTCTAGTGCTTCAAAAGGTTTTACGAAGAAAACCATATTCACACCTAGATTCATTTTTTGTAAAACACGCTTGTTGATCATATGTTGGACCTTGTCATCATCAACAAATACAATTGTATGCTTTTTCTGCTTCACCTATTAATCAGTTTTCTAATCTTATGTGCTTTACCTTTCGTTTTTCCCTTATAACTTCATTAGCCCAACACCTCAAAAACACCCAATTTGGGCAATTTATACTATTCAAAAACCTAACGATGGTTTAAAAAATTTTGACCAATTAAAAACTACTATAGTCTTGTCATGATTTCTAATTTTCAAAGGTCGAAATAATTACTGTTTTAATCCAATTTATAATTCATTACCTTTTAACCGTCATTAAGATTTTGTTGTTCCCTTAATTTCCAGAAAGATAAGGCAAGATTGTTTTTAATAAGGTTGATCTTAATAAAAAAACAATCAAATCGTTGATATTTTGCTTTTTCACCGAGAAAACCCTGCCAAATTAATTGAAAAATATTTTTTTTCACCTATTTACTGAATTCATATTGACGCTATAAATTGCATTCTTAACTCTATTAATCATCTTGAACAGATATTGGTATAGGGACAATATTCGCATTTCCCAGTATCGGTAGTTTGGTCGAAATCTTGGTCCTTATCAAATATTTCTTCAAGGGTACCCTGAAGCCCCAAAAGGTACTCATCTCTATAATTCGCGTAGTCAGTAACTTCTATTTTCTTCTGATGGCCTATGGTTTCTTGTAGGTAAGGATTAAAATCTTCTTTGAAAATCTCTCTTAAATTGAATATGGCAGGTTTAAGAAAGAATTGATTGTCTGGAAAATTGGCCTCATACAATAGACCATAAAAGAAAGTTTGCATCGCCGCCTTATTTCTATCTTTCCTGTCTCTGTCAAACAAACTATCAATCCCTTTAAAGCTTTTTTTGTCCTGACCGGACTTATAGTCAATCAAACGAACAGTTTCACCTATTCGGTCCACCCTGTCTATAATACCCCCCAAAGCCACATTAACTACCCCATCCTCAATATTAATCGGCACAAATGCCCTGTATTTTTTCCCTGCTTCCAAGGAAATAATTTCAAATGGAGCCGATTCTTTGTCTTTAACAAGCACACCTTGCAAATACTTCTGAAGGACATCCCTTGCGATCACCAATTGCCCTGTGAGTTTTTGGCTTTCTTCATTCTCCAGAAAATATTGCTTTTTTATAGCTTTCATTACCGCTGGGTATACAAAATCTTTTAACCCGTCTATATCTGACTCCTCCAATACCTTCAGCTTTTTCCTTTCAATAAATCCCATGTATAGGTTTTCAAGCGACATGTGTACAAGATTTCCAAAAATAGCTGGATCTACTTCCTCTTGCACTTCCTCAGGCACTTCAATTCCTGCTATATAAGTAAGGTAAAACTTTAGCCTGCAATCCAACCATACATTCAATGCCGAAGGTGAAAAAGAAACTGGTTCCCACTCGCCGTTTGAAGGTTTGGTATACCTCTTTAAAAGATTTATAATGGACACATCTTTTTTTATTGAAATCGGCTTTGCTGCTGATAAATTAACTGGAATATGGGTAACGGAATCCTTTTTTTGGATGCCTTTTTGATTCATCTCTATCTGGAGCTGATGAATATACCGACTTTTTTCACCTACCTGGCCTTGAGAACCTGCAGTGGTATATAGTAAATGAACATCTTTGGCCTGATGCAAAAGTCTATAAAAGGTATAGGCATATATGGCATCATTTTGCTCTTGGATAGGCATACCAAAGGCTTTACGAAGATTAAATGGGATCATTGAATTCATGGAATTTGAAGGAGGAAAACTTCCTTCGTTCATATTACAAATAATGACCCTTTTGAAATCTAAGTTTCTAGACTCTAGAACCCCCATTATCTGCAGACCCTCCAATGGTTCCCCTTTAAATGGAAGTTTAATTTCTCCAAACACCTGACGAAAAATCCTTAATAGAAAAGCTATACTCACTTCTTCTCTAATCTCTTTCTCAACAATGGCCTTGAGACGGTTCATCTGCTTGAAACACTGGTAAAGGTAAGTTCGCTCCATACTGTTTTCTTCCAATGGTTCGGCCAACATCTGAATTAACTCTATCAGCTTATCCATCAGGTTGTCAGTGGTCATTTGCTGAAAGATTTTCGCAAACAAAGGCCCTCCAGTACTTAAAACTGAGGTGGAAACATATAACGTATTATTTCTCGTAAAACTATCAATCAAATTTTGTGAAAATTCGGGTGCAGTATCATACAGATAAACTGTAGACAATAATTCTTTGACAGGCTTATGGTATAACAATACATCTTCATTCTCTACCCGGATATATCTTTGCAGATCCACAACGGCCTCGAGAAAGGTGAAAACAGGAGTATGTTTGACTGGATACCCCATAGTGACATTAATCTTATTGACCTTGTCTGGGAGTAAATTGAGCACTGGGAAAAGAAGCTGTTCATCAGGTAAAATAACCACTGTCTCCTCCCAATTATTTTCTAAATCAGGAACAGCCTCCAAAATGGCTCCCACCATATTTGCCTGATTGATTTTCAAGGGGACCGCGTAAGTATGTACCTTCCTTTCGCTCTCTTCAATACGTGCAGGAGTAGTCTGAGGAAATGTTGGCCCTAGTACCTTGTCCTTTTTGTAATCTCTAAAAAACATACCAGCTTCCTGGTTTAGGGCATTTAAATAATACCGATCAATGTCCCAAAAAACCTCAGCTCCAAAGTTTTCAACAAAATATTTCACAAGTTTTTCTTCAGCCCCAGTAAATGCATTAAAACCAACGAATACAATACTTTTATCAGGAGACTTCATTTTACCCAGGCCTTCAGCGACTTCTCGATAAATTGCCCCTCCATAAGCCAAACCTAGTGTTTTGAGTGAAGTATTAAACTGTTTGTACAAGGGAAATAAGACATCCCAAAATCGTAAAAACTTCTCTTGATGGAACCGATCCCTACTTTCAAATGAAGCCCAAAACGCTTGAATTAATTCGATCTGTGTAGTGGAAAGAAAACTCCAATCGCTTTCAAGGATTTTTTGCTCTTTTAGGTTGATGAATAATTTTTCAGGATTTACCAAAAATTGGTCAAGGTCATTAAAGTCCCTGAGAATCATTTCTCCCCAAAAATAAAATCTATCAAAGCTTTCTTCACTACCAGAAAGGGGTTTGAACACCTTATAAAGTTCGTAAATCAGACTTAGCTTATCTGCTGGTCGTTTACTGGCAATGTCACAGAAAAAATCTTCAATTGTAATTACTTTCGGCATATAGGCCGGTTTGGTTACTAATTGACCTAGGTATTTGGTAAAGAACAAGCCTGCTCTTCTATTAGGTAGTATTACTTGAAAATCTTTTAGATCAACCCCTCTCTGCAATAAATCTGCGGCAGTACGCTTTAAAAAACCATCCATTTAAATAACCTTTACAATTGAACCACTTTCTAAATAACAGATGAACCCCTGAACGCCCCTCTCCTTCTCTATACTTTTCACCAGTGCAACATAATCGGTTACCTGTTTTTTATGTGCTTCTCTTTCTTCTCCTGTCTTAAAATCTATTACTTCTATTCTATCAGCATAATAAATAATCCTATCGGGTCTTTTAAACTCTCCCCCCGGGAGAAATATCCCTTGTTCGGTTAGCACCTGCCCCGAGCCATCAAACCATGAGTTAAAAGAACTTTGTTGGCAAAGTTTCTCAAATTGCACTTCTAAAGATTTCCTTTCCTCCTCTGTCACGGCACCATCAAAAAACATGGATTGGAGTTCAAGTAGAAAATCCATTTTGGTTTGAGATTTCTCTATTATGCGATGGACCAAGACTCCAAATTCCCTCTTAGAAGCAATTTCTGAGGTCTCGAACTCTCCAAATACTTGCTTGACTTGTAATGAAGTTTCCCATGGTCTGTATTTCCACACCATGGATTGGGTGGCCTGAGGCTCCGTTTTTTTAGTCTCATTTTTATGCCAATCCCCGAAATCAAATTCTAGTTTTTCATGGTTATAATAAGTTTGAAAGTTCAATAACTCATCTCCATGAGCATTAAACCCCATGATCTCGCGCATCAAATCTGCCACTGTAGTCAATTTATTATCTTTCCTTGGCTTATTGTAAGGTACCATTCCTAGAAGAACCTCTTCTGCACGTGTAAATGCTACATAAAGCATATTTAACGAATCTAGGTGATGCAAAAGGTTTTCCTCAAGGTAAACTGCTGAAAAAGAAGATTCGAGAAGCTGTGGCCTTAAGGTTAAAGGAATAATTGCCGGAGGTAAATTATCATCCCAATCGTATTTTGCCCAAATAATATTTTCCTTACCTGTATCAAACAACTTCCAGTCCAGATAAGGCAAAAGCACTACCTTGTACTGCAAACCTTTAGATTTATGGATGGTTTGAATCCTAATGGCGTCAAATTCTTCTGGAATTTTAACTGTTCTTTTATAACCTTGTTGCTCCCACCAGTTGAGGAATCCCCCAAGATCAGCTCTATTTTTGGCTATAAAGTCAAACACCGCCTCCTTAAACCCAGACAAATAAGCCAATTCTCCAATTCCCTCATTTAAACCTATAAGATCAATCATTGCTTCAAGTAGATCCATTAAAGGTAATTTCCTGAAAGTCGGAAGCTGTTTATAAAGTTTCTCTTTAAGCCCAATTAATTCCTCAGGAAGGCTACCTGCCTTAAATAAAACATGGTCAAAGGAAATATTTCTAATCCTTGCCAATTGAATCCAAAATGTTTTTTCCGCAAGGGTATCTTCCACATCATTAACAATTTGCAATGCGGCCAAAAGGCATTTGACGACTGTGGATTTGGTTAAATACAATGCCTCGTCTGATAATACATCGTACCTATAATTATTTCCTTTGTTGTCTTCCGCATAAGCCATAAAAGCTTCTGCAATTTTTGCCGCTTGCCCATTCTTTCGAACTAGGATAGCTATGTCTTTCAATTGGTATCCTTGATCCAACAATCCTTCTACCTGTTGAGGTAAAAGCCTCAGTACTTCATCATCATATTTAGTTTCTTTGTCAGTTTCAATAAAAGACAACTTTACTTTTCCGTTGACGCCCTTGGCTTTTTGCCTAGCAGCCACTTTTTGTAGGATATCAGCATAGGCTATTTCTATCATCTCCATGCTTGGATCACCTAAAGTTGACTTTAAGTGATCACTTAAATATTGAGACAATTTTGAAAACAAGGTATTGTTGAAGGCTACAATATTGGGTAAACTCCTGAAATTAGTATCCAGCTTTTTTACATTTAGACCAAAATGTCCAAGGTCAACTTCCACCTGCTCCATTAGTAAACGCATTTCTCCCCCTCTCCATCGGTAGATAGACTGCTTGACATCTCCTACTACCAAATTTGACTTCCCCATAGAAAGGGTATTTAGCAAAAGAGGCCTAAAACTTGCCCACTGAAACCCTGAAGTATCCTGAAATTCGTCCAATAAATAATGCTGAAACCGATTCCCTACTTTTTCATATATAAACGGGGCATCATTGTCACTTGTAATTGATTTAAGAAAGTCGTTGGTTTCAGAAATCAGGAGCATATTCTCCTCTTCCTTCAACTCTTTTAACTCTCTAAGTAGGTAACCAAATAAGCCAAAAGTATATAGATTTTTAGATATGGAGTCGAGTGTATTCCACTGTTTTGTCAAAGGACCAAATTCCCTAAGAATATCCCCCAAGCCATCATGATAAGCCATTTCTATTGCCGTTTTCACTTTACTGGTTTTGGTATACCATCCTTCTGGACCTAGCAATAATTTTTCTTGTAGACTGGTAAGAGTAGGTATGGGACTGTTCCTATCTCCCAATTGATCAAACTTTTTACTAAATGACCTTGATCCTCCACTAAAATCTTCCCAGGCCAATCCATGATTACTCCTAATGGATTGAGCTGAAGATTTTAATTCTAATGCTTTGTTAATAATTAGCTGTTTCTGTTCAAAAATGAAATCTTTGAAGACTTGAAATGTTTCAGGATTCTCTAAGAAATCATTGACTTCTTTTTGGACCATTTTAAAATCCTCAAGAAAGATTTTCTTCCCCAGGTCTTCTACCGACTTTCTAATATCCCAAGATTTCCCCTCTGTAATCTTGCTTATCGAAAACTCAACCATCCACTTGTGCAACCCTGGATCATCCGCCACTCGAAGCATAAGCCTGTCTACTGTTCTGGCCATTACACTATCAAGATCCAATTCTACATCAAATTTGGCCTGTAAATCAATCTCTCTGGCAAATGCCCTAATTACTTTTTGAAAAAAACTATCGATGGTGCTCACCGAAAAAGAGCCAAAATCATGAAGGATCGCTGACAAAACCTCCCCAGCCCTTGCGGACAATTCCTCGGGGCTTAACTGCCATTTCTCCAATAACTCCTTGTCCATTGTTCCAGAGACATCCACCCTTTGTTTTAGCCTTTTCAACTCATCGATGATTCGATCTTTCATCTCTTGGGTAGCCTTATTGGTAAAGGTTACAGCCAAAATACGCCTAAATGCCATGGGCGATTCAAGGGCTAGCTTAAGATAAGCTGTGGTAAGGGTATAAGTTTTACCAGACCCAGCAGACGATTTATAGATTTGTAAGGGAGTTTCTGTGACCATTTAAATCAATCGGTTTAGACATTCCTTTCACAAAATTGACATTATTTCATTTCGTGAAAAGTGAAGTTATGAAGAAAAGTTTCAGACGATAGCTAAATATTGAATAAATTTGAAATTGAATTCAAAGTAAAGTTTATAAGGATATTCCAAAATACCAGGTACAATGTTTTTTTATATTTCTCAGTTGTTCAGTTTTTTAATAATGCCATTTAGTATCTGCCTAATGCTTCTTCTTCTAGGCTATATTTTCAATAAAAAATCATGGGGTAAAAAACTCTTGCTAGCAGGCATTGTACTCCTATTGTTTTTTTCAAATCCCTATTTATCCAACCTTCTGATTTACAATTGGGAACCTCCAACGAAAGACCTATCCACTTTGCCTGTCTATGAATTAGGCATTGTATTGACGGGAGTTACGCATATAGACAAATTACCTAAGGACCGTACCTACTTTGCTCGTGGAGCAGATAGGGCCACACATACGGTACAGTTATATAAAATGGGTAAAATTAAAAAGATCTTAATTTCTGGAGGATTGGGTTTTAATCCAGTCCATCCTTTATCTGAAGCCGAATCATTAAGAGATTTTATGGTATGGGCTGGGGTTGATAAATCGGATATAATAGTAGAAACAAAAGCAAGCAATACTCGAGAAAACGCCGTTTTTAGTGAAAAAATAATTACCTCCAAAGAAGTCGGTCTAATTCAATCCAACCAGTTGTTATTAATAACCTCTGCCTTTCATATGAAACGTGCCACGGCTTGTTTTGCAAAAGTTGGCCTACACCCCGATACTTTTCCAGTAGATTTTTACGGAAAAATACCGAGAGCCAATTTAAGATCAATTATTCAACCGAGCATTGACTCAATTTTGATATGGCATAAATTAACCAAAGAATGGATAGGAATAGCTGTATATTCCCTAGTTGGATATATATAGTCTAAAAGTTATTTTCAGATTGGCTGTTGGTCCTACCAAGTAGAAGCCTTAAGCTTCGGCATTGCTCTGACAATATCACTAACACTTATTTGACCTATTAGTTTTTCATCTTTAACAACGGGAAATCTTCTGATTTTCATTGTTAAAAACCTATCTGCAGCATCAAATATGGAAATTTCAGGCGGCAAGGTAAAAACTTGAGTTGTCATGTGTTCAGCCACTGAAGCTGGGAATTTAGGGGTATTTGTATACTGCCCTTTTATTATTTCTTTTAGGCAATCTCCTTCCGAGATCATTCCTACTAGTTTTCCACTCGCATCTATTACGGGTGCACCAGAAATCCTTTTTCTCGTAAGCACTGTGATCACATGATCGATTGTATCTTCAGGCTTAAACGTAATCAAATTTGTGGTCATGTAATCCTGAACAAGAATCGGCTGATCACTTATTTTAGATGGGGCCATTCTAACCCCCTGAAAACTTTTCACCATTATTTTATAGGGTTTATTGAAGGAATAATATACTTTTTTATTCCCTAAAAAACAAATAAAACACCTATTAAATTAAATACAACTAAACATTATTAAGAAACTCACCCTTTTATAACACAGGATAATTGGAACTTAAAAGACAATTGCTAATAACACCTACAGTACAAGCCGGCACCTCACTTCGATATGACAAGTGAAAACTCTAATAAAAGCATCGACCCCAATAATCAGAAAACTTAGACCATTAAAAATTAAATCTTTTTAAGGCCCTCGGCAAATTCCTTCATTAAATCCGGATCAACCGTAAGCACCATACCTTCAGTTTCTTCCATTAAAGAAAGTTTTAAATGCTCATTTGAAGCAAGCATAGAAGAAGGTCTGAACTTTTTACAAGAAGCATGAATTTCCCTAAGTCCCCGAGCCTTGTCTAAGGTCACAATATCTTCAAGCTTTAATCCCCCTCCTGGAAGGATGATGATTTTATCCTTTGCATGCTGAATTAAGTCAAGCAATAAAGGCAATCCTTCTTTCACCTGATTTTCACCACCAGAAGTCAGTATCCTTTTAAAACCCAGCCCAACAATCTCCTTCATTGCTGCTTTTTTATCCAATGCAACATCAAATGCTCTATGGAAAGTACATGGTTTATCTCCGGCAATTTGAATTAACTCCTCGCAATGCGTTTTATTTACTTCTCCCATATTGTTCAGGATTCCAAAAACAAATCCATCAGCACCATTATCCAAAAAAGAATGAATATCCTCTTTCATGACTTCAATTTCTGAACTGCTATAAACAAAATCTCCTCCTCTTGGCCTAATCATCACGAAAACTGGTACATTAACCTTTCTTTTGATGACTTTAAATAAGCCCAGACTTGGGGTGGTCCCTCCCTCTCCAAAGTCAGCGCAAAGTTCCAGTCTATCTACACCATTCTCTACTGCAAGCAATGCTGCTTCAAGGGTGTAAACGGGGGCTTCAAACAAAATCTTTTTCATAACCGTTATTCTTATTTAAACCAGCTATTTGCATCAACAAGCTTTTGATATTGCTGATTATGTTGGGCAAAGTTAAACCCTGGCCTGATGGAATAAGCGCCAAACTCTCCATCCCTATTTAACGCCAAAAAGCCTATCTGCGTGTTTTCCAAATCTTTACTTTTGGCGACAGCACGTTTCACGGCTTCTTCACAGGCTTCCTGAGGTGTCCTTCCTTGCCGCATTAGCTCTACAATAAGGAAAGCACCACAAATCCGGATAACCTCTTCTCCCAAGCCTGTTGCCGTAGCAGCTCCAACTTCACCATCCACAAATAGACCAGCACCAATTATGGGACTATCACCTACTCTCCCATGCATTTTATAGGCAACACCACTAGTAGTACATGACCCCGCCAACTCCCCTGATGCGTCAATTCCTATCATTCCTATTGTATCATGGTTTTCTATATTTATTATAGGCTTATAATTGGAGGTCTTTTTCCATTTATTGTAGGCATTACTTGCATGTGGGCTTAAAATTTCTTTTTCAAGTGGCATTCCTTCTTGAATAGCAAATTGTCTTGCTCCCTCTCCAACTAAAAATACATGTGGTGTTTTTTCCATCACCTTCCTAGCAAGGGTTATTGGATGCTTTATTTGCCTTACAAAAGCCACGGACCCACAGGAACCATCACCTTTCATTATAGAAGCATCAAGAGTCACCAGGCCCTCCCTATCAGGCAAACCATAAATCCCTACTGAATACATATTTTTATCAGACTCAGTGACTTTCACTCCCTCCTCAACAGCGTCCAACACATTTCCATTTGCTGATAAAATACTCCAAGCCTTGGTATTCGCCGCCATGCCATGGTTCCAGGTCGACAATACTTGGGGTTTAAAAAACTTCTTGTTTTGAAAGGTCGTACTTTTTAAATCAATACCAGCAACTTGGCCCGAAATAGGAACAAGAGCAAAAGAAGATATTAATGATTTTTGAATAAATTTCCTTCTACTTTCCATACAAATATTATTTTCTGCTAAAATTTGAAAAATATGATAAACAAACATGATTAATTTTTTTCAAATAATGGCTTGGGTTTAGTTATTTTTATAAATAATTTGAATTTTCAAAAAACATGCAATTAAGAGATATTATCCTATTAATTGTAAAGGATTAAGGAATATAGAAATTAAAGCCATTTCTTAATTGTAAGGAACCTATTTGAAAAATAAAATTTTTTTTAAATAAGTTACCCTAATTAATTAAAATTTTTATTATTTTGCATCAAAATTTATCTCATGAATTTAATCGACCCAAAAATAGTACTTGACAAAAAGGAAGGTGTAGTTGAAATCAAGAACTATATTAACAAGCTTAAAATTGTAAAAGAGTTATACACTCTTGGAAACAATACTGCCAGTAATATTTGCAATCTGGTTGGTATTAGTTTACCTACAGTTAACCTCTTGTTGACAGACTTATTGGAGGAGCAGATTATAATAAAAGAAGGCAGGGGACAATCTCAGGGAGGTCGAAAACCAGACCTGTACGGACTAGCCCCGGGCTCCTTCTATATTTTGGGAATTGATTTGAATAGATTTGGGGCAAAGGCCGCCATTTACAACACAAAGAATGAAAAGGTTAGTAAGATTGAATCAATTAAATTATCCTTAAATAATGAATTGGAAACACTGGATGCTATCTATGATTTCTCTATGAAAATCATTCATTCTTCTGGGATTCCTGAGGAAAAAGTCATTGCAGTTGGCATAAGTATGCCTGGGCTGGTGGATAGTGTTTCAGGTGTAAACCACACCTATCTAAAATCTGGCAAAAAGACGCTCAAGGATCAATTGGAGGATAAATTTGGCAGAAAAGTTTTTATAGAAAATGATGCTAGAGCTAAAACACTGGCAGAGTTTAAATTTGCCAATAAAGGCACAAACAAAAATGTGATGGGCATTTTTGTTGATTGGGGAATAGGCTTAGGCATAATTATAGACGAAAAACTCTATAGAGGCTATTCAGGGTTTGCTGGAGAATTTAGCCATTCCCCTTTATTTGATGCAAAAGAGATTAGCTGCACTTGTGGCAAAAGAGGATGTTTGGAGGCGGTGGCTTCAGGCGGAGCAGTAGTCCGCTTGGCTAAGGATGCTATATTATTGGATAAAGACTCAATTCTAGCCAAACTTGCAGACGGTAAAGAGGAAAACCTTGAGCCTTCCACAGTAGTAGAGGCAGCAATTGCAGGAGACCAGAGAGCCATAAGTATATTGTCGGATGTAGGTTTAGATTTGGGTAGAGGTATTGCCATTTTGATACAATTATTAAACCCTGAATTAATTATTTTAGGAGGGGCAATAGCTGAAGCCAAACAGTACATAACTACGCCAATTCAACAGGCATTGAATATATACAGTATGGCGAAATTAAGAGAGAAAACCTCGATAGAACTTTCTCAATTAGGAATGGAAGTAGGCCTTAAAGGGGCTATTGCCATCGTTAATGAGCATATTTTTGAGGACACAATAAATTCACAATAGATTAAACAAATTAGATACAAGCATATGTTAGCGAATTACCCACTTTCGAAGACTGAAGAAGCTTTCTTTAGAGATTCTGATATTGAAAAAATCACAACAAAAATTCCTTATCTAGCAGTTGATAATTTTCCTAAGTTAGGTTTGCTTACAGCTTGCCGATTCTTGGAATGGGTTTCAACAAACCCTGAAGGGGTAATCAGCTTACCTACTGGTAAAACTCCAGAATATTTCATCAAGTGGACAAAATTTCTTCTTGAGAATTGGGAGGGTAAAAAAGGCCTTGAAATTAGAGAAAAATATGGTTTAATCGACTGTGCCAAGCCAGTATTAAATGGCCTTCATTTTGTACAGATAGATGAGTTTTATCCTATTTCATCAACGCAAAAAAACAGCTTCTACCATTATGTAAACAAGTTTTACATTGAAGGTCTAGGCTTGGATCCTAAAAAAGCGTTGCTTATAAACTCTGATGATATAATCCTCGCAGAAGGCAAAAGCTATAAAGAGATCTTTCCTGATTCAAAAGTAGATTTATCCCTAAGGTTTAGAGAGTATAAAACACCTCAAGAAAAATTGCAACAGGAATCCATCTACTTGATCGATCAATGGTGTGGCAATTACGAAGCAAAAATCCGTGAAAAAGGTGGAATAGGTTTCTTCCTAGGAGGAATCGGCCCTGATGGTCATATTGCTTTCAACACAAGAGGATCAGATATTTTTTCTACAACCAGACTTACAGAAACAAACTTTGAAACCCAAGCTGTTGCAGCAGGTGACCTAGGAGGTATTGAAATCTCTGCCAATCGCCTCGTTATTACAATTGGCTTGGACACTATCGTTCATAACCCTGATGCTGTCGCTATTATTATAGCTGCTGGTGAAGCCAAAGCAGGTATAGTAAAACAATCATTGGAACATTCAATGACCAATGTTTATCCAGCCACAGTACTACAAAAATTAAAGAACGGTAGATTTTATATCACCAAAGGTGCTGGCTCCAAATTAACTGACAGTGCAGATCAGTATTACTTCACAGGTGAATGGAACGACACAAAGACCGAACGTTCTGTATTGGATCTTTGTAAGAAGTTGCAGAAATATGGCCATCGTATCACACTGGAAGACCTTAGGAATGACAAGTACACCAGTCAAATCCCTGATTTGAATGAACATACTGTAAAGAATGTCATCAAAAGTATCAGTGCGAAGATCGACAAGGGTATGGAAGAGGAGAAAAATGAAGTCTTCCTTCATACCGGACCTCACCATGATGATATCTCTTTAGGGATATTGCCACAAATCACTAAGCAATTACATGAGAACAGCAATGATGCTCACTTTGCGGTACTTACCTCTGGATTTACAGCTGTAACCAACACCTTTGTAATTGATACGCTTAGAAGTACCAAGAGATTCTTGGACAATGGAAGAATTCAAATGGTTAAATTTGAAGATTTCTATGCCTCAGGTTACAAGTTGAAAATGGACAAAGATGTGTACCATTACTTGACAAATGTAGCCTCTGACAATGCTGAAGAAAGACTTAGAGGACTATGTCACCGATTGGTGAGAGCCATTGTCTTCACCTTCGGTATCAAGTCTACAATGCAGTTAAGAGAGCAAATTAATGAAATCATCACTGTTCTTAAAAACTCCTATGATGGAGAAAAGAATCCAAAAAATATCCAGACCCTAAAAGGGATGATCAGGGAATTTGAGGAAGAACTTGTATGGGCTCACTTTGGTGTTCAAGTTAAAAATGTTCACCACCTAAGACTAGGATTCTATACAGGCGATATTTTCACAGAGCAACCAGACAAGAAAAGAGACGTAGAACCTATCCTCAATATGCTAAGGGAAATCAAACCTACGAAACTTAGTTTGACATTAGACCCTGAAGGCAGTGGCCCTGATACGCATTATAAAGTATTACAAGCAACTGCTGAAGCGGTAAGACAATGGAGCTTAGAAGAAGACCTCAGTAATTTTAAAATTATAGGCTATAGGAACGTATGGTTTAAGTTCGATGCTGCTGAATCTAACGTTATTGTACCAGTTTCTTTGGGAGACATGTCAGTAATGGAAGATTCCTTCTCAAACTGTTATATGAGCCAGGTAAATGCTTCCTTCCCTAGCTACGCACACAATGGTAAGTTCAGTACCCTAGCCAAAAAGACTTGGGTAGACCAACTTAGTGATGTGCAGCTTCTTCTTGGTAAAAATTATTTCTACCAACATCAGTCAGCGAAAGTCCGCTCAAGCCATGGTCTGATATTTTTCAGAGAAATGGAAGTGGAGGACTTCCTTGTTGAAGCCAGGGAGTTAGAAAAATCTACAGAAGGTATGCTCTAACCCAAAAAGATTACTTATCAGATTCGCCTGTAGAAAATAATATAGGCGAATCTGGTATTTCATTAGGCTTTAGTTTGGCCAAGGGTCTAAATTACAAGACACCTTGATTGGATACATTATAATTAATCGGGTATATCCTGAAATTTGGGAGTAAAATGAAAATTAACAATATGGTTCTTGGATTAGATATTGGAGGTACAAAAATTAGTTCAGGATTATTTAGAGATTGTGAATTGACCGATAGCATGGAGATAAAAACTCCAGCAAATTCTCCAAAAGAAGAGATACTTGAGACCATTTCTAAACAAATAGAAGCTTATAAACACTATAATTTAAAAGCTATAGGAATAGGTATTCCTGGACTAGTAGATCCCATACACGGGATAATTTATAATTTGGCCAATATACCATCGTTCCATAATGTTAATCTAAAAAAATATTTGGAAGAAAGATTCGGCATCCCAGTAGCCGTCAATAACGATGCGAATTGCTTTGCCTTAGGAGAATATAAATTTGGGGCAGCTAGAATACACAAGCATGTGGTCGGCATTACACTTGGTACAGGCATTGGTACAGGTATTATAGCCAATGGTCATCTATACACTGGAAGACTCTGTGGTGCTGGAGAATGGGGAGCAATCCCTTACCTAGATGGTACTTTTGAAGACTATTGCGGAAGTAAATTTTTCAAGGAAAGATACAAAACAAGTGCAAAAAAGCTTTCTGTTAGAGCCAGTGAAGGTGATCAGGAGGCAATTGAAATTTTTTACGAATTCGGAAAACACATAGGAGAACTGATTTACCGACTATTGCTCACATTTGCTCCAGAGGCGATTGTGATTGGTGGTTCAATTAGAAAAGCATTCCCCTACTTTGAAAAGGGAGTTCAAGAAGTTATTGATGCATTCCCTTACCTACCGATTTCCGGAAACTTAAAACTCTACGTTTCTTCATCAAATGATTCAGCCATTTTAGGAGCCATTTCTTTAGTCGAAGAAAACGAATATTTGGTAAATAATGAAGCAACCATAAAAATCTCCAACCCTTTGGTCTAATCATTGGCTTTGATATCCCTTCATAATAAAAACTTGTTAGTAGTTTTGACAAAGTTTTTTTGTTTATCTTTTCACAAAGTGAATTGAAACAAATGGCAAGCGTGATTATTTAAGTAATGCCTTTCCTACACGCCTTTTCTCATTATAAACTACCAAATTACCATAAGCCCCAACAACAGCTCTATTTATACTTTGGGTTAGGGTATTTCAAGTCATTGTAGATTATTTATTACATATTTCGGGTTTATAGTATTTTTGAATACATTTATAGACCCAATTATTTCCCAGTATGTCTATAGGTAAATTTTATTTAATCACTACTTTCCTATTCGCAACAATTACGAATAATCTTTTTGCTCAAGTCAATACTTCTAAAGTCGACATCTCTGAAGTGGAAGTTTTTGCAAGAGACAAGATGATTGAACACCTGTTTTCCATAACAGATATAATGGTTACAGATGTCACTAGCCCTCCTGGAGCCGCTAGATTTTATGCTTATTCCCTTTTAGGAGCTTACCTCGTTTATGGAGTTAATGAATCGCCCCTTCTACAACAGCTTCAGCATCCAATACCTAAACCAGATCCAACTCTACTCCCAGATAGAAAAGGAATAAATTTAGCTTTTACAAGTACCTACGCCATGTTGGAAGTTGGGAAAAACATAATGCCTTCTGGTAAAAAACTAACAGCTGCACAGGAAACCTTGGTGCGTGAGTATAGCAAAAAGAAACTCATCAAGAAAAAGGCTTTAAAACAAAGTATTGACTATGCAAAAAAAGTTGCAGCAGTTGTATTGAATTACGCCAAGGAGGATGGTTACAGCCGCCTTAGCACCCTCAAACGATATAGCCCAAGTAAAGGCCCTGGTAAATGGTACCCCACTCCTCCTGCCTATTTGGCAGCCATAGACCCGGAGTGGCGAACAATCCGACCCTTCTTTTTGGAAAACTTAGCAACTTATAGACCCTCTGCTCCTGCTGAATATTCTGAAGACAAAAGCAGTTCATTTTTTAGACAATTATTGGAGATTTATGAAGTCACTACACAATTGACCGAAGAGCAAACGCTAATAGCCAATTTCTGGGACTGTAATCCTTTTAATGTCTCTTATAGTGGGCATATGGCTATAGGGCTCAAGAAAATCTCACCAGGCGGCCATTGGATGGGGATTACTGGCATTGCAAGTCAGAAGGCTAGGTTGGATTTTAAAGAAAGCCTTTATATCCATACCCTTGTAGCAATGGGTCTTCATGATGCCTTTATTAGTTGTTGGGATGAAAAGTACAGAAGTGATCGCATAAGACCCCTTACAGCCATCAATGAACTTATTGATGAGACATGGCGCCCCATTTTACAAACCCCACCCTTTCCTGAATACACAAGTGGGCATAGCGTGATTTCTAAAACCTCCGCTGTGTTATTGACTTCTTATTTTGGTGAAAATTTTAATTTTATCGACAACTCAGAAGTATTCTTTGGTCTACCTGAGCGAGAATTCGATTCCTTTCTCAAAGCATCGGATGAAGCAGCCATATCAAGACTATATGGAGGAATTCATTTCAGAGATGCCATAGAGGTAGGCATGCAACAGGGAGAAAAAATTGCCAAATATATCCTAAAAAGAACCCAATCTCATCCAAACCTATTGGGTGGTAAATCCACCGGTCGTTCTAAGTAACCTATTCAGCATTAGCTACTTTAATTTCAAAATGATCAAAAGTGACTTCAAACCCACCCCCCTTTGGAGAAGCAGCCATAAAGCCTATTTTTAATGAAGGTGAAGGAGGAAAATAGGCTTGCCGCAGTAGTTGATAGGTCGAACCATCTAAGCTATAACTTACCTCTACATAATCGTTACCTCTTTTAGCTTTAATAAAGAAAGTCTCCGGCATTCCCTTTATAGGGGCAACTGACCAATCTGAGCATTCTCTGGTAACAACTGCACTGGCTTTTTGAATATCATCTACATATTCTATTCCTGCCTTTATCCAATTTTCCCAATCATGAAAAATCATCAGGCCCGCTTGATCGTATAAATCAGTGTATTTTCCGGAAAATTGAAGCAAAAATTCAAAATTACCCGATTGTTCTGTAAACAAAAAATGACCATTTTCACTTATAAACCCATAATGAGTTTTTCTCCAAAAGTCGGTTTCAGCATCAGTCTTCAAATGCAAAGTCCCATTTTTTTCTGACCATGAATGAGGCGGATTCATCCAATTAAATTCTCTTCCTTCAATATTTATCATAAATGATATGACTTCTAATTTTACATTCAATTTATTCAACAAATACCAATGCTGCTATCAATTTACAAATCGACACCATACCACATCAAAGATCAAAGCTCCTCATCTTCAGAAGTCAAGTTATCCTTAATTGACCTGTCCATTATTAAATCATTTAGGACAGGATTCCACCGAATCGCTAGCCACTAAATATGGCATGGTTTTAGCCATTTTTCTAATACATCAAACAGCAAAGCCATGAATTTAAGCCAATCCTCCGTAAGAAGCTTAGAAAATCCTTATTTTATTTCTGAAAAAGGAGATGAAGTAGATAAGGGCAGCAATCGATCGACTCCAGGAACATCTGGTGATGGTCCTCGCCCACCCAGAGAGGAAGAATATCCAGATGACAACGAAAACAAAGATGAAAAAGTCAAAAAAAAGCACAAGAACTGAGAAAATTCTCAATTCTTGTGCTTTTAATCTTTATTCATGAAACCAAATCCCGTAATTAAATGGGATTAATTTAAATTAATTTAGTTTACATCAATCACCATTTTCCCTAATGAAACCACGATTTTTAATAGCCTGTCATTAATGCCTTTTCTAGCTGAGGCAAATGAATCTTTATTGTAGCAATCTGTGTAATCACTCAGGTGCAAGAAGAGTTTACTTCCTCCATCGGTAAGTTCTACACTTATCTTCAAGCCACTACTATAATCTAGTTGAACCATGTCCATTTGTCTCAATTCCGGTTCGCTTTTTCTTCCTGTAAGTTTGTTGAAAAACAACTGCTTCTTATAATCAGAAATACTTACCAATTCTTCATGCATTGCATCGGAAGGTGGCTTGGTTCTAAACCTATCGAATATTTTCTTGTTTTCACCTTCTGAGGTAATATTGAAAGTTTTCTCTCCGTATAGCTTATACCTAATCTGCAAATCAACATGAAAATCATAAAGGCTTTTCTCTTTTCCTTTTAGATCTTTCACCAAATCTTCAATCAATGAAATCTGTAACTCAATATTTTTGTCCTTATCCAGATCTAAAATAACATGATTTCTTTCATCAAAGGCCAAATAGGCTTCAAATCCCTCTTCAATTTCAAGAATCCTTTCTTTTAGGTCTTCGTATCCTGCATGAGACTCTTTATAGGCCCCATTGTTCTTTGTAACGATTTTGTCAATCTGTTGAGATAGAACTACACCTTTAATCACTATTTTGGTTTTTTCTTCATCCATAGATGGAAAAGAATTTCCGGCTAAAAAAGTATGGGTAAAAATAGCTGCTTGCTGGTGTGCGTTAAACACCAAAAATCTTCCTTCAGCATTTGGGTAGCCAATTATTGTTCGGCTAAGTTCAGAATCAAACCCAAGGACATAATCATAATCTTGTCCCTTGATTTCTTCCAAGGCCGGTAATAAAAACTTATAGTTAAGATTTTCATCAGAGTTTTGCCCAGGAGTATAGAACAAGGTTTCCATTTTACTTTCTGAGACAGATTTTAACCCTTTTGCAGTCTCTGGCAAATAGATTAACCCTTTCGGTGTAATATTTACTTCTACAGGCTGGTCGTTTTCCATTGGTATACGTATTTCAATTTTATAGGATGTACCTAATTTGTGTAAACTATTGATATGCTAACCCAGACGATTCCTTTTTTATCTTTTGAAATCCCAGGCGGAAGGAATAAGTATCAAAATTATGTTTTAATAAACGACAAAGCAAGAAAGCAACCGAACCTTTCTAAAATATTCTTATTTTCACCAATCGCTTCTTCTCTTATTTAATGAATCCTTTAAATAAATCTCCAAATTCTCCATTATCTATACCTCTATGTAGATTGCTTATTATAGTTGAGAGATCAATACCCTCTCCCCAATTATTAAAAAATTCAAAAAAAGTGAAATTTATAACTTTGAATGAGCAGGAATAAAACATGAGAAAACCTAATATTAATTCCTAAAGTAATTTCAGTCCCTCATTTGGCCCGCCCAATTCCTTATCTACTATTTAACTGAAGCCGACTAAAGAGCATGCTTCACAAGATTTTCGTAAATGGGTTGACATTCTTTAAGCAATGGAACCAAATGGTTAGGAAATTCAACCTTCTTTTTCTGGTATGGCTGAAAACCTGTGGATAAATGCACATTTCGGTACCAATACTTTGCCCAAATACCATCTTCTGGAATAGGTCCCTGCTTCCATTTGAGCATCTCTTGCATAAATGGAATTCCTACAACAGTAGATAATTTTCGCAACTGTCCCTCAGGGTCTTGCAAAACCATTTTTGCATCAAGAACGACAAATGGTAATTTTTTAGTTTTAAAATAATCTAACAACTCAATTTGCATGGCGTAACCAATATCTGCCATGCTAGGCTGATCTATCACCTTGGAAAAAGACAAAAGCATTTCTTCCGGACTCCTTGTCAAAATAATATTGGCCCCAGCCTGCATAAATTGCCAATCAAGTTTGATTAAATGATGGCTCATGTTTTTATAAAAGGCTACAGGTTTGGATTGGTCCCCCAACATCCACTCAATTACCTTCCTTCCATCTGTTTCCATATTTGACAAAATCTCATCGGCACCTGGGTGAAAGGGTTTGGCAGATGAGTGGCTTAGATAATGTGCATACAAAGGTTCGTCGGCTACAATGGTATCGTTTCGCTGGGCAAAACTGTACATTAAGGCTGTTGAAATATTCCGTGGGCCAGACCAAAGGAATATCTTTTTATTGTTTTTATCTGCCATGTTTATCTCAATTGTTTGGCTACAAGTCCTTCATAAAACTGGCGTAAATGAGCTGTGGTTGGACCACAAGCTCCAGGTCCAATAGATTTTCCATCAATTTTCACCACAGGAGTTAACCCTCCAAAGGTGCCTGTAACAAACGCCTCATCAGCACCATATACATCAAATAAGGAAAAGTTTTTCTGAAGGCAAACAATACCGTTTTGAGCACAGACTTTTATCACATTCCCTCTAGTGATTCCATTCATACAGTACTCCCCGGTAGAAGTCCATACTTCATTCCCTTTTACCATAAAGAAGTTGGTTGCATTACATGTTGAAACAAAACCATTGATATCTAGCATAAGTGCTTCATCAGCACCAGCTTCTATGGCTTGAATCAACGCTTGAACCTCATGAAGCTTACTATGGCAATTTAATCTGGGATCCAAGTAATCCGGAGAACCTCTGCGAATGGCACTTGTAAAAAGACTGATCCCTTTGTTCTTACTTTCATCAGCTGCTTGTTTATGCTCCGCAATAATCACAACATTTGGCCCGGAAATAGTTAACCTTGGATCCTGAGAGGGTGTTTTTTTAATGCCCCTTGTCACCATAGCCCTAACATGGATATGATCTTTCATTTCGTTTATCTCTAGGGTACTTTTAACATTCTCTATCAGCTCTTCACGGGAAAATGGAAGCGAAATCCCTATAACCTTTGCAGACTGCCAAAGTCTATCCAGGTGCTGGTCTATAAAAATCAGTTTTCCATTGTGTACCCGAAAGGCTTCCCAAACCCCATCTCCGACAAGATAACCACTGTCAAAAACGGATATTTTAGCCTCATCTCTAAGGAAAAACTCCCCATTAATGAAAATTTTGACTTTTTCATTTCTGACATCATCCAATGCCTGATGTGTTCCTTTTACCATACAGTATGAATTAAACTCTCCTCTGAAAGGCGTAAATGCCCTGAATTAAAACGATTATTATTCAACGACTAGTTTTTCTATACTATTCAACTCGGGATTACCTCCTCTATTGCCACAGCCTGCTGCCAGATAGAGGTCATCGTGTATAACCACTGCAGGAAAACCATGTCTTCCTCTATTCAAGTGATTTAGTAATTTCCAACCATTTTCAGGGTGAAAATATTCTACTTCGCTATGCGCTTTAACTTGCACATCACTTTCGCCCCCTATGACCAAAAAACCATCTTTATAAGGAACAGTGGTACTTCCAGCCCGTTCTGTTGGTAAGGGGTGATTTGACAAAGTAGTCCACTCACCTGTTATAAAATCATATACATCCACTTCGGGATAGGTTAGCTCAAAACCATGTCCTTCCTTAGCAAAAGAACGCCTGCCTCCAACGGCATACAACTTGTCGTCTACTACTACTGCTTGAAAATGATCCCTGAGCCTAGGCATTGGAGCCAAAGTTTTCCATTTCCCAGTGGCAGGATCATATTCATCCAAGTAGTCTCTGTTTTCAGCCCAATGCCCATCTTGAGCACCTCCTAATAGGTAGAATTTATCCTTATAAACCACCAATCCGGCAGCTCCTCTTCTTCTTTCTTTTGGTATTTCATGGCTCTTTACCCAAGAATCTCTTAATGGGTTATATATATAGACATTTGCAACAGGAGTCTCGTGTGGGTACCCTCCTGTGAATGCACCGATCACATATATATTATTCTTATATGTCACCGCTTGAAAATGGTGCATTTCAAAAGGCGCATTTCCTAATTTTCTCCAGTCCGCACTGACCGGGTCAAAAACTTCTACAGGCTTTTCTCCCCTACCACCAATTAAATAGAATTTTCCATCGACAGCCGCACCAGAACATTCATGACGTTCTGTACAAGTATTTTGGGGAGTAAGGGTTTCCCAGCTTTGGGCTTGAATGGCCGTTCCAATTATGGCAAGTGCAAGTGTTAAAATAGACTTTAACATAATTTTTATTATGGTTTAAAGGTTGACTTTCCGTTTAATAATTGACTCTTAAAATTACAAATTTAAATCACCCAATGGTAATTCTATAAAAATTAATCCTTAGGTAATAAACGAAATCACCTCAACAACACCTACCAAACAATAAATTTTATCAACCCCACAAAGTGCAACCATCTTATATTTTGTTAAAAATGAGGTTAACGAATGTTAATACCTCACTAAACCTATTTCACCAGCCTATATTTATGACAATTCATTGTCAAACCAATTGTCATTATGCCTATAATTTACCTTGTTTTATTTCTACTCGCAACCTATACGCCCATTCCCGAAAAAGACCCTAAAGAATTTTTCGAACTTCAAGGAAAGCTAATTGATGCTAGTTCAATGCAGCCAATAGCGAATGCAAACATTTTCTGGTCAACACACAAAACCATAAGTAATGAAAAGGGAGATTTTTCAATTCGCGTAAAAGCAGGTATCTCTCTTCAGATTTCACATATAGGCTATGAAAAGACAAGCTACATTGTGGACAGTGTTACAAGTTCTCCAGTTACAATAATTCTTCTTCCTTCAGCTGTAGAATTGGATGAGGTAGTGGTTAGAACCTTACCGAGTGAGCAATCATTTAAGCAACAAGTAATAACTGCGAATCCGGCTTTCCATCTGCAAGAAGAACGCCTGAAAAGTAATGTGAATTTTATAAAAAACATTCACCATTTAAGCTACCATAATGACATGAACAGCTATGACAAACTTTTGTCGGGTCTGAGCGATAAAGGCAGTACCGTTTTATTTTCAAGCAATCCTTCAATGGGAATTCTTGGATTAATCAGAAGATTAAAACAAAAACGTAATCTACCTTCAAAAACAAGGGTGTCAAACCCAAGCCCTAGGCTCCTGTATCCATATATGCGCAAAAAGGAAGGTTATCAAAAATATTTTGAATAAGCCTATACACTCCTGAACAGAATTAGGCCAATAAATAGTTTTTGAATTGGAGGTAATCGTTTTCCATTGTCTCCACCTTCTTGTTTCCTTCCATAAAAGCAGCCAATCTTTCAGGCAACACCACTTTTTCTCCAAGTGCTTCCTCCACAGTACTACTGAATTTACCAGGATGAGCTGTTTCCAAAAATACACCTTGAAAGGCAGAAGGATGGCCTTTCATAAAAGCTTTCAAGCCAAGATAAGCAACAGCTCCATGTGGATCCATGGTATATCCTGTTTCCTTTTTAACTTCCACCATGGCTTCTTTGGTGCTTTCATCAGAATAAAAACATCCCTGTACTTTCTCCTTTAATTTTTCTTCATCTCCTCCAAATAAAGCCAGCAATCGGAAAAAATTACTTGGGTTCCCTACATCCATGCTATTGCTAATGGTTTGAACGGAAGGTTTTGGTAGGAATGCAGCACCATTCAAATAATCCGGCACCACTTTATTGACATTGGTGGCGGCTATAAACTTATCAACAGGTAAACCCATTCGCTCTGCTAGAATGCCTGCTGCTAAATTACCGAAATTACCACTTGGTACAGAAAACACAAGTTTCTTGCCTTCTTTTGGCAATCTGGAATAAGCATAAAAATAATACAAGCACTGAGGTATCCAGCGGGCAATATTAATAGAGTTGGCAGAGGTAAGTAGTAGCTTACTGTTCAAGTCAGCGTCTAGAAATGCTTCTTTTACCAATTTTTGACAATCATCAAAAACACCATTGACCTCTATGGCTTTAATATTTTTACCGAGGGTTGTAAATTGTTTCTCTTGAAGTTCACTAACTTTTCCAGATGGATAAAGAATAACTACTTCAACTCCATCAACATCCAAAAAGCCATTGGCCACGGCACTCCCTGTATCCCCAGAGGTAGCAACCAACACCTTGATCCCATGCTTTTCCTGAAGCATGCTCATCACCTTGGAACAAAATCTGGCACCAAAATCCTTAAAAGCCAATGTAGGCCCATGAAATAGTTCAAGGGTATAGACATCCTTTTCCACCTCAACCACAGGTGCATCAAAATCCAAAGTATGGTCTACGAGTGATTTAATTTGTTCTTTGGTTAAATCTTCTGAAAACAAAGCTTCAATCACCTTATAACCAATTTCTTTGAATGACAGCTCATGCATAGTAGAGAAAAACTCCTCAGGCAATACAGGAATTCTTTCAGGCATGTAGAGTCCTTGATCAGGTGCCAGCCCTTTGATAACGGCTTCTTTTAGATCTACCTTATGATTCGGATTGTTGGTACTGTAATATTTCATTAGAGAGTGACAGATTTGTCAAAACATTAAATTTCTTCTTCGATGATATAGGCTCCGCGGGTATTAATCGCTGACACGTATAAATCAATCGGTAACTGAATTTTATCAAACACTTGTTGAGACAGTCGACTTACTTCCCAGGCAATCTCCTCATTTGGTGACAATACAAACATGGTCGGGCCGGAACCGGAAATACCACAGCCTAAAGCTCCTGCTGGTATTATACCTACTTTCACCTCATCATAGCCTGGAATAAGAATTGACCTTGAAGGTTCTGCAATCACATCATTAAGTGAGCGACTTATCAGTCCCATGTCTTCTTGGAACAGGCCTGCAACCAAACCCGCTATATTTCCGGATTGGGTAGTAGCATCCTGCAATGTTACATTTCTTCTTAACACACTTCTGGAATCCGAAGTATTCAGTTCCAAATGAGGATGTATCAAGGTACAATATAAACCTCTTGGCACATGCAAAGGAATTACATCCAAGGGTTTATATTCACGGATCAGTACAAAGCCTCCGAGTAATGAAGGTGAGATATTGTCAGCATGTCCCGCTCCACATGCAATTCTCTCGGATTCAATTCCGAAAGGTAATAGGTCTTTTTTTTCATAGGGGTTACCTAACAAAGCATTGGTTGCCATCAAGGCAGCCACTGCACTTGCAGCACTTGAACCCATTCCACTCCCCAAAGGCAAGCCTTTGTAAAGTTCTATTTCTAACCCTCCTTTAAAGCCTAGATTATCCACCATCGCTTTAACAGCAACGCTGCAGGTGTTTTTCTCGGACTCATAGGGCAATTTCCCATTGTCTCCGGTTATTTTCACCACCCTAACTCCTGGTGTCTCAGATAGTGACACACTCACTTTGTCTCCTAAGTCTTCTATCGCAAAACCTAAAATATCAAAGCCGCATGAAACATTTGCCACAGTAGCTGGTGCAAATGCAGTAACTTTTTGCTTGTCCATATTACCTTGAATAATTTCCTAACCTGATAATGTCTGCAAATACACCTGCAGCGGTAACATCCGCTCCAGCTCCCGGACCTCTAATGATCATAGGAAACTCATGGTATCTTTCAGTGGTAAACAAAATCATATTGTCACTCCCTTCCAGGGAATAAAAAGGATGCTTTTTGTCCACAGATTTTAACCCTACAGTAGCTTTACCATTTTCTAAAACGGCCATAAACCTAAGGGTTTCCTCTTTTTCGTTGGCTTCGTCTACTAAGGCTTTGAAATGAGGATCATGTTCTTTTAATTTTTCCAGAAATGCGTCTACAGATGCTATGTCTTTACAGTCATCAGGCACCATACTTTGAATAGAAACGTCTGAAAAATGCAAGTCCTGCTCTGCTTCTCTACCTAATATAAGGATCTTTCTCGCTACATCCATCCCACTTAGATCATCTCTAGGGTCTGGCTCCGTGAATCCCTTTTCCTTGGCCTGCTCTACGACCTTACTAAACGGGGTGCCTTTGCTTAATTCACTGAATATAAAATTCATAGAACCACTAAGTACGCCTTCAATTTTAAGTACTTTATCACCACTTAAAATCAAATCCTGCAAAGTGCTAATAACTGGCAATCCAGCAGCCACATTGGTTTCGTAGAGGAACTTAATATTTCTTTGTCCTGAAAGTTTTTTCAGAGATTTATAATTCTCTAAAGAACTAGAATTGGCTTTCTTATTGGGGGTAACGATGGCCACTTTGGAGGAGAGAACTCTTTCGTAAGTATCTGCCACTTCTTGACTAGCGGTACAATCTACCAATACAGAATTTGAGAAATTCATGCTATTCATCGTATTTAAAAATACGCTAAGGTTCATCGGTAAATCAGCACTCGATGGAACTGGAATAGAACTAAGGTCAAACCCGTCTTCATCAAAAGCCATGAATCGGGAATTGGCCAAACCATGAATTTTGATATCCAACATATAATCCTCCTGTAACTTGTTCAATTGATTTTGAATCATCGATATCAATGTTTTGCCAATCAACCCAACGCCAATAAGGAAAATATGTAGCACCTTGTTGTCTGAGAGGAAAAAAGCTTCATGCAAAGCATTCAAGCCCTTCTGCAGGTCAGACTGTTTAATAACAGCAGATATATTTAGTTCAGAACTGCCTTGAGCTACTGCTGATACATTTATATTATTTCTTCCAAGCGCTTGGAACAGCCTTCCACTTGCCCCTGGATGGTGCTTCATGTTCTCGCCAACAACGGCTATTACGGCCATATTTGGCATAATCTGAACCTTGTCCATTTCTCCGGCGAGAATCTCATAATGGAATTCATTTTCCAAAACTTCTTGAGCCACACTAGCGTTTTCACTTTTAATAGCGATACAAATACTGTGTTCTGAAGAAGCCTGACTAATCAATACTACATTGACATCCGCCTTAGCAAGGGCACCAAAAACTCTACTACTTACTCCTATCACCTCTACCAGTCCAGAACCTTGGACATTCAATAGCGAAATGTGGCTTAATGAAGAAATACCTTTAATCAATTTAGAGTTCTCCGGCTTTTCGCAAATAAGTGTTCCTTCCTCTTCTGGCTTAAAAGTGTTTTTAATGTAGATAGGCACTTTACGCTTCATCGCTGGTTGCATGGTAGCTGGAAATACAACCTTAGCACCAAAATGAGAAAGCTCCATCGCTTCATTATAACTCAATTGTGGAATGGTAATCGCAGAATAAACCAATCGAGGATCTGCTGTCATTACTCCAGTCACATCGGTCCAAATCTCCAAGCTGTCAGCTTTTAATGCCGCGGCAAAAATAGCTGCAGTATAATCAGAGCCACTTCTTCCAAGTGTGGTTGTTTCTCCCTTTTCTGTTGAAGCCACAAAACCAGTAATGACAAGTACTCCTTGGTGTTTGGAATAATAGTCGTAAATCAATTGATTTGTTGTAGGGAAAATTACTCTAGCATTCCCAAAACGATCGTTGGTTCTGATGAGCTCTCTGGCATCAACATAATGCGTGTCCATTTCATTTTCTCGCATCCCTTCCGTCATAATGTAGGTGGAGATACGTTCTCCAAAACTTACTACATAATCAGAAGTTCTCGCAGAAAATTCTTTTATTAAAAAAATACCATGATAAAGATCCTCAAGTTCATTGAACCTTACCTTGACATAGGTCAAAACAGAAGATTGCTTTCTTACAGGAATTAATTGTTTTACGAGTTGGAGATGACGCTTCTCCAGAGAAAGTAAAAGTGCCTTGTATTCCATGTCGTTTTCCTTTGCGAGATGGGCACATTTTAGTAAATCCTCGGTAACTCCCCCAAATGCTGAAAAGACAACAGCTATGCGATCGTCTAGGGATGCGTTCTTGACAATGGAAAGAACATTTTTAATTCTTTCCAAATCAGCTATGGATGAACCTCCAAATTTTAATATTTTCATTGCTATTCTTTATCGATTAATAAGGTTAACAAAAGCCTATGAAGGGCCTCTTGTGTCAGGGCAATATGTATGTATGCACGGGATTACCCCGTAATACCTGTAATTGTGGTAGTATTGCCACTAAAAAATAGACTGCAGTTAAGTGACCGAAAAGTTTCGGTTAAAGAAATTTCTAGAATTTTATTTACTGCGAAAACCATGTTTGAATGTTTGAAGGGACAATTCTAATGACAAATTTTATATATCACAAGTTTTTTAGATTAGAAATCCCTTATTACCTTAAGATTAAAAAACTGATTGTCACTCAAACAAGTTCATTATGCCTTATAAAATGTTGTCTAAGGCTTAATTTAGCTAATCATAAAAATTGAAATTCCGCTCAATTTATAAAATGAAAACTTTGAGATAATTCTAAGCAAAACCAAACAAAAGAGCTCTATGCAAAATACATGACATCCTTCAGTAAGGTCTGTAAGCATTGAAATATTTTGATAAAATTCAGGAAGACTAAAAACCAATTCCATTTTTCCTAAATTGTTAAGTAGATTTTCTATCAAGAAACCAACATTTAATCCCAATTTTTTTAAATAAAATCCAGCATTGAAACACAGGGTTTTGAATCAAACCTGTGTTTCAACCCGGAGTATGTAATAGGATTTCTCCGCCCTGACAAGGTCAGGGGTGATGCCTGTCCCGTGTTTACGGGAAGTGTTGCAATCGCAAGACAATCAGCCTGTTTGGAGATTTTAGCATAGCACCGCTATGGTGAAATTGAAAACAGCAACGAAGTGGCTGTTTTCAAAGCGATTTCAGCACGTAATAGAATGTCTATTGCATAATTCGGGTTCAATGCCTTAAATTCAGTTTCTATTTCCTAAAATTGTTCTATTACACCACCAATGCTTTCTTTTACGTCAATTATATTGGGATCTCCCTTGTATTTCACTCTACCTCTAGTTGCAGCAGTTCCTTTTAGCGATTCCAACACTTCAAAACTTCCACTTGCATTGGTATTGGTTCGGATTTCTGCATTTTTCACAACCAACTCTTCTCCGTCAATCTCTGAATTTGTAAATGCGTTATAATCTAAATTTTCTGCAGTTCCCTTCACAAACATTCTTGCATTGGTTTCTGCCTCCAAAATCAACTGTTCAGCTTTAACTTCTGCTTCAAGGTAAGCGTTACTCGCCACTTTTAACTGAACCACTTTACTTTCAACCATGTCCTTTACAAAAACCTTAGCTCCAGAGCTAGCTTCAATTTGGTTAAGTTGAACATAGGTTAAAACCACTTTAACAGAACTGGACTTGGGATTATTACCAGAAACCTCAATTTCTAATTCCCGCTTGTTAACATCTGAAGTCACCTGACTTATATCAATCCCTGAGGCGGTAATCGTCATTTCATGTATTTCGCCCTTAACAAGTTCAACCTCGATGGCATCACTGACTACTAGCTGATCAAAAGCATTTAAGGTTCTGGTTTCGGTAGTGGTTTGTGCTTTGGCACTTAAGACCAATAGCAACATGAATAGGGATAATGCTGTGTTTTTCATAATTCTAAATAATTAATTAATCAATCAATTGATGCCACCATACAATTTAAATGTCATATTTCTTAAGGAGGCATTGGTTGCCGCATAGTGCATAGCCTCAGCAATTTCTTCCGTCTTAACCCAATCCCCAAAATCAGCATCAGGCATAGCCGCTCTATTTTGAGGCGTATCTATAATACTTGGTACAAAGACATGTGACCTAACTTTTAGATCGGCAGTTTCATTGGCAATAAAATCTGCCAAATCAATCACTAAACTCTTACTCAAAGCGTATGCCAAAACATCTTTACCTTCATTGGGCTGTAAAGCAGGCTTAGCCCCTACGAATAGGAAAGTGCCATTGTTGGCTTTTCTCATTAACGGTATAAAATGTTTCACCATATTAAAAGCACTGAAAAAATTAAGTTGAATCATTTTCTCTATGTCTTTACTAGTAGTTTCTTCAATTCCTCCCATAGCAAAACCTCCTACCAATAAGGCCATGCATTCAAGGCTTCCGTATTGAATTTGGTATTCTTTACTAAAATCCTTCACAGATTGCTCATCAGTGACATTTACATGGTAAACATCATCCGCTTCTTCAACTTCCAAGTCGCTACCTGGAGAAACAATGGCTATCACTTTAAATCCTTCCCTCTTAAATTTACTTACAACTGCGCTACCCAAATTCCCTGCACTTCCTGTGATAATAATATTTCTATTCATGCTATTATTTTGTTTGGTTATTATGCGGTATTTTTGTCAGCTAAATGGACAAAACATAAAAGTAAGGTTTATTTTTAAAATAGTAATGGAAACAGGAAAAAGCAATATTGAGGTCAACGAACGAAAAAAACGAATAATATTCGTTTTAAAAGTGCTTGCTTACTTTACTTTTTTGGTCCTTCAGGAAACCATTGAGCCTGATAAAAATCTTTTATTTTCAAAACTTTACAATATAGTAGATGCCTTTGCCTTCCTACTTTCAGGAAATATTTTGGTTTCGCTAGGAAGAATATTTTTGGTGCGGTTTTACTTGAGGAAAAAGAAAACGAACTCACTACACAGTAATTTTGTCCTTGGCATTAATAGGATTGCAAGTCTGCTGAATGTGATCATACTTTTGATCGCTATCATGGTCTTTTTCGATATTGATCCCAAAGAATTCCTTTCCAGTATTACCATAGTAGCTGCGGCCATTGCACTCTTGTCTAGGGACTATATCATTAATATGCTCAATGGACTCATTATCATGTTTTCAGACCAAATCACCCTTGGTGACTATATTAAAGTTGGTGAGCATCAAGGGAAAATAAAAGACATCACTTTATTGAATATTGTCCTTTTAAATGATGACTACGACTTGGTAATGGTTCCGAATAGCCTCATTCTTACTGCCAACGTTGTTAATTACAGTCGACAGAACATAAGAAAGCTGACCTTTGATTTTGAAGCTACCAATCATTCATTGTTAAATGTGGATGAAATGGAAAACGAACTGAAAGCAAAAATAAAACCATTTAAAGAAGAGGTTCAGAGTGACAGTATATCTCTTAAGGCTCTAGAAATAAAAAAAGACATCGTTAAAATGAAACTTCAGATACAACTAAATAATAAATCAAGAGAATCTGAAAGAAAAATACGACGAATAATCAATCAGGCAATTATCAACCTTACAGGTGAAGAAAACAAGTGACAACTTTTTCTCGCAGGTCTACCAAGTGGTAAAACTCATCCCTCGAGGTAGGGTAACATCTTATGGTGCCATTGCTTCTTACCTTGGTAGCAAAGGAAGTGCTCGAATGGTAGGCTGGGCCATGAATGCAGCACATGGTATGGAGGATGTACCTGCCCACCGAGTAGTAAATAGAATAGGAATGTTATCAGGTAAAAACCATTTTGCTACTCCAGATCTTATGCAGCAACTACTGGAAAAAGAAGGAATCAATGTAGAAAATGACATTATTGTAGATTTTGATAACTTTTTTTGGGACCCAGAGAACCATTTAACCTTATAAAAGGTTTGAAATCCAACGACTTTCAATTGTCATTTAAAAACTAAAAATTACACTTCATATCTACAGTGTTTCAAACCCTACACCAAAGAAACCAAAATATATAATTTATCAAAAACCGAGTAATAATTACCAAATCTTTAATAAATAATTAACTATTTTGCTAATAACAAAACTTAGAGACAAAATATTAGGAAATTAAAATACTTTATTCTAGTTTTGAAATACATTTTTCAAAAGACAAAAATGTAAACAACAAATATTATGGCATGATAATGGTTTACCTGAAAATATCTTTTGAATGATTTAAATAAAATCAATCGTATGCCCTCCACTATCACCGAGCGAAAACCAACCGCTAAATCAATCAGCATAAAGAGGAAATATTCAAAAATATTCCCTAGAGTCAATTTTGATGAATCTCAACAAATGCTCAAAAGGGCTTTTGATATTTCTTTGAGCTTGGGACTAATGGTATTTGTTTTCTCATGGCTATTCCCATTAATAGGCATTATCATTAAAGCCACCTCTTCCGGCCCTGTGTTTTTCCAACAATTAAGACATGGAAAAGACAACGTACCTTTTTTTTGTTATAAGTTCAGGACGATGTACATCAACGACCAAGCGGACACTAAACAAGCCACCAAAGATGACCCAAGAATTACTTGGATTGGTAAGTTCTTACGGAAGTCAAGCTTGGATGAATTACCTCAATTTTTAAATGTTATCAGAGGTGAAATGTCTATCGTCGGGCCAAGGCCACACGCCATGCCGATGAATTATAAATTTTCTTCAGAGATCGACAATTTTATGTTTCGCCACACTGTGAAACCAGGTATTACAGGTCTAGCCCAAGCAAAAGGATTTAGAGGCGAAACCAAAGATTTCTATGATATCTATTCAAGATGTAAGTTGGACATATTCTATGTGAACAATTGGACACCGATTTTGGATATTAAAATCATAGTTTGGACTGTGTTTTCTTTACTTTTGGACAAAGGAAAAGCTTATTAAGTAGGCTTGACAATATATCAACAACTGGCAACTCTCTACCACCTTACAGACCTAAGTTATAAATTCACACTAAGATTATTATGGCCAATCAATACCCTAGGCTATGGTATGCTTTGCTATGCAAAAAATAAAAGCCGGCCCTCAACTATCCCAAATGATTTAAGGTCAAACTATTGACTTTAAATTTCCTTTCTATTGAAAGGAATCTTATTCATTAAGTGTGTTTATTCCGCACTAACCAAAGACCTAAAAACATCAACAAACCGTTTAATATTAACAATTCAAATCCGAATTTGTAACTCCAAAACCACTTTTCTGATTTTGATGAAAGGACGAAGGATATTAATGGAGCCAAAACTGCCAAAATGGGAACCCATCTATCTTTCACTTTATATTTGGTGAAAAGCCCAAAGGAGTAGAGGCCTAGCAAAGGACCATAAGTATATCCTGCAATTAGAAAAACCGCATTGATTACACTCTGATCATTTAACCATCGAAAAACGAGAATGACTATAAACATCAAAAAAGTAAAACTAAGGTGTACCGTTTTTCTAATGGTCAATGCTTTTTTCTTATCTGGATTCTTGTTTATTTCAAGAAAATCGTAGCAAAAGGAGGTTGTAAGGGCAGTCAAGGTAGAGTCTGCACTACTATAGGCCGCGGCAGTAATACCCAAAACAAATACAACCCCAGCGAAAGTAGAAAAATAAGAGGTTGCCAACAGAGGGTATAAATCATCAGTACGTTCAGGAAGGGTAATTTGATTGCTTTCAGCATACATATACAATAAAACCCCTAAGGCTAAGAATATCAAATTTACAACTACCAATATATTGGTAAACCAGAACATATTTTTTTGTGCATCTTTGAGATTTTTGCAGGTCAGGTTTTTCTGCATCATATCCTGATCCAAACCAGTCATGACGATGACTATAAACATTCCTGAAAAAAACTGCTTGAAAAAATTCGTTCCACTTTTCCAATCCCAGTTAAAAATTTTGGAATAAGGTTGATCTGCTACTTTCACCATCAAATCACCCATCCCAGAAAGCCCGAGCTCTTGTGACACCAAAACTATGCTAACAAAAACTGCCAAAAGCATAAAAAAGGTTTGTAAGGTATCTGTCCACACCACTGTTTTTATACCTCCCCGAAAAGTATACAACCAAATTAAGGTTACAGTAATCAAAACTGAAACCCAAAAAGGAATTCCCCATCTGTCAAATAATATGATTTGTAAAACACCAGCCACTAAGAAAACCCTAATAGACGAACCAAGTGTTCTTGAAAGAATAAAAAAGAAAGCTCCCGTCTTATACGACCAAAAGCCAAATCTCCCTTCCAAATAGGAATAAATTGAAACCAAATTCAGTCGATAATAAAGCGGAAGTAGCACTTTAGCAATCACCGCATAGCCCACCGTATAGCCCAAAACGAGTTGAAAATAATAGAAATTACTATTCCCCACTTCTCCAGGCACTGAAATAAAGGTTACTCCCGAAAGTGAAGCACCTATCATCCCAAAGGCAACTAAAAACCAAGGAGATTGTCTATCTCCTGTGAAAAAGGTGTCTGATTTTAAATTTCTGGAAGTAAGCCATGAAATCAGGAACAACAGTAAAAAATAAGATGTTATAACAATTAATACGAGATTTGAGTCCATAATGCTTTTGGCTAAAGGGCATTAAATTTGGGATTAATTATTAACTTTGCAAAATGAAACCTTTAGAACATTTATTTGAATCCGAAGAAGAATTATTAGTAGAGGAAATTGTTGACCAGGAAGAGCATGACTTGGTGGTTTTTAATGATGACATCAATACTTTCGATCATGTTTCCAAGGTATTAATTAAAGTGTGTAAACATTCCCAAGAACAGGCAGAGCAATGCACAATGATTATTCATTACAAGGGCAAATGCTCTGTTAAAAAGGGAAGCGCAAGTAAACTCAAACCTATGTGTGAGTCTATTCTTGATGCAGGCATACAGGCTACAATTTTATAAATTAAAGCTTAATTGAATTTCCCTTCCAAACTAATTGAAGATGCTGTAGCGGAAATAAGCCGGCTTCCTGGTATAGGTAAGAAAACAGCCCTCCGCTTAACTTTGCATTTGCTTAAGCAAAAAGAGCCCGTAACTACAGCACTTACGGATGCCTTGTTGAACCTTCGTAAAAACATCCAATACTGTGTGATTTGTCATAATGTTTCTGACGATACAGTTTGCAGTATTTGTGAAGGCCTGAAAAGAGACAAAAGCGTAATCTGTATTGTCGAGGACCTCCCCGATGTACTGGCAATAGAAAACACCAACCAATACTCAGGTTTGTACCATGTATTGGGAGGAGTGATTTCCCCGATCCAAGGAATAGGGCCAGATGAGTTAAAGATAGCGTCTTTAATTAAGCGAATTGAGACCCCCTCAAATGATGTTCAGGTTAAAGAAATCATCTTGGCACTGCCTGCAACCATGGAGGGAGATACCACCTCATTTTTTATAACAAGAAAGTTGAAAGACAAAGGTTTAAATATTAGCTCAATAGCTAGAGGTATTCCTGTTGGTAGTGAATTGGAGTACACTGATGAGATAACACTTGGAAGAAGCATCTTAACCAGGATAAAATATTCTTCGGAATAATTTGTTGAATTAAAATACCTACCTATATTTGCACTCCATTTCGGGGGATTAGCTCAGTTGGCTAGAGCGCTACACTGGCAGTGTAGAGGTCATCGGTTCGAATCCGTTATCCTCCACTTTAGGTTTACAGCTAAAGTTGTAAACCTTTTTTTTATTTTTTGGGTTTTTAATATATCTGTATTATTATTGCTTGTAGGCATTTAAGCAGTCAACCCATTTAACTTTTAGGTACTATATAGTTAAGGCACTTAATTATTTTTGCCTGATTTAAGTAAAGAAACAGGTGCTTGCACAGTTCTTTAAATATAAATTCCCCTCTATCCAATGGGAGGGGATAGGGAACCACTATCATAGTTGGAAACATAAATGAAAGACCATGCCATTTTATCAAAAAAGCTTTTTCGCGTTATCAACTTTTCTATTTTTAACCTTATCGGTTACATACGCACAATATGAGATGCATTTACTTCAAGGGATAGTTATATCCAGCTCAGATGCACCGCAGTCCAACGCAGAACTGGCTATAGATGGATTACAAAATACTTCTTGGGTATCCAACAATCCTTTCCCAACAAATTTTTATGACAATGCTTACCAGAATTTAATTCTACAACCCAACCGTATTGAATTAAGCAATATTTATCCAGAGGCAACCAATTCCTACTCACCATCCATTACATTACCAGCTGAAGCCTTTATCAATTTCGCCTCCCCAGAAGACATTTATTTAATAGGATTAAAAACCAATGGTCTACAGGAAAAGGTCACCATTACCTTTTTTGATAGTTTAGGAATTGTTAAAACAGAAGAATATTTACCAGCTCAAAGTTACAACCACATCAGGTTTGAAGTTAACCTAGAGGATATTGAAAAAATTAAACTCAGTAGTATTGCCTCCTTTTCCATAATGGAAATTGGTTTATTAGCAGAAGTCCCTAAAGAATACATTACGCTGGATCTGGGCGATACTTACACTGTTAGTGAGGTAAAATCCAAACATTGGGCAGGAAACAGCAATGCAACAGCCACACAGCTTCTTGCTGGGAATCATCCAGACAGCCTTACAATAATTGCCAACTTACAGCCCGACGAGATTGCCTTTATTAGCACTTCACTTGACCCAGCTATTGAAGCCAGATACCTCCAGATTGCACATAGGGTAGTTCCTGAAAACTACAAAAAGGTCACTGTGTTTGAAATAGAGGCTTATGGTAGTGAGATTGTAAAACCAGACCCAGTACTTCCCGATCCAGACCCAGTAACGACATGGAATCCAGATGCGGGTTTATATTCGGCACTATCCAAGACAGCCATAGCATCATCAAGCTCTACTGCCAATGGAACCAATAACACAGCAGAGGCGGTATTAGATGACAATATTGCCACGGCATGGCTATCTACAAACCCGCTTCCTGATGCTTATGTTAGCAATTCCAGACAAAACATCTTCCTGAACAAAAATGGGATAGCTGGAAATGGGGCAAACATGACCAATGCTACAGATGGAAATCTAGGTAATAGTACTCCTCAAATAGGCCTAATCAATGGTGTAGCTAACTTCTCACTGGATTTAGCCCCTGTTAAGGTTCACAGACTAGGGCTTAGGCTGGCGAATAATCATGCTGAACCTGTAAGTATTCAGGTAATTAATCTGCAAGGTGACACCCTTAGTACAACTTATGAAACCACAACTACTGGACATGTGAGGTTTGAAATTGAGATGGATGAGGTTACAAAGGTCTCCTTGACATCAAATGCCGCATTCAGCATCCAAGAAATAGCTGCATATTCGGATCCATTGTCCGAATTTATAACCTTGGACTTGATGGAAGTCAAGCCTGTTTCGCGCATTGCCGCAAAACAATGGAACGGTAATAATACTGCCATTTCCTCCAAATTATGGGTAGGACCTACATTAGACAGTTTGACTTTACTGGCAGAGTTGGACCCTAACTCTTTAGACATTCACAATATAGAATTACCAGAAGGCAATAGAACCAGGTTTGTTCGACTAGAACAACATTTGGTAGATGAAAATTATAAAAAGGCCACCATCCAAGAATTAACAGTGTACGACAAGTTTGGTAACTACGGCCCCCCTCCTGCACCAAAACCGCAGAACACAAGTTTTGGTAAACTATTTGGAGTAAATACAGTATGGGCCTGGGGAACCAAAAAAGTACCGAACTTGCAAGGAGCAGACGAAGGGGCTCAAAAATTTATCCGAGCTGCACATCAGGCCAGAAATTACCACAATATCCATTGGGATACTGCTGACCCTGACATCACCCCTTCTTATGGTGGAGAAAACCCTATGGTATTGCGACCATGGACGCAGTGGACCCGAGAATATAAAGATTGGATAGATAAAGGATTTGAAGTAGATGCAACTTTTACCTTTGACAGATTTCAGGAATCTTTATGGGACAATCCTTATTCTTCAGGTTATGGTCTTGGACATGCCTTTGCCAGCACTTTTGGCCCAAGTCATGAAAACCTAATCCGCACTGTAGAGGTAGGTAATGAACCCTGGGACTACAGTGACTCAACCTATCGTAAAATACTATTGGGAACCGCTCAAGGACTAAAAACTGCAGACCCTATGATAAAGGTATTGCCCGCAGCCTTACAAGCATCCCACCCCATTACTAATGATGGACAAAAAAATTATATGGGAACCAAACTGCACGAGGCGGCGGCCCCATACCTTGACGGAATTAACTTACACCTTTACAGCTATTACAGAACCAATGAAGGTGACAGGATAGCTGTACATCCTGAACATCCGGCATCAGAAATGAGGGCCTTGTTTTCCGGATTACGATTTAGAGATGCCAATATGCCTGGCAAAGAAGTGCATGTTACAGAATGGGGATGGGATGCTTCAAGTGAAAATGAAACAGCCATCAATTCGGAAGCAGTTAGTGCTCAATCACAGGCTGTATATGCACTACGTGGACTGTTTTGGTTAAGTAGAATGGGAGTAGATAAGGCCCATTGGTATTTTTATGCCAATGTGGATACCCTTGAAGGCATAGACCCTATAAACTATCAGCGGTCTGGATTAACTGAATCAGGACATTATGGATTCAAAGAAAAGCGAGCATTTACAGCCCTTGAGGCCATGCAAAATAGGATGGGAAACCTATATTTTGAAGATGTAATTAGAGAGGATGAACAAGCATACATCTACCAACTAAGGAATGATGAAGGTGAACTGTCCCATCTTATAGCTTGGAGACCAGTTACCGGTGAAGATTCTTTGACAGTAAATTACCAGCTTCCGGCAGAATTCCCTGCTCAAGAGGCCTGGTACCTTTCAGGACTATCTCCAAATGGAGAAGAGGTATCCCTTTCTTATACCAATGGAAAACTCACTTTACCGCTTTCCTCTAAACCCCTTCTGATCCATTTAGGTACATCTGTTCAAAATGGTACGAACATCCCTTTGGAAGGAAACCTAAAGGTATATAATGATAAAACCGGGTTTGAATTGAAGTTAAGCACAAATACCCCTTTAAAACATGCTGATGAAATTAAGCTCATTAATGAAAAAGGGCCTCTTAACCACTCCTCAATTACCTGGCAAAAAGAATCTCCTCTACTTTGGAAAGCTGATTTAGGTAGCCTAGATCCTGGAGCCTATCTAACTCGGGTTGAATTAGGGACTAAAAAGGTACAAACCAACACTGTGTCCATTGACATACCCCATAGGTTTGTATTGTCGCCAAATCCAACTCAAGGGAAAAGTACATTAAGGGTAATGCAAGAATTTAATGAAAAGACAAAAATCTCAATTATTCGCTTAGATGGTATTCCTATACAAACCATTTACCTACCAGCCCACACTACTACAGCAAACCTGGATTTTAGCGAACTGAAAAACAGCACTTATTTGATTCGCCTTGAAAATACAAGTTTCAAAGGTCAGCAAAAATTTATTAAACAATAAAAAAAGTAATTAAAGAAAAAGGGCTGGTAAGTTTTACAACTTCCAGCCCTTTTTGCTTTGCTATGGTTTCGTCAACCCTTTGATTTGGAAAAAGAATACTATATACTTTACAATACTTTGTGCTTTTCAAAAGGAACACTCCTATCAAAAATATAACGGTAAGTATGATGCGTCTTATAGATGGAAGCATTTAATTGTTCACATACTCGCATCATTTTAGGATTAAAATCCCCCACCCAATTCATCTCTATGGTCTCATAGGGCAGTTTTTTCTCTGCTACATTGTCCCTATAATCTGTTGCCATAGCACTTTCTACACCCTTTCCCTGGAATTCCGGCACTACACCAAATACCAAACCTAGCATTTTATCTGGTGGATTAAAGGTTTTGTGCCAAAGAAATTTAAGTTTACCTATTAGATCCATTTTACCATCAACATATTTAAAGATTTGATTGATTTCAGGAATACTAATAAAGAAACAAATGGGATCCCCTTTATAGAAACCAAAAAAGATAAGGTTCGGATCTATTATAGGCTTCATTTTGGAAAGCATTAGCTTGGCTTCCCTTACGGAAATGGTTTTACCCAAATGTCCCGCCCAAGCTTTGTTGTATACGGTCATAAAGTATTCTGGAAATTTCTCCCAAAGCTCTTTTCCTTTAAGGCACCTAAATTCAAAATCTTTATTTTCAAGAATTTTCATCGACCTTTCCCTGATCTTGGGATCGACAACTACCCCTTTTACATTTCTGCTATAAGTATATTGTTTAAAATAAATTTGAAACCCATAGGCTTCAAAAAAATCCTTATAATACGCGAAATTCCAGTGCATGTTATAATTAGCCGGAGAAAAACCATCTACCAACAAGCCCCACCATTTGTCTCTTTCCCCAAAATTCACCGGGCCATCCATGGCTTCCATACCTTGGGCAACTAACCAGTCTTTTGCAGCATCAAATAACATAAAAGCTGCTTTTTGATCATTTATACATTCGAAAAAACCCATCCCTCCGGTTGGGATTTTCTCTTTCCATTTGGGATTGATAAAAGCGGCATTTCTACCTATGGTTTTCCCCTGATCATCTATTAATAACCAACGGATGGATTTACCTCCACTCTTGAACAGTTTGTTGGTCTTGGGGTGAAAAAGGTCTTCTATGTCTTTGTCCAGGGGTCTGATCCAGTTTTTCTCATTCTGGTACAGCCTCACTGCCATTTGAAAAAACTCTTTTTGATGCGCTGGGGTGGTGACTTCCTGTAAATGCATGGGTTAAAAAACTACTTTAATTATTTTATAAATGATAATTAGAATAAACAAAAGACTAAATAACTTCTCCGTAAAGGTCAAATTCGGTGGCTTCGGTAATCTTTACATTTACAAAGTCACCCAATCTGCAATAATACTTACTGGCATCTATCAATACCTCATTGTCTACTTCTACAGAATCATAGGCTGTCCGACCTACAAAACGGCCATTTTCTTTTTTATCAATCAGTACTTTGTATTCCTTCCCTATCTTCTCCTGATTGAGTTCAAAAGAGATTTGCTCTTGTATCTCCATCAGGCGATTGGCCCTTTCCTGTTTTACTTCCTGTGGTACACTATCCTCCAATCCATAAGCATGTGTATCTTCTTCATGAGAATAGGTGAAAACTCCTAATCGCTCAAATCGCATGCGCTCTACAAAGTCCACCATTTCTTCAAACTCGGCCTCACCTTCACCTGGATGTCCGGTAATAAGCGTTGTCCTGATCGCAATGTCTGGGATTTTACTACGGATTTCATTGATCAAATCCTCTTGCTTCTCACGGGTAGTTCCTCTTCTCATCGTTTTCAACACCTCCGTAGACCCATGTTGCAAAGGTATGTCCAGGTAATTACAAATATTAGCCCTTTCAGCCATTACTTCAAGCACATCCATAGGGAAACCTGTTGGATAGGCATAATGCAACCTTATCCACTCCAAGCCTTCTACATCCGATAGGGCTCGCAAAAGATCTGCAAGCCTTCGTTTTTTGTAAAGATCCAATCCGTAGTAAGTAGAATCCTGGGCGATCAATAGTATTTCTTTGGTTCCACCAGCCACTTTGTGCTTGGCCTCTTTAACCAATTCTTCAATTGGGCGAGAGACGTGTCCACCTCTCATAAGCGGAATGGCACAAAATGCACAAGGCCTGTCACAACCTTCGGAGATTTTCATGTAAGCATAATGTGAGGCATGACTTAGTAGTCGCTCTCCAACCAACTCATGTTTATAATCCGCCTTAAATTTCTTCAATAATGCCGGAAGCTCTCTGGTTCCAAAAAAGGCATCAACCTGAGGGATCTCCAACTCTAGGTCATCTTTATACCTTTGAGAAAGGCAACCTGTCACATAGACTTTATCCACCAAGCCTTGATCTTTAGCTGTCGCATACTCCAGTATGGTGTTGATAGATTCCTGCTTGGCATTGTCTATAAATCCACAAGTATTGATAATTACTATATTATTGTCCTCAGCATTTGATTCATGCCGGGCATCAATACCATTTCCTTTCAGTTGGCTTAATAGCACTTCAGAATCCACAAGGTTTTTGGAACAACCCATGGTGATGATATTGACTTTATCTTTTTTTAAGGTTCTTGCTTTCATATCTTCCTGCAAAAGTACAAAATTACCCTGACAACCATTCTATACATCTCGCCTTTAGCGCAATGTTATTGAATTATTAAAGACTGAAATATTTTGTAAAGAATCCTTAATCTCTGTTCGGCTTTATTAAAAGGGGAAAAGCCTACTTTTGAATAAGTAATACAGCGACAATTTTTTTATTACTCCTTGTAATTTTTTGAAAAGGCCACGATTCCATTCGAGGCCTTTTTCTTTTTGTCCCTAGGGTCGGGCTGAGAAATTCGATTTACTTACAAACTTATACCCCAAAATCCTCCAGGTCTCGCGGATAACCGAGCTAGGTAAAAAATAGCCAATTGAAACCTGAATGGATTTATCTCAATGATAACCAAATGATTAAATAAACAACCTACGGTTTTAAGCACTATCAATTCCGAAAATTGATTTAAATACCCGATATTTACTGAAATACATTTAATCGACTACAATGGCTGGACAGGTAGAAAGAAAACAAACAATAAAGGAAGAGTTTGCCAATACCCTCACCCACCTGATTGGTATTCTTTTTAGTATTGTTGCCATAGCCCTTTTGGTGGTTTTTTCAGTTTTAAATGGCACTCCATTACATGTGGTCAGTTGCTGTATCTTTGGTGCCACCATGTTGTTACTTTATACCTCTTCTACCCTTTATCATGCCATTCAATCCAAGGAATTAAAACCCCTATTGCGTAGCATTGATCACATTAGCATTTATTTTTTGATTTCAGGCACCTATACCCCCTTACTGTTGATAGGTTTGGGAGGTACTTTAGGATGGGTCTATTTCGGAATCGTATGGACCATCACCTTATTAGGATTGGTTTTTAAAATATTCTTTATTGGCAGGTTTGAAAAATTATCGCTTATTCTGTACCTAGGGATGGGCTGGATGGCCCTGCTGCTTATAAAACCTTTGGTGGCCAACCTGAGCACCGAAATTATTTACCTGATTGCAGCTGGGGGTTTGGCATACACTATAGGCACTGTATTTTATGCCAAAAAAAAATTGCTTTACGCCCATGCCATTTGGCATGTTTTTGTCCTTGTTGGTACGGTATTGCATTTCATTGCCGTCCTTTTTCTGATAACCTGAAGGATTTCAAACTCCAGTAAAGTCCTCCGTTTTTTAAAATTATTCAAACAGTTACTAAATAAAAAGGATCACCTTTCAGTCTATCCTGATTTTCAGATAAACATAGACAACTGAATATGTAACAATAGTCACTGTCTTTGGCCCGATCTATGTGTAGCTTTATAGTTGAACCAATCAATGAAGCAGCTATGAAATATTATATCAATAAAACACTCGAAGCACAATCCTTTTCAGGAGTAAAAGAAAAGGTAACTGCAGCCCTAAAAGAGCAAGGGTTTGGTGTGCTTACGGAAATAGATATTCAGGCCACCATGAAAAAGAAACTAGACAAGGATTATTTACCTACCCTGATATTAGGTGCTTGTAATCCTGGTTTTGCAGACAAGGTGTTGACCATAGACCCAAATATGTCAGCCATGTTGCCTTGTAATGTCACAATCAGGGAACTAGAAAATGGTAAAATAGAGGTCTCCGCCATCGATCCTGAGGCCGCCATGGTGCCGGTTGGGAAAGAGGAAATCAAACCCTTGGCCAAAGAAGTTAAAGAAAAATTGGCTAAAGCCATTGAAGCTATAAAATAAAAATAAAGGAGATTTCTATTAACCAGAAATCTCCTTTCCTTTTCTACCATTTACTTTTCAAAAACCAAGGCATCCGGAGCTGCCCCCAGTTCTTCCAATGCCTTATTAACTGCTATTATAAATCCTTCAGGCCCACATACGTAAAAATGCTGGCGCTTAAAATCATTGATATTTTTTATTAAGTATTCCTTATCAATTCTTCCGCGATCGTAAGCGGAATCTTTTTGATTCTCGATAATATTTTGAAATTTATGACCCAAGATGGTCTTCAACTCTTCAAAAAGTATAATGTCCTCATTGGTTTTATTGGCAAATATCAAGCGGTTATTACCAATCTCATTTTTTTGACGCAAATCTCGTAAAATGGAGATAAAAGGGGTGATCCCTGCGCCTCCTGCCAAAAACACACCCTCACCTTTGTAGGCAATGGCTCCCCATGCATCACCTATTTCCACTTTATCCCCTACTTGAGCATCACCCAACCTTTTAGTTACCCCTTCATGGTCCTCGTAGGTTTTAATGGTGAACTCCAAAAAATCATCTTTGGGAAGGCTCGTAAAAGAAAATGGCCTTCTTACATCTTCCCAACCTTCTTTTAATAAACTCAATTCTGTGGCTTGCCCAGGTACAAAAGAATACCCTTTGGGCTTTTCAATTTTAAAAGCATAGGTATCATGCGTAACTATACTTTTATCTAAAATTCTTAATTGATAGCTTTCCATTGGATTTTGGGTTTTATGGTTCATAAACTTTTTAAATAACCACAAACATTAATCCAGAATCTGTTTTTGCATTAATTTTATTAAAAATTAGCTTTATTTAATTATTCAACCTAATGCTTTAATAATTTTAATCATACAATTCTATGGCATCTGCTCCGGACTTAAAAGCAAAAAATTCCTTTAACCCTTCTAAATTAAGGTCTTTTGCAACCTCCTTTTGCTGTGCTGAGAAAGGCTGAAATTCGAATGGCTCGACCCCTCTTTCCGCCTCTTGAAAAGTGAAACCCTGAGTGGTCAAATCGTTTACCAAAAGCAAATATACAAATGGGAGAAGCCAGCATTTTTTCCAATTCATGATTCCTAAAATTTAACCTTGTTGAATTTCATTCCAATTTTTCTTAAAAATTGACCCAAAGAACAGGTTTACCTTTCTATCTCATTTTAAGTTCAAACTATATACGAACCGTTATTCCTTTACGGATTGATAAAATAGTCTTTAAATTAAATTTTTTAAAATATTCTTAAAGTATTGATTGTGATTGTCTTTTCTAGCCCTTACTTTAATCCAAATTAAAAAACTCAAAATGACTATACTGTTCACCTCCTTCCTGCATTGGTTTATGGTTTTGTCCTTGCTTGTTTCAGAAGCCCCGACAGAAACCATTAAAATCGCCGACTTCACAAAGTCCTTTGAAGATTTAAATACCCTTCCGGCTTCCTTTTTGGTAACCAATAACATTACTTACAATTCAGAAGGAGGCCATCTTCAAGGCATTCAGCTATATAATGACCAAATTGCTTACCTAAGCGGAAGCTCAGAAGACTTGAGTTATATGGTGAAAATGGAATTGGGGGAACAATCTAGGGTATTGTCCATAGATACATTGATGCATGCTCCACTACGTCATGCGGGTGGCTTTCAAATATTCGATCAATATCTGGCTGTTGGCATTGAAGACAACAAAGAAAGGAACCTTGCGTACCTACAAGTCTATAATTTGGAAGCTGAAAATCCTTTTGACAAACCCATCTATACCATAGCGCGAAAAGGAAATTACGAGCGAGTTACAGCCGGAGCGGTAGGTATAACTGCATTCAGAGGTGAAATATTGATTTTAGTTGCCAATTGGGACAGTCGGGTGCTGGACTTTTATTCCTGTCCTGAACAGGACTTTTATGCTGGAAAAGGAAAATTCACTTTCATGAGAGCTATAGAAGTAAAAGGCCAAACCAGAACTAAATGGTCCGATTCCATATGGTTATCTTATCAAAACCTAAATTTATTTTCTGACCAGAAGGACCAACTGTACATGGTTGGCACCGCCAAGAATGAGGCAGGAGATCAGGTTGCAGACTTGTTTCAGCTACAACCACCCTCCTTGTCCGCCAAAATCACAAAACTAAATTCTAAAATATTTAATACCAGCACTTCGGTAGACTTTAAAGCTGCAGCAGGCTTAAATATTTCAAGCGAAGGTGATCTAATATTGGCAGCAGCCCCCCACCAATTGGAAAAGAATACCACCATCAATTTATTTACCAATAAAGAACCGAGTTGGAAAAAAACAATAGAATGGCCTTCTCCCGATGCCCGACAGGCAGCGGCTGCCACCGAACTACATGCGTTTGCGATAAATAACCATTCCATTAGTAAATACGATAGGTCTACGGGTGAATTAATCGCTTCCAAAAGCTACCCAAACACAAAGCACTTGAACAGTGGTTTTCTTAGCGGAGGTCTCCTCTATTGTGCCCACTCCAACTATCCAAATCAACCCGATAGCAGTAGCATTCGAATAATCGATCCCAAAAGCCTCACATTAAAACAAACAATCAAATTGGGACAATCTAAAGGTAGCCTTACTTGGATTGTTAAAAACAAGGGACATTGGTATGCCCTCTTCGCTTATTATGGTGAAAACAATCACCTCACTTACTTGGCCAAAATGAATGATAATTGGGAGATTCTACAAAAATGGAACTTTCCTGACTCTATCATTAAAGAGATGGGTAAAATGAGTATTTCAGGGGGTGTAGCCTGGGAGCAGGGATTTGTAGTAACAGGCCACGACGAAAAATTATTGTATTATGTTACCCTACCTGAAAACGGTGAAAATTTAAACTTCATAAAACAATATAAAGCACCATTTACAGGTCAGGGAATCGCATTAGACCCTTTAACTGGGGGCCTTATTGGGATAAATAGAGCCGAAAAGAAGGTGGTTACCGCCAAGTTTTTACCATAGGTTATTCGCCCAGGGCTTTAACAAAAGTAGTCACCCATCTAAAACCTCTACTTGGCGTATAAATCATTTGAAGCATCATAGGAATATGCCTTTTGTTCTTTTGAACCTTAAAATTCGGCTCTGGTTCATATTTCTTGTATTCTTCCATAAACCGATCAGTACCTTCAAGGATACTATCGTAAGTTTTACCTCCCATCATAAATAGCATTGGAGGCATATTGTCATGTAGAAAATAAATTGGAGATGTATCTTTCCAAACTTCTGGGGAGTCAGTAAAAGTCTTCAAATGGGAAGTACCTGGTGCATTGTTTTTTTCTTTAAGGTAGTGATACATATCAAAGCCAGCGGCATCAATAAGCACGGCACCTGCAATTGGATTTTTAACACCCAAACTATCAAAATACTCATCTCGAATGGCAACAAGACTAGCTAAATGACCACCAGCAGAATGCCCGGAAACTACTATTCTTTCAGGATCTCCCCCATAATCAGCAATGTTCTCATCCACCCAATTCAAGGCTTTCGCAGTAGCTTTTCCCATACTATGGATTTTATATTCCGGGCTTAAGGGATAATCAATTATGACCGTAACAATATTTCTCCTGGCCCACCTTCTGCCAACTAGGCTGTATTTTTCTTTGGATCCAGACCTCCAGCTACCTCCATGGATAAATACCAAAACAGGAAGGGCTTCTTTAATTTTTTTTGGCCGGAAAACATTCAACCTTTTTTCTGGTAATTCTCCCAGATAACCATCTTCCATGTAAGTAATGTTCTCAGAAACTGTAATCCCTCTCAAAGAACAGGACCCACATAAAACCAAGAAAAAAGAATAAATCAATAAACGCATTTAATTGTCTTTTTTATCTAATATACGTGGATTCATCCAATGCAGACCATTCATGAAAACCACGGAATTAAATATTGATAAATTTTTATTGAGTTTATCTCAATTAATGGTATCAATTCTTCCTAGTTAATTATTTTCGTGTCTTAATTCATGATTTAAATAAATGAAGGAAAATTCCCCAATAAAGTTTTTGGACTTAAAAGCCATTAATCAGGCATTTGAGCCTGAACTCACAAAGACGCTTATAGAAATAAGTCAAAGCGGTCAATATGTCAATGGGGATATCTCCGCGAAATTTGAAAAGAACTTTGCAACCTATACAGGAACTGAGCATTGCATCAGCCTGGGGAATGGCACCAATGCGCTTGAATTAATACTTAGGGCATATCTGCTTATGGGTATTTTAGAAAAAGGAGATGAAATTCTAGTTCCATCTAACACTTTTTTCGCTACTTTTCTGGCCATTTCCAATCAGGGATTTGTACCGGTACCCGTGGAACCGGATCCTACCACATTTAATATTTGCGCCAAAAGAATTGAACAGAAAATCACTGGTAAATCCCGAGCCCTGTTATTGGTTCACCTGTTTGGTAGAAATGCATTCAATGAAGAGATACAACAGCTTGTAGATAAGCATCAACTTAAGCTAATTGAGGACAATGCTCAAGGAGTGGGAAGTGTTTTTAATGGAAAAAAAACTGGTTCACTAGGGCATGTTGCAGCGCATAGTTTTTACCCCACAAAGAACTTAGCTGCCTTGGGAGATGCCGGAGCGGTCACCACTGATGACCCTGAGCTAGCTTCTACCATCAGGGCTTTGGGCAATTACGGAGGCAAGGAAAAATATGTGTTTGAGTATTTAGGCACCCATTCAAAGATGGATGAAATCCAAGCGGGGGTACTGAATGTAAAGCTGCCTTATTTAGATAAAAACAACCGCTACAGAATTGAAATAGCGAATGCTTACCTCAAGGAAATTGATTCCATTCATTTGACCTTACCAAAGGCGGTTGAGCAAAACCAAGCCCTTTCGCATACTTGGCATCTATTCACCATTCTCGTTCCTGAAAGAGAGAAATTGATTAAACACCTCTTTGAAATGGGCATTGAAACAGCCATTCATTACCCTATTCCACCTCATCTTCAACCGGTTTATGGACAAATGGATTTTGGAAAATTACCTATTACTGAAAAAATCCATAGAGAAATATTAAGTATTCCGCTTAACCCAGTATTGAACAAAAAGGAAGTCAAAACCATTATCGAATCCATTAACAATTGGGATGGAAAGTGATATTTAAACAATCCGACTAGACATTGTAAAAAGACCTTTAATTAAGTGATAAATTCACTTTCCATGGAATTAAAAAAAACCTGTACAAACTAACAACAGTCAGTACAGGTTTTTTTTCTTCTAAACAGTCAATTGAGTGAATATTGACTGAATCAGCTTATGCTTTTCTGAAATCTTTAAATGCATTGATCAACCCATTGGTAGAAGAGTCATGCGAGCTTACCTCTTCATCAGATTTCAATTCAGGAAGTATTGATTTCGCAAGAACTTTACCTAACTCAACTCCCCATTGGTCGAAACTGAAAATATTCCAAATCACACCTTGAACAAATATTTTATGTTCGTACATGGCAATTAAAGCGCCTAGAGTGGAAGGGTTTATTTTCTTAACCAAAATGGAATTGGTAGGCCTATTCCCTTCAAAAACCCTGTGTGGTGCAATCTTTTCAATTGTCTCAGGAGATTTACCTTCTTTTTTCATCTCTTCTTTAACCTCTTCAAGAGATTTACCATTCATTAAAGCTTCTGTCTGCGCAAAAAAGTTTGACATTAGCTTGGCATGATGGTCACTCACCGGGTTATGCGTTTGAGCAGGTGCGATAAAATCGCAAGGTATTAACTGCGTACCCTGATGAATTAATTGGTAAAAAGCATGTTGTCCATTGGTTCCCGGCTCACCCCAAATTACAGGGCCTGTTGAATAGTTTACTTTGTTGCCTTCTCTATCTGTATATTTGCCATTACTTTCCATGTTTCCTTGTTGAAAATAGGCTGGAAAGCGATGCATGTATTGATCATAGGGCAATATGGTCTCTGAAGCAGCACCAAGAAAGTTGGTGTTCCAAATTCCAATTAATGCGAGTAGTACAGGAAGGTTTTTATCAAACGACTCTGTTCTGAAATGTTTGTCCATGTCATGAGCTCCCTCTAAGAGTTTTCTGAAATTATCAAAGCCCACAGCGCAAGCAATGGTCAAGCCAATTGCGGACCATAAGGAATACCTTCCTCCTACCCAATCCCAGAATTCAAACATATTGTCAAGGTCTATACCAAACTCACTAACCGCCTTTCCATTAGTAGAAAGTGCGATGAAATGTTTGGCTACATCCGACTCATTTTCGGCATGCTCTAAAAACCAACTTCTTGCGGTGTGCGCATTGGTCATTGTTTCTTGTGTTGTAAAGGTTTTAGAGGCAATAAAAAACAAAGTAGTTTCAGGGTTTACCTGTTTTAATACCTCTGTGATATGGGAACCGTCTACATTAGAAACAAAATGCGTTTTAATATGCGAATGCTGATAAGGTTTCAATGCTTCTGTCACCATTACAGGACCAAGATCGCTCCCTCCAATACCAATATTGACAAGGGATTCTATTGGTTTACCAGTATAACCTTTCCATTCTCCATTGGAGACCTTCTCAGAGAAAACCTTCATTTTATCCAACACCTCATTGACCTCTGGCATTACATCCTTTCCTTCTACATAAACGGGATCATTGGATCTGTTCCTCAATGCAGTATGAAGAACTGACCGTCCTTCAGTGCCATTAATGGCCTTGCCTTCAAACATATCCTCAATCGCTTCACTGAGGTTGGTCTGATTTGCCAAATCGAAAAGGGAAGAAAGAATTTCCTCATCTATTCGGTTTTTGGAATAATCAAGTAAAATATCATTGAAGCGGACACTGAATTTCTGGAAGCGCTGAGGGTCTTTTCCGAATAAGGATTTTAATTCAATTGATTTTGCTGTAGCATCGGAAAGCATTTTCCATGCTTCAGTTGAGGTTGGGTTGGTATTTTTCATTGTATTTGTAAATTCAATTTTGAACCTTAAAGCTAAAAATAAATTTCAAGCATTTAAAAATTTACTCACTAACCTATCTTTATTATTTTTTTTAAAATAGCTTATTATTAAAATCCATAATAAAGGAAAGTCAAAGTTCAGAATTAGGATTATCATTTTAAGACTCAGTTTAAAAGCGATTTTATACCCCTATTAACATTTCTTTACCTTATTAAGAGATTACTTTTATTCAAAAAAATAAAAGGCTAATATCAATCGAAATGCCTTTATCCACCTATCAGAAATATTTGTTTTTTTAAACAGAAGTACCTAATAAAAGCAAGTGTAAGAAAATAAAAAACACAATAACCTAACAGACAACAATTTAAAGAACTAATTTAAGTAGATTAAATAATTTATAGAAATTAATGTTACTATAACTCTAAAATTGGCTAATTAATATATAAAAATTAATATTTTAGCAATAACTTTGTCATTAATCCGATAGGTCAAAAAATAGCTCCCTAACCAACAGTAGTGATTTTTGACTTATAATCAGGAGATGACTGCACTTAGAAAAGTCAAATTGATAATGCTTTCTATCTATTAAAAGCATGAAATAGTTTTGTGCCAAAAAGAATAAACGATGGCACCTTTCATTGATTACATCGTATTCTAGGGAAATAACAAACTAAATACCACTAATAGTAGTTAAATCCCTAACAAAAGTACAATGGGAATTATTTGACCTTGTCAATTCAAGGTATCTGAAAACTTGCAAATCAAAATATCTATCGATTGTACAAGATGGATTGATAAAAACAGGAATTCGCTTACTACTAAAAAAACAGAAATACCATTGACTGCGCTTTTAAATTTAAAATTTTTTTTCACTACTTCTGTCGCATTTTCAGTAGTATTTGCAACGCATTCCATATTTGCTCAGACCGAAACACTCCGCAGCCAAATAGATCAAATACAAGCCATCGAAAATTACGAGAATTTCACTCCTAATTTTGAATATATAGACCAATTGAACCGCCTAGGTGAACGCTACTACAATATAAATCCGGATAGCACCTTTTTACTGGCAATGAAAAGCTTGAAGGCAAGCGAACAAATAGGCTATGCCATAGGAAAGGTTGATGCCTATAGAAATATCGGCGCTTACCACAATGTTAAGGGAGAGTACGATCAGGCCATGAATTATTTCGAAGAGGGCTTGTCTATAGCTGAGAAAAACCAATATTGGTTGGGATTGGCCAATATTTACAATAGCATAGGGCTTAACAATTACGAAAGAGGCAATTACTCCGATGCTGTCATCTATTATTTAAAAGCCCTGGGGATTAAAGAAGAACACTTATCCAAATTGGAACAAAGTAAAACTTTGAATAACCTAGGTTTGGTTTTTATGGATTTTGGTGATTTGGACAAGGCTTTGGACTATCATTCCCGAGCCTTAAAAATTAGGGAAGAATTTAAAGACAATACAGGAATTGCCTCCTCAAGAATTAATATAGCCCTTATAAATAAAGAAAAAGGCGACTTAGATGAAGCCAAAAAGCAATTCAATGCAGCTTTGAAGTTAGGTTTAAGAATAAACAACAGGCAACTAATATCTGTAAGCTATTTCAATATCGCTGAAATTTTATTAATTGAAGAAGAATATAATGAGGCCTTGGCCTATTTTGAAAAAGCGCTCCTTATCGATAAAGAAAGAGGCGATGAGGTAGGCATAGGATATGATTTACTTGGTATTGGTGAAGCACAAATGAATTTAAAAAGGCTAAGACAGGCCAAAGAAAATATTCAGAAAAGCTTAACCATTTTTGTGGAAAGCGATATCAAGAGCAATATCAACAAAAGTCATCTCCTGCTTAGCCAAGTTTATGAGATGGAGAACAATAACACTCAGGCGCTCTATCATTTCAAATTACATAAAGCTTACCAAGACAGTATCGTAAATCTGGAAACTGAGAAACTAATTCAAGAGATTAGTGAAAAATATGAATTTGACAAAAAGGAAGCTGAGTACCTTCAAATCCAAAAAGAAAAGGAACTTCTAAATGATAAGAGGATGGAGAAAAATTTCCGAATTGGAGTTACTATCATTCTTGTAATATTGTTAATCGCTTTCATACTAGCTATAAGATCAATAAAATCACAAATAAAAGCCAAAGCTTTTGTCACTCGTCAGAAGAATGAATTCGAAATATTAAATAAAAAGCTACTGCAACAAAAAAATGAAAACGAGCAAATAACCAACCAACTTTTCTTAGTAAATGAGACAAAAGACAAGCTCTTCAGCATTGTAGGTCACGACCTAAAAAGCCCTATTAACAGCTTAAAAGGGCTAATGCAATATGTGATGGATGAAAAGTTAAGTCAAAACGAGTTTTTGACAGTTGCAAAACAACTGCGGAATGAGGTAGAACAAGTTCATTTTACCCTTATCAATTTACTTAACTGGGCCAAAGGACAAATGAAAGGAATTGTGACAGAACCTGTTGCCATTTCCCTTCATAAAATTGTAGAAGAGAACATCGATTTAAACGAACGCATTTCTGAGAGTAAAAAGATAGAAATCATTGATGAATTAGAGGAGAACACCATTTGCTTTGCTGACAAGGATCAAATAAACCTTGTTATAAGAAACATTATGAACAATGCCTTGAAATTTACGAACAAAGGAGGTAAAATAGTAATTTCAAGTAAAAAACATGGCAATGATTTTTGGGAAATTTCTATTAAAGACAATGGCATTGGCATGTCTAAAGAGGCATTAAACAATCTTTTTTCAAAAGAACTGGGAGGAAAGCCCCAATATGGAACGGAGGGAGAGAAAGGAACTGGTTTAGGTTTGAAACTTACCAAAGATTTTATCTCGAAAAATGGAGGTGAAGTGAAGGTATATAGTGAGAAAGGTGTAGGTACTAATTTCACTTTCACATTACCTTCTGCCTACATCTAAGGGATAGAAATATTATTCTCTTTCATTGATAAATCAGAAATTAATTACTTATTTAATACATTGATTTAATTAAGACGGTACACGTACCTAATCATTTAAAAACAAACCTATAAAACCGGTTAATTATATATAAATCTTTAGTTAAGGAAATATGACAGGAAAAACCTTCTTTGCGTTCAAGACAAAAATCGCCATTGCCTTAATTCTTGTTTTATTTCTCATTTTCGCTAAAAGTCTGGTTGACAAAAGCAATGTAGATGAGTTAGAAGCATCCTTTGTGACAGTTTATGAAGACAGGTTGGTGGTTCAAGACTATATTTTTAATATCACAGAGCTTCTCTTTAGAATGCGCTTATTGGTTGCCAATACTGAATCTATAGAGCAATATTTATCAGTGAAAAACCAGGTAGTGGACTATCATGAGCAAATCCTTGCGATTATCTCAGGCTTTGAACGCACCTATCTCACTCCCAAGGAAGAAAAATATCTAAATGATTTCAAACATTTGGTCTCAGAAAAGTTAGAAATACAGAGTTATTTCAGTGATCAGGTGGCTACGCAAAAAAATTACGAAACCAGTGTTCAAAGATTCAATTCGGATTTTGAGCGTGTATTCAATGATCTTAGAGAACTGTCCAAAATTCAATTATTAGAAGGCCAAAAACTGACCAATCTTAGTTATCGAATCAAAGCTCGATCTGATATTTGGTTACAATTTGAATACGCTGTTTTATTTATTTTGTTAATCATTATCAGCATGCTGATTTACTCTTCAAGAGGAATTCAAAAAGAGTAAATCCACATTAAAGTCTGATAATATTATAATTAGCAGTGATTAGCTTTTTCTATTGGCGATAGCAGAGAATAGAAAGCCAACCAAAAAGATGACGACAGTACCAAATACAATTGTCAAATTGGCGTGAAAAGTACTTCTAAACTTCATGCCTTCCTCTAGTAAGACAGGAGACAAACTCATCCAGCCTATTACTAGGACACCTAAGGCTACTCCTATAGCAGCGTATTTTTGTTTGATATTTTTACCTATAAATCCAAGTAAAAACAAACCAAGAATACCTCCACTAAATATTGCTGACAAGGCCCACCAAGCATCCAATGCACTTTGCACACCATTGAATGCAATGGCCACTACAATAGCCAATAGCCCCATTACAAATGAAGAGAAAAGCAAAACTCTCATTTCAGCTTTTCCGCCTACCTCTGGTGAAATGTATTTCTTATAATGATCAGTAAGTATAATAGTAGCAGAACTATTTATACTTGTAGAAATAGTACTCATACCTGCCGCAAAAATCGAAGCGATAAGCAATCCTGTCATCCCAACAGGCAAACCACTTACTATAAAATAAGGGAAAACCTTGTCGGCCTGATCTTTCCCGCTAAATGCCTCTGGCAATAACTCTGGCATCGCCTGGTAGTAAGCAAAAAGTGCTGTCCCAATAAAGAAAAACAATAATGATACAGGTACATATAAAAGACTCCCCAACAAGGTTGACTTTACGGCTTCCTTATCTGATTTGGCACTAAGGTAACGTTGTACGTAATTTTGATCAACACCAAAATTCTGTAAATTTATAAATAGTCCATAAATCAATATCACCCAGAAAGTACTCTCAGACAAGCTAAAACCCATACTACCCAAGCTAAACTTATCATGCTCAGCTCCTATAGTGAATACTTGTCCAGGCCCCTCTGGCATAGAGAACATAATGATCAACAAACAAGCCAAGGCACCTGTTATAAGCACTATCCCCTGAATGGCATCTGTCCAGATCACAGCCTCAAATCCACCCATAATCGAATAAATAAGTACACTGACCCCTGTAATGATGATGATGACAGGTATACTCCAACCAAACATGACATTCATTGGCAAAGCCAATAAGTACATTATGGCGCCCATTCTTGCCAATTGGGTCAACAAGTAACAAATAGAAGCATAGGTCCTAGCCCATGGCCCAAACTTAGTTTCAAGGTAATAATAGGCCGAAGGATTTTTTATTCCCCTATAAAGAGGAACAAAAAACTTGACTGCTAAAATTGCTGCTATTGGAATGGAAAGGCTAAACACAAATCCACTCCAATTGGACAAATAGGCATTCCCAGGAAGTGCTAAAAAGCTGATACTACTCACAAAAGTCGCAAAAATGGACATCCCTATGGCCCAGGAAGGCAATCGGCCTCCTCCTGTGATATAATCGTCTGCAGACCGCTTTTTGAAATAAAAGGAGGCTCCAAAAAGGATTATAGCCAACATATAGGATAAAAATACAACTAAATCAATAAGGGATAAATCCATTCTTTTTACTTTTTAAATGATTATTTCAGGCTTTTAAACTGATTATGCCATAGCATTCTTAATTCCAAGTGACTAAATAAAAATCAGACTAAGTGGAAGAGTTAAACCTACAACAATTGACGGCATCTATATTAGCTTCACTACGGATTTTAAAAGCTATGGCATAAATGGGGTTATATGTACTGTTTATAGGCTGCGAGCCCAGTCAATTTCTTCTTAATTACTTCAATTTGATCTTTATCGAATGCTGATAGCGGTGTAGCCAGGTAGCCACTGCCTATTCCTATGATAGACATGGAAGCCTTTAATCCTTTAAGGAAACTAGAACCATAAGAGCCCATGGCATAAATTTCATCGGCCAATTCCATCACCATTTCCTGAAGTCTTGCAACCTCTTTTAAATCTCCTTTGTCAGCAGCATTATACAGGTCTACAAAAAGTTTCGGGAAGACATTGGCCCCACCACTTACGCCACCATTTCCACCCATCAAAACTGTGGAAGCCATCATTTCTTCAGGTCCAACAAGTAAGGTGAAATCAGGTCTATTCCTGAAAGCATAAATCATGGCATTGAAAAACACAGCTTGTCCTGAACTGTCCTTAAGCCCATAAACATTAGGGTGTTTGGACAATTCCAAAACAGCTTTTTGCGTCATCATTGTTTTGGTATGCGAGGGCATATTGTACAAGTACAATGGAAGCGGTAAGGAATCGGCAAGCTTATTGAAATAAGTTATTAACTCACTTTCTCCTAAGCCATAATAATAAGGTGGAGCTGCTACTACTGCTGCAGCGCCTGCTTCTTTTGACAAACGGCTTAAAGCCAGACTCTCTTCTAGAGAAGTATCCGTAATCCCAACCAATACGGGAACTCTTCCATTTACTTTCTCACAAGACAAGGTTATTAGCTCTCTCCTTAATTGGTAAGAAATGTTGGTACACTCCCCGGTAGTACCAAGAATAAAAATACCATGAACTCCACCAGCTATAAGATGCTCTATTAGTTGGGCAGTTCCTTCTTTATCTAGCTGATTATCGTCCAGCAAAAGGGTAGCCATCGGAGGAATTACCCCTCTCAATGGCTCTTTTTTCAAATCTCTATGCATTTCTTAAATTATGTATGTAATTGGGTATTGAAATAATACCTGCAACAGTCTAGTATTATATGTCTGTATTAAATTTTACTGGGATCTACAACCACATATTTAACCGTCTTTCTATCGTAAGTATAAGTCATGTGTACCATTCCATCCTTACTTTGTATAATGGCTGGATAGCTATAACCTGATTCGTTGGGCTCGTTTTCAAGAGTCATAAACGGTGTCCAGTTTTTTCCATCATCAGAAATGGCCAAATTCAGCATATTTCTTCCTTTAGGCTCTTTTCCTTCTTTGGTACTATGGTTATAGATCAAAAGTTGTCTTCCATCAGCTAAAGTCACGGCATCTGTACCCGAATTAGGATTTGGCAGTGTAGTGGCCTTCATCGGAGACCAGGTTTGTCCGTTGTCAGTAGACCAACTTTCTGAAATCACATCCTGACGAGTACGGCATAAAATCTGTAGCGATCCATCTTTGTGAAACAATATACTAGGCTGAATCGCATCAAACTCAACGCCATCATTAATAGGTCCAACAACCTCCCAAGTCTTCCCATTGTCTTTACTGATTTCAAAATGAACCATCCAGAAGGTGTCCTCATCTTTTATAAACTCTGTACTTGTTGGAGCGATTATAGTTCCATCTTCAAGTTGAACAGCCTTGTTTTTTACTGGGCCTAAAAGAGGACCAATGGCTGGATCTTCCCCAAGCTTTCTAGGCTCAGACCAAGTTTTACCATCATCATCCGAGGTGATCAACATGCCCCACCAAGTTCTAGGGTCAGGACCTACTTTATAAAATAGCATTAAAGGACCATCCTTAGGCTGAAACAATACTGGATTCCAAGTGGGATACCTCAAATTTGCATTTTGAACCCCATTTGCTACTTCTACAGGTCTTGTCCATTTTCCATTCTCCAAATGAGTAACCCTAATTCCTACATCAGGGTTTTTTTCATGTGTTCCTGAAAAGAAAGCCGCTACTATTCCTGATGGAGTTTCCACCAATGTAGAAGCGTGCACCTGTGGTGTCGGTCTATCATCCAATGGATAAATAAGTTCAGCGTGTACCAATGAACCTTCTCCTACTTTTTGTTTTTCCGGAAGATGATAATTTCCAGTGATGTCATTAGGTTCCAATTGAACATCTTCTTGGACTTCAGCCTTTTTTTCATTGCTTCCTCCGCAGGAATTCAGCATTAGTCCAGCTGTTAATGCAAGTATTGTAAGTGTGGTTTTTTTCATATTAAAGGCCACAAAGTGACGTTTTGATTCCCAATTCATTCATTGCAGCTGCCTTTGCATAGCATGCTTCAAGCGCACTGTCTTTATCATTTGCATAAACCACATGAATGTGATTTGCCTTGTGCCTTGCCATCATCTGATCGCGATTCACACCATCCAATACACCGTGCATAATAGGCCACTCAGGAGTGGTCATCTCCCACCTTCTTTGAGTTTCTTCTTCAGGAAGTTCTACGACCCTTCCTGTACCAAGATCACAATGCAATTGGTCATCCATCACAAAAACCCGACTCCAAACGATATGGCCAGGTTTGCTTACTCCTTTTAAACTTCCTCCACCTAATGGAAAATACATAGGTGGTTGCCTGTCACTGCTCGCCCCTTTAAATCCACCTGTAAAATGGGACGGAGGTGCTGCGCCTGAAATAAGGAAAACCCATACGAATTCTTCCTTGCCGTTTACTGTGAAGTTTTCTCCATACCTTAAATCATGAAGGGTATTGTCTCCTACCAAACCAAGTTTTTCCCAAAGTTTGTAAGTTAGCAAACTGTCAAGTCCTGCACATTCATCCACTTCATTGAAATGAGGGAGTGCTTTACCTGCAATTATTTCATCTCCCTGCTCATCAAGCACTGGAGGTCTTTCTGTATTGTTTAACAAACCCTCTACCAAATCACTGGCCGGAGTTAGTTCGTTAAGCCCTTGCTGGTATTGAATACCTATGGTGTCACAGCCAAACTTATTGGCCAACCTAAGTGCAGCCACATACATTTTGCATTGCTCAAGGGTTTGTTCCTTTGTAAGTTCTGTTTCTGGTTTGGTTCCCCAATTAAAAGTTAAACCCTTGTCTAACAACCACTGCAATACACCTTCTGCTTCTTCTGTAGAAACATTTCGCATGGCTGCATACAAAGTGGACTGACTTAACCTTTCTTTGAAAAGACCAGTTTTGTGCAACAAATGATCAGGGATAATGGCATTAAACATGCCCATACAACCTTCATCAAACACGCCCATTATGGCTTTGTTTTTTCTAAATTCATTGGCAAGTGAAGTTCCTGTTTCCAAAGCTTTGGCTGGAATACTGCTTGGGTCAAAGGCTTTTACATGGCTTAGATCATGAGAAATTTTCCCAGATTCCAACCATTCTTTAAATCCATTTAAAAAGAAGCTGTCTTTAAAATCCTTGCTCCATATCGTAGAATAAGGCACACCAGCTTTGGTTAGGGATCCATTGAGATTAAGCATTCCTACTAAACCAGGCCATTGACCACTCCAGTTGGCAATGGTCAAAATAGGTCCTTTGTGCGTAGTCAATCCTGCCAATACATGGTGGGAAAACTGCCATACACTCTCTGCTACGATTAATGGTTTCTCGGGATCTATATTTCTAAATACTTCCATTCCCATTTTTTGGGAATCGATAAAACCATGACCTTTTTTTTCATCAATTTTATGTGCTCTGATGACTTTAATTCCCAGGTCATCAAAAACTTTCTGGAGACTGTCTTCCATTTCTTTTTGTGCAGGCCAACAAGTTTGATTGGCTGAAAGTCTTAAATCGCCACTGGCAATCAGGTATATCTCTTTGCTCATTATCAGTCAGTATTTTATAATTAGTTATTTGGTTTTATTATATTTCAGTAAATATTAGACTAACCATTGGGAGTATTACTCGATTTCCCCATAATCAGGCCTATATTACTTAAAAAAAAACAGTAACGGTAAACATTTTATTTGATCGGGTTCTCATACCAAATTACGCCCAAACCTTTCTTTGATCCATCCGCTGCAGTCTCCTCGGATGTAATCAAATCCAAATCTCCATCTCCATCTAAATCTTTCAAAAGTATAAAGTCATATTTTACACCTTCCTTTCCACTAATATCTATAAAGTAAGGAAAATCAGTTTGGAAATTAATCATTGCGATTACTCCGGATTTACCTAATGATTCTGAAAATGTTGCGGTCAAATCCAGCATTCCATCACCATTGATATCTCCAATTTTTACAGATTTAGCCCTATCCCCTACAAAGTCAGGGAATTGCAGCGTGTAATTCTCCCATACCTCTTCGTTTTTCACAAAATGCTCCCATCCATGCTGAACTACCGGAACAATAAAATTAATTTCTTTTTGATTCTTTTCAGCTTCATAGAAATCCAAAAACATTGGTTCCCCATCTCTGATGCCTAAAAAATGATTTTCCCAGGCATTGGTTAAAGAATTTCTCCCTGGGTTTTCCAGCCATCTCAAACCTCGCAAATCTCCTTTTCGATCTGTAATCACCACATCCACTTCCCCATCAGTATTCATGTCCAAAAGCTCTATGGACATTACCCAACCTAGGCTAGAGATCTCATGGTATTTCCAATCTTCCATTATTAGGGGATTTTCAGGTGCTTCCAGCCATCCCAAAGTTCCATTTGGATCCTTAGATCCCACTACCAGGTCCAAACCATTTTTCCCATCCAAATTAATAGGTCGTCCAAACATCCACTTCGTTTTACCTATTGTAACAGGGATATCTTTAGAAATCCATTTTTGGGCATCTAAATAATCCGTTGCATCAGCAGGTGCCCAATGAATCGTAATCCTCTGGTGATCTCCTTCAGACAAGGTGATCAAATCCATAAAACCATCCCCATTTAGATCTGAAACAAAAGCATCCTCCACATCAGGAGAGGGCAACGTTATATATGGCCACTTTTCTTTGGTATTATCAGGCTGCAGATAAATACGAGATATACCTCCTTCTTCCCAACCTGTAATCAGATCAAGCTTTCCATCATTATTGACATCTGAAAATTTAGTGCCATCCGAACCCAATGAAGAATCATCAATGGTATGACGCTCCCAAGGAGCATCAAGGACTGTCCTATAGCGCTCTTGACCAAATACTATACTCGACTCAAAGAGCGCTATAGTAATTAATACAATCCAAAACCATTTAAAGGTATTCATCAATCAACTAATCTTTTTTCGTACTGATGATTCTTCTATTATTATAAATTTCCACCATTTGTTCATCGTAAGCCTCATTAATAATGTCCTCCTCTTTAAAATGGGTCATTAAAAGCTGTTGGTCAATTGTTCTATTGCGGTCGTAGGTAATATAAATAGTACCATCAGCAGTTTGTTGCCCATCAGGATAAGAGACATTAATCCTTTCATCCAACAAAAGCCCTCTTGACCAAGTTGCTCCATCATCTTTAGAGATAAATGCCATTAAATGACTTCTTTTGGTTTTGATGGAAATTGGTCCATGTTTTACCAATAGTAGGTTTCCTGATTGTAAACGGCGAATAAAAAATCTAGCACTAGGATGTGCTAATTGGGATTCCTTAAGGTCAGACCAAGTCTTCCCAGAATCACTAGAATAACTTTCTCCAATCCCATACTTGGTCCTTAACAGTGCCCATAGTTTACCATCATTTCTTTCAATAAAGTGATGCTCATCAAAAGACCTGAATTCTTTGGGTACATGCACTCCTCCACGTACCTTCCAGGTCTTTCCTTGATCATTTGAGACTACCATTTTAGCGCTATTATCAGTTTCCCTCCAGGTAGATGCCGGTAAAACCCAATTTCCATCGCTCATTACGAATGGTTTACACATCATCACTCCATCCGTTAATCTTCTTGGGGCAGCCCATTCAATTGGCCCGTCACCGGACTTTTCTCCAATAATGGCCCATACTCCACCTATTTTCGCGTCTTTATCAACTGCTTGTGCCCAAAACACCCACACCTTACCCAATGGGTCAACCCAAACTTCAGGGTCAAATGCTCTCACCATACCTCCACCATCGGGATCTACAACTAACATTTCATTCCAAGTCTCTCCTTTGTCTGAGCTCGAGGAAAGAACGACATAGTTATTTTCATCTTCATCGGGACTAATCCCTGCGTACCAGACTGCATAAAAACCTCCATTTTTCTCATCAATAGCTAAGGAAGAAATACCCGAAAACTTTCGGCTCTCCAAGTTATGCCGGGATTCATACTCTGAAAACGGAAACACCTTAGGAGGATCCAAAAACGAGCTATTTGCCTGACTGTACACTGATTGTGAAAGCAAAGATATAATCACAAAAAATAGAAAAATGGTTGCTTTTTGCATCATTAAAATTTGATTTGGTTGAGGTATATATTGTTATTCCTGAAAATTACCACAAGTAATTCCCCTTTGAAAGAAATTTCTTTAAAATTTCATTATTCAAGAAAGAAAGACTTTCTCTGAGGGATAATTTTTATATATTGAATCTTTAATGTAGACAAACTCCATATAATAAATGAACCCATTAAAGTTAGACCGAAGAAAATTTATCAAAGGAAGCACCGCTTTTGCCACCTTGGCCAGTGTGGGAGTGCCATCAATGGCCTTTTCCGCAAAGGCTAAAAAATACAAAGTAGGATTGATTGGCACTGGATGGTATGGGAAAAGTGATCTTTTCAGACTTATCCAAGTGGCAGACATAGATGTTATAGGTATAGCTGACCCTGATTCCCATTTACTAGATGAGGCAGGCAAACTGATAAGTCAGAGACAAAAGTCAGGTAAAACACCAAAAAAATACAAGCACTACCGGCAAATGCTCGATGAAAATGAGCTTGATATTGTTTTGGTAGGAAGTCCTGATCATTGGCATGCACTTCATGCAATAGATGCCATCCACTCCGGTGCACATGTATACCTACAAAAACCCATTAGTGTGGATGTAATGGAAGGTGAAGCAATTTTAGCTGCAGCCAGAAAACACAATAAAGTGGTACAAATAGGCACCCAAAGAAGAAGTACACCTCACCTTGTTGAAGCGAAAAAGAACATTGTTGATAAAGGGTTATTAGGTAAAGTTTCTCATGCGGAAATGTGTTGCTATTATCATATGAGAGCCAATGGCAGCCCTGAAATTCAACCCGTACCTGATTTTTTCGACTATGACCTATGGGTAGGTCCTGGCCCTATGAGGCCTTTTGACGGTCTTCCTCATAGAAGATGGTGGCGCACCATGATGGAATACAGCAATGGAATCACTGGTGACATGTGTGTTCATATGTTTGATGCGGTTCGATGGACGCTTGGATTGGGTTGGCCAAAAAGTGTATATGCTACTGGTGGCATATACGTTCAAAAAGGGGGTAAATCTACCATTGCAGATACCCAAACAGCTACCTTTCACTACGATGACTTGGATTGTGTTTGGAACCATCGCTCCTGGGGAACACCTCAAGACCCAGAATACCCATGGGCCTATATAATCTATGGAGACAAAGGCACCCTAAAAGCCTCCGTTATGAAATATGAATTTATTCCACAAGGTAAAGGCGAGATCATAAAGGGTGATGTGGTTTTTGAAAAAGAAAAGTACCCTGAAGACCTCAAGGAAAAGGACATTGAACTTCAAGCTGCACCAGCTACTAGGGCCCACATGAAAAACTTTATTCAAGCCATTGAACAGGGTGGAAGACCTGTTGCTGATATTGAAGAAGGGCATATTTCTACCGCCAGCTGTATCATGGCCAATATGTCTATGAAATTAGGAAGGCCTTTGACTTATGATCCTCAGAAGAGAGTAATTGTCGGTGACGAAGAAGCCACGCGACTCTTAACCAGAAAATACCGAGCGCCTTTTATGCACCCAGATCCAAATGAAGTATGAGCCATCTAGGAAACATCTTCCACTGGAGAAAGTCAGTGCGCACTTTAATGGGTTTGCTTATTTTATTCTCCTTTTCACACTCTTATTCTCAAACTAAGGTAAAAATAAAGGGAGAGAAGTTTTATATTAATGGAAAGCCTACCTATGCCGGTCAAAAATGGAAGGGGCTGAAAATCGAGGGACTATTAATGAATGCCCGAATGGTGCAAGGCGTATTTGACGACTTGAACCCAGAAACAACCGAGAGGTGGAAATATCCTGACACAGGTAAATGGGATGCAGATAGAAACACCTCAGAATTTGTGCAGCACATGACTGATTGGAAAGCGCACGGACTGCTTTCTTTTACCATTAACCTTCAAGGTGGAAGCCCTGAAGGCTACAGCAAAAACCAGCCTTGGCACAACTCAGCTTTTACTGCCCAGGGGGAGTTAAGACCAGCCTACATGGCACGGTTAAAGAAAGTACTCGATGAGGCAGATCGACTTGAGATGGTACCCATTTTGGGGTTGTTTTATTTTGGTCAAGACCATAGGATTGAGAACGAGGCGGCTGTAATCAAAGCAGTAGACCTTACCATCAATTGGCTTCATGATCACAATTATAAAAATGTAATCATAGAAATCAATAATGAGTGCAATGTCAGGTATGTTCACAAAATCTTACAACCGGAAAGGGTTCATGAACTGATATTAAGAGCTAAATCCATTGAAAGGGATGGATACAGGTACTATGTCAGCACCAGCTATGGTGGTAGGTTTATTCCCCTACCCAATGTAGTTCAAGCCGCTGACTTTATTTTAATTCATGGAAATGGGGTTGCTGAGCCTAAAATAATCGAAGAGATGGTAGCCCAAACCAGAGCTGTAAAGGGCTATCATAAAATGCCTATACTCTTTAATGAGGATGACCATTTTGATTTTGACAAAGATTACAATAACATGATCGCTTCTGTCTCCTCCTATGCTTCATGGGGTTATTTTGATTTCCGTATGAAAGATGAAGGCTTCGAGGAAGGCTATCAAAGTGTGCCTGTAGATTGGTCTATCTCTTCGGATAGGAAAAGAGGGTTCTTCCATTTACTGAAGGAAATTACTGGGTATTGAATTGTATAAATACCTTGGGCTAACATTGGTAAAGCCTGGATTTAATTCTTGAAATAAAACTAGCGCTAAATTTCGCCTAAAAAAAATGCCACCTTATAATAAAAGGTGGCATTTTTTAATATTTATATAAGGTTACTTGGATCAAACCTTAAATCCTTCTCTGTGATTTCTACCTACAAATTGGTTGGCTTCTTCTAAGTTGGTAATTCTCATGTTTTCACCATCCCACAATAGCTTTTTCCTTCCGAAGAATTCAGCTTTACCTGCGCTATTTTCTCTTTGAAGCATATAACTTCTAGTGGCAAGGTTACCCATCAAGACTGTTTCAGTCATTGGACCTGCATAGTCAAAAGAGGAAGTTAACGCTTTGTGTTCAGGGCTATTGAATCCTGCTTTACAAGCATCCACCCATTTACGTTGGTGACCATATTCTGGTTCATCTGATTTTTCAACTTCAGGACCAAAGTCAGTTGTTCCATCATTCAAATACAACTTAGGCATCAATGGAGAGCTATCATTTATATTGGTAGAAATGATTCCTTTTTCTCCGATTATCAATACACCATTGGCACTGTCTCTTCCTCCAATATCACTGTCAGCAGGGATAATATCCGGATGAGATGGTTTGATACCTCCATCACTCCAGGTCATTTCTATTGGCGACCTACTTTTGGTAGTAGCATCAAAATGAAGGGTAATGAATGAAGCTGGTGGACAACTTTTTGGGTAATAATCTGCTGTCCACATATCTGTGTAGATAGAGGCTACACTACATTCAGCATCAGTTGGATACTTCAATCCTAATGTTCTGAAAGGTATATCGATCAAGTGACATCCCACATCTCCCAAAGCACCAGTTCCATAATCCCACCAGCCTCTCCAGTTGAATGGATGAAGATTTGGGGTGTAAGGAATGTATTCTGCAGGGCCTAACCACAGGTCCCAGTTTAAATTGTCTGGTTTTTTGGAAGGTTCTGGTTTAGGAAAAGGAATTCCTTGAGGCCATACAGGTCTGTTGGTCCAAACCTGTACTTTAGATACCTTACCAATTTTATCACTATCGATCCAACCTTGAACCATGTTCAAAAGCGGATTAGAGCCACCCTGGTTTCCCATTTGGGTTACAATTTTCTTATCTCTAGCCATTTGCGTAAGCATTCTGGCTTCCTGAATATTATGAGTCATTGGCTTTTGCACATACACATGCACTCCTCTTTGCATGGCATAAGAAGCTGCCGGACCATGAACATGATCGGGAGTAGATATGGTTACCGCATCAATGTCCTTTTCTTTGTCCAGCATTTCCCTGAAATCTGCATAAAGCTTCGCTTTAGGGAAGTTTTCAACGGAGCGTTTTGCAGATCCGTTGAAATCTACATCACACAATGCTATAATTCGCTCTCTACCGTTAACTGAAGCATTTTTAATGTCACTGGCACCTTTACCTCCAGCTCCAATGGCTGCTATATTCAACTGGTCACTAGGAGCCGTAAATCCTACGCCACCCAAAACATGTCTGGGAACGAACGCAATTGAAGAAGCTATGGCAGCATTCTTAATAAAAGAACGTCTGGAATTCTCCTGATTCTCATTTTTTGGTGATTTCATAGTCATCTGTTATGAATTGATCTATTTTAGGTTTAAAATTATGAACTTCACTTTTAATAAAAATGTAAAAGTCTTTTATAGTATACTGATTTTTAATGGTATTTGACCACTATACCAGCAATTTTTTCCATAATTGGTCAATGCCCGTGATAAAAATACAATATTGCCTTTATCTGCATTGGAAAAATCAGTTCTCTGATTCTCTATTCTTAGTCTTTATATAAAGCTCCTCTACCTTTTCCCTTGCCCATGGCGTTTTTCTTAAAAAAGTCAAAGAAGATTTGAGTGTTGGATTGTTTGTAAAGCAGCGAATTTTAATCCGCTCTCCCAATTCCTTAAAACCGTATTTTTGTACCAAATAATCTAAGACATCCACTAGTCGGATTCCGTGCAAAGGATTATTTGGCTGTTTTTCTTTTTCATCTGTCATTGTACCAAAAATAAAGATAAAAACCATTTTCTCCTATTTATCCCTAAAATATGCCTTGGGGATTTGAAGCCAAAATAGGCAATCCTCAATCTATTATGCAGCAAAATCCCCAATGAACCTGACTTCTCTACGAAAGCAAGGCTCTCCGATGAGTCGAAAAATCCTATCCCTTCCTCCCTTCAACTCACATCACACTTAAAATTTTCACTTAATCTTGAGAAATCCCTACAATCATCTTAGCCGTAGGAAGGGTCAAATTTTTATTTTAAATTCGTTTTCTAGCGACCTTGTGCGGTCTACTAATAAAGCCAATGCACCTTTCGGAATGCTATTCTTTATTTTACAATCATTGTACACTATAGCCAATCAACCACCATGAATATCCAAAAACTCAAATTCCCCATTGGAGAATATACACCCAATATAAGCCCTAATAGTGATCTAATCACAAAATGGATTAGTGAAATTGAAGATTTCCCAGCTAAGATTGAAAACCTAACCCATAATATCCCCATTGAAAAGTTCAACTGGAGGTATAGACCAGGTGGTTGGACTGTAAAGCAAGTGGTACACCATTGCAGTGACAGCCATATGAACAGCCTTATTCGATTTAAGCTGGCACTAACAGAAGATAAGCCAATAATTAAACCCTATTATGAAGACAGGTGGGCTGAATTGATTGATTCTCAAGACGACAATATCGAATATTCACTAAGCTTATTAAGTGGACTGCATAAAAAATGGATAATTCTTCTGAAAAGCCTTACAGATAAACAAATGAGGTTGGAATTTATACACCCCGAACACGGAGAAAAATTCAATCTGGCAGAAACCATTGGGAATTATGCCTGGCATTGTAACCACCATTTGGCCCATATAAAAAATGCAATTGGTTCAAATGGGGAATACAATTAGTTTGTGAAATTGAAAAATCCCTAGCAGAACCGGACTACCGCACCCTTTCCCGCTTCATTAGCCCCCAAAAGGGGTGGGCAGTGTTGATTTAGTCTTTTTTAAAAGACCTTAAGGCGAACTCGGGTTTTTAAGGGAATTAATTATTCCACTTTACTTAATGAATGGCCCTCGGTACTAAAAATAGTATCAGGAAAAGCCTTATTAAAATTAACCACTCGAATTATTACATTTGCTTTCTCCTCTTTGCTTTTTAAATTCAATTCTAATGGCAACTCTTGAACACCAAATTTGTCAAATAGACCCGATTCATCTTGGGACTTACCCGCACCTACACTTTGATAACTAAACACACTTGACATAGATAATTTTATATCCTCAGCAAGCATGATTGTAGCAAAATATTCCCCATTGTCAGCTAAAACCTCACGACAGTGATACCCTTCTAATGTGGTTTCATTTCCAGTAAAATTCAGTTTTTTCCGAGGCCCTGCATTATATGGTCGCAATGCATATTGCATACCTGGCCAATGTTTTTCATCCATAGGCAGGATGTAGCCAGTTTTCTTTCCATTCATTTCAAAAAGATTCGTAATGGTAGAATCCTTCGGGCTAAACACCATGCGCATGGCAGGGTCTCTTCTTTTTCCATAAATGATAATTGCCGTTTTATCCTTCCCAAAAAAATAAGAGATCGTATCAATACGTTCATTTCCATTAGGATAATAATGGTTTACGACTAAATCAAAACTACCTGTAAATGTCTGTGCATTTAGCGCTGGAACGATTAAGTAAATAGCGAATAATAGAAAAACCCCCGTTTTCATAAGTAGATTTTTTTTTGAACAATTACCTATAACCTATAGAGAAGCTTATAAATGCTTTTAAAAGGGAGGCAAGCTTTTATAATATTCTTCCGTACTCTCATCGATTATTCTGTAAATACTCAGTTTAAGGTTTATATCATTTAAACCTTATTCAATGCGTTTCACTAACTATTTGACCGCATCGAATAAGGTTGTGTCTCTCCCACCTTTAGTAGCGTTGAGCATGGCCTCCCATAAAGGTTTGTGCATAGGTTCCTGAACTCCGGCACAGCCACTAGGTGATTTTCCTTAAAGTTCACCTTGGATTTAGATTTTTTCATGATCTTTATAGGATTAACATATTGAATTCAATGAAAAACCGATTTATAGCTGAGTGCGTTTAACCTTTTTTCTTCTATCACTAGTATTATTTTAAAACTATATTTCTTTAGGATAATTACTCTTATACGGCTTAAACGCTTTTACTCAGGTGCAATTTTTTTCCCCTTGATTGAAAATTTCAGATAAGGAATCATGAAGAAATTGAGTATTATTATTTAGAAAAGCAAATTTACCATACAATACCTTATTGATAATTAGTATTTTAGACACCCGAAAACACAAGCACCTCCGTGTACATAAATTATTATTTTGAATATAGATTACCCAAAAAAATCAAACAGCTACCTCACCTAGCTTGACCATTAAACAAGTGTTAAAAAAATTTACTCGCAAAAAAAGTGCACGCGATGTCCTATCTTATGAAGTTCAATCGTCATAGAGGTATAAATTAAAAACTATAGAAATTATGAAAGAATTTATGATGATTTTCAGAAATGAGAAAGCTGATCAGCCACAACCATCCCCAGAGCAAATGCAAGCAATGATCAAACAATGGCAGGATTGGATTGGAGGAATTGCTGCACAAGGAAAATTCGTTAGCACCAATGCCTTGGGCTATGAAGGCCAAACTGTAAATGCCAACGGAGTAGTCAGCGATGGACCCTATGCTGAAGTAAAAGAAATCGTTGGTGGTTATATTATTGTAAAAGCCGATAACCTTGCCGATGCTGTTAAACTTTCCGAAGGTTGCCCAACACTTTTAATGGGCGGAAAGGTTGAAATTAGGGATGTAATGGTATTCAACTAATTTGTAGAATTAAGTGTAATGGATGGAACAACTTTTATAATAAGGATCTGGACCATCATCTAACAAAGTTTGGTGTATAATTGGCTATGCAAGAAAAGGAACTTATACCTCATTTATTCAAGACAGAGTACAGGAAAATCATTTCTGTACTCTGTAATTTTTTTGGAATAGCCCACATTGAAATCGCGGAGGACATTGTTAATGATACTTTTCTTTTGGCAAGCGAAACTTGGGGACTTAAGGGTATTCCTGAAGAGCCTACAGCTTGGTTGTATTATGTTGCCAAAAACAAAACGAGGGATTATTTCAAGAGGACAAAAATTTTCAACGAGAAAATATCCAACGAACTAAAGCACAATCAATCAACCAGCTACGAATTGGAGCTTGACCTTTCGGAAGAAAACATCAATGACAGCCAATTACAAATGTTATTTGCTGTTTGCAACCCTATCAATAGCAATGAATTACAAATCGCTCTTGCCTTAAGAATACTTTGTGGTTTTGGCGTGGAAGAAATTTCCAATGCCTTATTATGTTCAAAGGATACAATCAACAAAAGACTCTACAGGGCAAAAACAGCTTTGCGGGAAAACAATATAGACTTGTCCTTTCCCTCGAACTCAAATCTGGAAAACAGGTTGGACAATGTGCTTTCAATATTATACCTCCTATTTAATGAGGGCTATTATTCCTCCACATCTTCCAATTCACTCAGTAAAGACCTATGTTTGGAAGCAATGCGCCTACTCTACATCCTGACCGAAAATGAGAAAACCAATATCCCAAGAGCGAACGCATTGATGGCATTATTCTGTTTTCATTCATCGAGATTTGACGCAAGGCTTGATCAGTCCGGACAGCAGGTCCTCTATAAAGAACAGGACAAAACAAAGTGGGACGCTGAGCTAATTCAAAAAGGCGAAACTTACCTTCGCTATTCAGCAAAAAGCGAACAGGTATCAAAATACCATTTAGAGGCAGGAATTGCTTTTTGGCATTCAAGAATAAAAGTGGCCGAAAAAGATAAATGGAATAACATTCTACAATTGTACAACCGTCTACTGCAAATCGAATACTCACCCATTACGGCCTTAAACAGGACCTATGCTTTGGCTATGGCTGAAAGTAAGGAGACGGCATTGAAGGAAGCACTGAAAATAGACTTAAAAAAGAACCATCTTTACCATTCCCTTCTAGCTGAGTTATACAATAGAATAGATCCGAAAAAGCAAACCGAGCATTTGGACTTGGCAATAAAACTGGCTAAAAACGAAAACGACAAGCTATTTTTAATAAGTAAACGTGAAAAAGCCAAGGGCTAGAGGGCAGATGATTACTGAACAACCACTTACTTTCAAAGTAACCCGATTAATTAAGAATTACATTATGATTGGCAATAATTTTAGACACTTTACCGGATGGTTACTACTCATTCTTTTGATAAGCAATTGTTCAAACAAGGAACAGGGTAATTTTAGCACCTCGTATTTTGAAATCAAGATTGATGACAAGGGCTTTATCACCAGCATGAAAAACAATACCCTGTCTCCACATCGGGAATTTAGCCCAGCAGATAAACCTTCTCCTTTAATGTGCCTTTATGATGGTGAAAAGCAAGTCTATTATAAGCCAATTAAGGCAATATTTAATGAAGCAGAAAATGCAATAACACTTGATTTCTCCAATGGCTCTGTGGCCCAAATTAGCCTAGAAACGAAAAACAAATATTTCAAATTCACCCTTGAATCCCTTAGCCAATCCGAAGGCATTGAAGGTGTACAATGGGGCCCTTACCACACCAATATCACCAACCTTTTTGGCGAAATCATCGGCGTTGCAAGAGACAGCAGCGAATTGGTCAATTACGCCATTGGAATGCTTGCCCTGGATGACAACACACTGGGAGGCACTTCAGAAACCATAGCCGATGCCGCTCCATTTCAGTACATTATTCATTCCCCTGACCCTTCAATTTACCCCTTACCTGACTCCTTGCATGAAGGCCAGGTTTTCACGCTTGGTGGAGATGGCATCAACGATGTTGCTTTTTATGCCCACAAAGAACCTTACTTCAGAATAATGTATGGCAATGCGGCTAGCGTTGACGACAAAGGAAGAATCTCCATAAATTACCAGTCAAGAGATCGGACTAAAAAAAGGGAGGTCTATTATTCTTTGATTCCCAATATGGCAGTGAATACGCCTAATCATTTGGAAGTTCAACCATTGCCCGGCATTGATTATATCGGCTCCTCAATTGCATTGTGGGGCAGTCCAGACAGCCTTGCCTTGATGGATGTTATTCAAAACATTGTATTGTCAGAAGGCTTGCCCTACCCTACCATTAATGAAAAATGGGTGAAAGATCCTTCTGCTTTTGTGCCAGATGCCATGACCCACGGAGGCTTAAATGACAGCATCATCTCCTATACTTCCCAAATGGGATTTAAGACAATCAGTTTGTATGACCAAGGATTCGTCAGACCTGATCGAGGAAATGGAGGCTATATTGATGGGAGCGATTTTGAGAGAAAACCTATACAGCTCAGCTCTGGAAATAAATCCCACAAGGAATTTTCCGAAATGGCAGCCAAATATGGGATTACAATTGGTAGAACAACCATTACAACTGCACTAGCTCCCGGGACCAAAGATGCCAGCCCAATCCCAAGCGATAGCCTTTGTTACCAGCAAAAACGATTGTTGGTAAACTCCATCAGCCCCGACGACACCCTTATTGTGGTAGATGATCCAACACATCTGGATGAAATCGCAAGTTGGGAAGGCCATGCGGAGAATTTGAATATGATAAAAATCGGCAAGGAACTCATTTATTATCTGGGCGTTTCAGAAAGCAAACCCTACAGGCTTTTAAATGTAAAACGTGGGTATTGGGGAACCAAGCCTCTCCACCACGCTGAAAATGACACCATTTACAAGTTGCAGGTAACTTTAAATTACGGTTATGATGGACTGATTCCGAATATGGAACTTCAGGACAAAATTGCAGCATACTATGCAGATGTGTGCTTTATCAATGGGCTGGGTTATTATGACTTTGATGGGCAGGAGTTTTTGTTTAACAATGGCCATGGCTACTATTCGGCAAAGCGATTTTTTCGGAAAATGTTTGAAAGAGCAGCAGCACATGGAATTCCACCTATCCGCTTTACTGGGGCCACTTTATCGGAGGGTTCATGGCATTATCAAAGTATATGGAATGTTGGAGGAGGAAAGAATTTATATGATGTAGAGACCAGAGAATGGGGCAGCACTACCAGTCAGGGCAAAGACCTTAGGGATGTGACATATGCCAATTTCTTCCCTGTAGGCATGGGCCGTAATTTCGCTATCAATGCCAACTCCACGGTTGAACAGTATTCACATATACAAGCCATATCGGTAGGCCTAGGCACTACCTACAGTTTAGAGTTGAACCAAAAAGAGGTAGAAAGTTGTCCTCAGAAATATGAAATATTTAGAACGATAAGCACTTGGGAAAAAGCCCGTTCGGCCAATGCTTTTCCGCGGAACATCAAAAAACTATTGGTTGATCCTAAAAGGAACTGGACCCTAGAGCAGGGTGAAAACGAAGATTCTTGGATACTTAACGAAGTAAAGGAAGGTAAGATTAAAACAAGTTATGTCTTAGACAAAAACGAAAACGGATAAAAGTGCTTTTTACAATAGGGTTTATGTTTTAGTCTGCTTTTTTAATGATTTAGCTGTTTTCAGGTTATAAAATCAAAGGATTTTCAATTCATAAAGTAATTACTAAATTTGGGGCTTTTATCATACAGCTAAACTTTTACCATCACCCTACAGCCAATTTAAATATTAAATGACTCAACATAGAAAGAGAAATAAAAGCCTTGGGTTGGTTGAATTAATCGCCATTGCACTAGGTGGCATGGTCGGTGGTGGCATATTTACCATATTGGGGATTTCTGTTGCATTAATTGGAAACCTAACACCCATTGCGATCATTGTAGGCGGCTTGATTGCTGCATTAGCAGCATACTCCTATGTAAAACTTGGGCTATATTATAAAGATGAAGGGGCAACCTATTCCTTCTTTAAACGCACCTATCCAGAATCTAATTTCTCAGCCTCAGCCATAGGTTGGTTCATCATTTTCGGATACATCAGTACTTTGGCACTTTATGCCTATACCTTTTCTTCTTATGCCCTAAGCAGCACTGAATTCGCAGAAAACATTTGGATGCGTAAAGGTATTGCCATGGCCGTTATCGGATTATTTACCTTAATTAATATTTGGAGTGTGAATGGAATGGGGAAAATTGAGGACTTAATGGTGTATACTAAACTTGTAGTGTTAACAATAATCTCCATTGTATTGATCAAGCATGGAACAACTGACTTTGAGACTTTTATAGAAAACATGGCCTTTGATGTAGAAAACTCAAACTTTTTCTCCATCCTAATTGTAGCCTCCCTAACTTTTGTAGCCTATGAAGGGTTTCAACTGGTTATCAACGCTGTTAATGAAATGACCAATCCCGATAAAAATATCCCTAGAGCGATTTACAGTGCAATTGTTCTGGCGGTATTAATCTATGTAGTAATTTCAATGGGGGCATTGTTTGCCATTCCATCAGAAGAAATCATTAATAATAAGGAATTTGCACTTGCTGCTGGAGCTGAAAGTGTTTTAGGAAAACTAGGGTCAAACTTTGTAATTCTAGGTGCCATTTTAGCCACAAGCAGTGCTATCAGTGGAACGCTTTTTGGCTCTTCACGTCAAATGGCTGTAATTGCAAAAGACGGTTTTTTTCCTCATGTATTATCCATCAGAAAAAACAGTAGTCCTCAAAATGCGATAATCACCATGGCTATTATTTCCTGTCTATTAATCCTAATTGGTGGCTTGCAATTGATACTTGAATTTGGAAGTGTCACCTTCCTATTGGTCTCTTTATTAATGGGAATAGCCAATTATAAAATAAGAGAGAAAACAAATTCATCTACACTTTTAACCTTGCTCTCAATCATTGGACTTGGCATTGGTGGCATAATGATTTTGTATTATGAATTGACGAACAATTGGGAGCAGATGGTGGCTATCATCGTACTTTACTTATTGCTTGCTCTTGGAGCTTGGGCCTTTTCAAAAATGAAGCAAAACAGCAGTTCTAATCCTGTGGCATTTAAATAGCATGAAACTGGAGTGGAACTCTAATTTTTAACCCGGATTATGTAATAGAATGTCTATTGCATATTTCGGGTTTAAAGATTAAGCCCAATACAGGATGGTTTTCTTTCGATTTCAATACTCACTGAGAGGTTAGAAAATCTAAATACACTTCCAGAAAAATACTTTACCTTGGGAAATTAAACCTACTCTATTGGTGCTTTCATGAAATATAATATTTCAGTAAAATCCCTTTTTTATTGATTTTTTTTCGTGAATTATATCACTTATGACTGAAAAATAGTATTTTCAACTTTTAATAAAAAGTAAAGTTTTTTTCAACTTACTGATGTTGTCCTTTTTCCAAAAGCTCACTGACTTGCTCTAAACCAATGACACCATTTTCAAACAGGATAAAAGCTCACCAAAACAACAAAGAAAAGAAGGACTAAATTTTGTCAAAAAACACCCTTCACCTAACAAATATTTAAACAATTAACTCATGGAAAAAGCTATTTCAGTATTTGCATTTTTTTTATTTTTCATCACTATCAATCAATCATATAGCCAGATAGATGTCAATGTAACGGACATCAAAAGTGAAGAAACTTTTTCATTTAGTAATGTCTACGACAATTACGACTTGGACAAATCACTGCCCACAATGGTTATCACCTGGAGCGGTAAATGGTGCTATCCCTGCATCAATTTAATCAACCGTTATATGGATTGTGATTTATCGATGCTCAATTTGATAACCATAAATGTGGACGCTGAAGAAAACTTAGCCGATATATTAGACGAGGGGCACCACCAGAATTGGGACAAAGCAATAAACCTCCATGCTAACTTAGGGGAGGATGAAAAGGGCTTTGACAATGTATTCAATGTTACTTCTGCCCCTTTAGTACTGTATTTAGTTGATGGGATGATCTCAGATGCGGTGGTGAGCTATTCTCTTTATCCCTATCGTTTATTACAAACAGATCGAATCAAAGACATTAACTTCATATGGGACAGCTCAAGAGATTTAAACTCTCTTGCATGGGGAATATATAGCAATGAGGATGACGTAGAAAAATTAGAGTTGGCAAAAGAATGGGTTTTACGCTCAATGAAATTAGAAAAAACCTATTCAAATACAGACACTTATGCTGCGCTGCTTTATAAAACAGGAGATTACACACAATCTTTAAAATTGGCAAAGCAGGCTATAGAAATAGCCAAAGAAAATGATCAAGATTACAGCTCCACCACAGAATTAATAAATAAGGTCATTGAAAAACTGTAAGTAAAATCTAAAGAATTAAGGGCTGTGATAAACCTATATCACAGCCCTTTCATTGAGTGCCAGATAGAAGCATCGACTGCCCTAGAGCCATTTGACAAAAATAATTAATTATATAAAGTTAGACCTAACAAGCATAAACCTCCTAGATAACAATCTTTACCAAACCCACTAAATATTATTATCTTAGCTAAAACTGTAACAGATTTAAAATTAGCCTAAACCAGGATATCCGATTAATAAATCATGAAATCCATAGCTTTCATAGATACTGAGATAGATGTAAAAACTCAAAATGTGCTGGACATAGGAAGTATTAAGAGCAATGGAGAAGTTATTCATACACCTTCCATGGCCGCTTTCAAGGAATTTATAAAAGGGACTCAGTTTATTTGTGGACACAATATCATCAAGCATGATTTAAAATTCATTCATAGGGGCCTAACTGAAATAAATTTTGATCTTTCAAACATCATTGACACCCTATACCTCTCCCCGTTACTTTTTCCCAAAAAACCTTACCACTCTCTTGTAAAAGACGACAAGCTTCAAACAGAAGATAAAAACAATCCTTTGAATGATGCCAAAAAGGCAAAGGATCTTTTTTATGATGAAGTCGCAGTTTTTCAGCAGCTTGACAAAACTCTACAGCATATTTATTACAATTTGCTATGCAATAAATCAGAGTTTAAGGCCTTTTTCAAGTTTGTAGACTTGGAAGTAGCAAGAACCAACACAGAAGACTTAATTAGGGAAAAGTTTCATGGCGAGATTTGCAGAAATGTTAATTTGGCTAAACTAATAGAACACTATCCTATAGCATTTACTTATAGTCTGGCATTAATCAATACCAAAAGTCGGCTCTCAATTACGCCTCCTTGGGTAATAAAAAATTATCCAGACATTGAAAGCATTTTGTATGTATTGAAAAACAACCCTTGCTTGACTGGATGTAAATATTGCAATCGAGCATTGGATATTCACAGGGGCTTGAAAAAGTTTTTCGGCTTTGAGGCTTACAGAACCTATGGAGAAGAGCCCTTGCAAGAAAAAGCGGTAAAAGCAGCAATTGACAACAAATCAATCCTAGCCGTTTTTCCTACCGGAGGAGGCAAATCCATCACCTTTCAGGTTCCAGCTTTGATGGCAGGGGAAAATGCAAAAGGCTTGACTGTTGTAATTTCTCCTCTTCAATCTTTAATGAAAGATCAGGTAGATAATCTAGAGAGAATTGGAATCACTGATGCCGTTACTATCAACGGACTGTTAGACCCCATTGAAAGGGCCAAATCATTCAATAGGGTAGAAAACGGAGCAGTTTCTATTCTTTATATTTCTCCGGAGTCCTTGCGTTCAAAATCAATTGAACACCTCTTACTGGGAAGGAATATCATCCGGTTTGTAATCGATGAAGCCCATTGTTTTTCTTCTTGGGGACAGGACTTCAGGGTTGATTACTTATATATCGGGGATTTTATTCATGCTTTACAAAAGAAAAAAAACAGGACCGAACCCATACCTGTTTCCTGTTTTACGGCCACTGCCAAACAAAAGGTCATTGAAGACATTTGCAGTTATTTCAAAGACAAACTTTCTTTAGAGCTGATTGTTTTCAGCTCTAAAACTTCCAGAACCAATTTACATTATAAGGTTTTCCCTAAGGAAGACGAGGAACAAAAATACAATGCAGTCAGAAGTTTAATTGAAGAAAAGGAGTGCCCAACGATTATTTATGTATCTAGGACACACAAAGCTTATTTGTTGTCAGAACGTTTAATCAATGATGGCTTTCAGGCCAGGCCTTACCATGGAAAGATGGACAAACAGGAAAAGTCTGAAAACCAAGATGCCTTTATCGATGGAACTGTCCAGATAATGGTAGCGACTTCTGCATTTGGAATGGGAGTAGACAAAAAAGATGTAGGAATGGTCATCCATTATGAAATTTCAGACTCCCTTGAAAATTATGTACAAGAGGCCGGCAGAGCAGGAAGGGATGAAAGCATCTCGGCGGACTGCTTTGTGTTATTCAATGAAGAGGATCTCAGCAAACATTTTATCTTACTCAATCAAACCAAATTAAGTATAAAAGAAATTCAACAGGTCTGGAGAGCCATTAAAAATACGACCCGATTTCGTTCTACGGTATCCAATTCCGCCCTAGAGATCGCCAGAAAAGCCGGTTGGTATGACAATATCAAAGAAATTGAAACTAGGGTAAAAACCGCAATTACTGCTCTGGAAGAGGCTGGTTATATAAAAAGAGGGCAAAATGTACCGAGAATTTATGCTAGTAGCATATTAGCCAAGAATGCCCAAGAAGCCATAGAAAAAATCAATACTTCTGAAAAATTTAATGATAAGCAAAAACAAAATGGCATTCGCATTATAAAAAAACTTTTTTCCAGTAAAAGTAAAAATCACTCAAATGAGGAAGAAGCTGAGTCTCGCATAGATTATATTTCTGATCATCTGGGGATTGTTAAAGAGGAAGTTATTAAAATTATCCGCCTTCTCCGTGAAGAAAACATCTTGGCAGACTCTAAAGATTTAACTGCATTTATTAAAAATGGGGAAAATAAAAACCAATCCCTCACTATTGTTGAATCCTACGCCCACATTGAAAATTTCCTTCTGTCTAAATTCCGGGAAGAAGAAAAGTCATTTCAAATTAAAGCACTAAATGAAGCAGCTGAAGACAGTGGCTGTTATGAAGTAAGCCCTTATAAAATCAAAACCGTAATCAATTTCTGGGCGATTAAAAATTGGATCAAACGGAAAGCACTGAGCTATTCTAGTTCTCACATGGCAATAATATGCATTCAGCCGAAGAATAAACTACATGAAAAATTAAAAAAACGACATGAACTTGCAGTTTTTATTGTAGATTTTCTCCATTCAAGGGCTATGTCCAAATGCCCTGAGGGAAACCAAAACAAAGTGCAGATTCTGATCGATTTTTCTGTGCAGGAGCTCAAAGAAGCTTACGATAATTCATCCCTACTTTTTAAGCTTCAAATCACAGCTGAAGACATTGAGGAAACCCTTTTTTATTTATCGAGAATTGAGGCTTTGAAAATTGAAGGAGGTTTTTTAGTAGTTTACAATCAATTAACCATTGAGAGAATTGAACAAGACAATAAAATCCGGTACAAAATCGATGACTACCAGAAATTGAATCAGTTTTATGAAAACAAGGTGCAGCAAATCCATATTGTAGGAGAATATGCTAAAAGAATGCTGAATGACTATAAAGAAGCCTTACAGTTTGCAGAAGATTATTTCCAGTTGAATTACAGCGTTTTTTTAAATAAGTATTTCAAAGGAAGCCGACAAAATGAAATTAAAAGGAACATAACCCCGAGTAAATTCAGGCAACTTTTTGGTGAACTTTCTCCTCGTCAATTGAAAATTATCAAAGACAATCACTCTAATAATATAGTGGTTGCAGCCGGTCCCGGAAGTGGAAAAACTAGAGTTTTGGTTCATAAGTTGGCTTCATTACTACTTATGGAGGATGTTAAACATGAACAATTGCTCATGGTTACTTTTTCAAGAGCCGCAGCTTCAGAATTTAAACAACGGCTATTCAAATTGATTGGCAATGCAGCCAATTTCATTGAGATAAAAACTTTCCACTCCTATTGTTTTGACTTGCTGGGAAAAATTGGAGATCTAAAAAAATCCACTGATATAATTAAAATGACAGTAAAAAAAATTTCCGGTGGAGAAGTGGAAGCAAACCGGATTACCAAAGCTGTTTTGGTTATAGATGAAGCCCAAGATATGGATGCTAATGAATTTGCTTTAATCAACACATTAATGGAGCAAAATGAAGAAATGAGGGTCATTGCGGTTGGAGATGATGACCAGAACATTTATGAATTTAGAGGAGCCAGCGCTAATCATCTGGGACAATTTATCAAAGAAAAACAGGCAGTTAAATATGAATTGATAGAAAACTATAGGAGCCAAAAAAACTTGGTTGATTTCACCAACCAGTTCATAGAAAAACTTAGAAAACGGTTAAAAATTAACTCTATAAAATCAGCCTCCAATAAAAATGGATTAATAAGACTAGTAAAGCATCAAGGACAGCATCTGATTACTCCCTTGGTAAATGAAATAATAAATGCGGAAATCAAAGGAAGTACCTGCGTATTGACCAGATCAAATGATGAAGCACTACAAATCACAGGCTTATTGCTCAAAAATAAGATTCCCGCCAAGTTAATTCAAGCAAATGATGGCTTTAGTTTATACAACATTATCGAGCTTCGCTTTTTTCTCAACCACTTGGAATTAGCGGACAATGTTTATGTGATTCATGAAGAACTATGGGTCCACGCAAAAAAAGCTTTGTGGAGAAAATACAAAAGGAGTTCAAAAATAGAAGTTTGCATTAACCTGATTAAAGAATTTGAAGCCTCCCACCCCAAAAGGAAGTACAAAACTGATTTGGAGTTCTTTCTTCGTGAGTCAAAGCTGGAAGATTTTATTTCCGCCAATGGGGACACTATTATGGTTTCGACCATACACAAAGCAAAAGGAAAGGAATTTGATAATGTCTTTTTACTCCTGCAAAACCTCAGCCGCTTACAAGAACAGGACATCAGGCTATTGTACGTAGCTATGACAAGGGCCAAACAGCACATGTCCATCCACTTGGTAGGGGATTTTCTAGATAATATTATTGTCGATGATCTGGTAAAAGTGACAGAGCCCTACCATTGGCCTGAACCGGACATTTTGGTAATGCAACTCAGTTATAAAGACATCTGGTTGAGTTTTTTCAAAAAAACCCAATACAGAATTTCTAATTTAATATGTGGAGATGAACTGCAAAGCAAGGATGGCACTTGCTTCGATAAAGAAAATCACCCTATCTTAAAATTTTCGAAAAAATTTCAAAAGCAAATGGAAGATCTGGAAAAGCGGGGTTACCAACTTGCTTCAGTTAAAGTAAATTTTATCGTATATTGGAAAGAAGAAAATTCGAATCAGGAAATTAGGGTTGTATTACCCGAATTGCATCTTAAGAAAACATCAGCATCTCTCTCGAATAAACAACAAGAAGGACCCGCCTACTGACACAATTGTATGCATCACAGGGCCTGAATTACAACTCATTTATTGATTTTATTTTAACTATTTTGGCCAACTCAATTAATTCATAAGTCCTTGAAAATTAACATATACACCCTACTATTCTTAACACTATTTTCATTGAGTATCCTTCAAGGTTATACGCAGCAATTGGGGGATAAGCCAGGGGCTTTGTTGATAATGTGAGGAAGTTGTACCAATGACTTCTTTTTAATCCAATTTTCAGGATTAACGGGTGGACTTGATAGCAAAATTGTAATCATTCCGACTGCGATGGAAGATGAGTTATTGGACGCTGAAAATGAATTAAATAGGATTAAGAAGCCATTTTTTAACCATGGCTTTAAAAACATAAGCATTGTCCATACCCGAAGTAATACCTTTACAAATGGAGATTCCTTGAATGTACTCCTACTTGAGGCCGATGCGGTATGGATCACCGGAGGTCGGCGATGGAGACTAGCTAAATCCTACAATGGTACCAAAATAATAAGCGCTCTTAAAACCATCTACCAACAAGGGAAAATCATTGCCGGTACATCAGCTGGCGCATCCATTATGGGCTCTCTACTTGATAGGGGAGATTCCTCAAACCATACCCTGATGATGGGGGATTATCAGGAGGGATTTTCCATGGTTAAATCCATGGCCATTGACCAGCACCATTTAGCTAGAAACCGACAATTTGACCTATTTGAAATCAAAAGAAAGTATCCTGATCTACTAGGGATTGGTATTGAAGAAAACACAGGACTTATCCTAAGCAAGGGAAAATTTAACCTGGATTATGTAATAGGATTTCTCCGCCCTGACAAGGTCAGGGGTGATGCCTGTCCCGTGTTTACGGGAAGTGTTGCAATCGCAAGAAAATCAGGCTGTTTGGAAATTTTTGCATAGCACCGCTATAGTGAAATTGAAAACAGCAACGAAGTGGCTAATTTTGAAGCGATTTCAGCACGTAATAGATTGTCTATTTCATATTTCGGGTTTAAGGTTATTGGAGCAGGCTATGTTAGTATCTATGATGGTACCCGATGGTCAGAAGAACGGGACACCATCTACCAATTACCTCCGGGTGTAGAACAGTTTTACCTTTTGGCCTCCAACTTTGAGTATGACATGCGCATTCGGAAAGTGATCTTGCTTTAAGATCGCACCGAAGGACATGTCAATGTTCCCTTTCTAATAACATTGGAAGGAACTTACCAGCAGGTAGAGGGACTTAAGTACGGAAATGATATTCGAATAAAAGTAAAAACAGAAGCTGGCAGACTACTTTTCGAACAATCCTGGAATGGAGCAATTTACGAGGTACTCTATGACCATTCTTTGACTTTTTTTAGACCTAATGCCATTGCGGTGTTTTATTTTTAAAAAGACAAGTTTGGTCCCATAGATCTTTTCAATTATTATCAAAATGGGAGCACTACTTGGAAAAAGCCAAGCCTCAACCAACAATAGAGGAAATTGCAAACTTAAGAAAGTAGCAAATAAGGACTCCCATAGCTATGGGAATCCTATTCATTGGAAAGACAGATTTCCTATTTAACTACTATTTTCCTTCCTGATTAGGGCCTACTTGTATACCTAATTTATCAAAATAGTGCTCAATGGCTTCCTGAACCGCTTCCAGAGAACTGTATTTCGGTTGGTAGTTCAACAATTGCTTGGCCTTTGAAATGCTTCCGCAGGGACTATGGGCAATATGATCCCAGGTCAATTCCTTATTCCTTGGATTATTGGCTTTTCCCCATTCCTCCCAGGGTAAGAATTTCAATTTTGCCTCACGCCCAAATACCCTTGCCACTCCCTCTGCAAAACCTCGCAAGGTCAGAGCTTGCTCTGAAACAACATGAAAACTTTCACCTATGGAATTCTTTTTGTTTTCAATGGCCTTAATAAATGCTTGAGCAACATCATCGGCATGAACATGATGAACTGTTTCCATACCGAAATTGGGCAATACGATTTCCTCACCTTTAGCCAAGCGTATAAAAATCTCAGGATCAAGATGTCCCGCAGGATTAATAGGCAACCAACCCGGCCCGGTAATATGACCAGGATGCAGAATTGTAACTGGAAATCCTGACTCTTTATGAAAGGAAAGCAAGTACGCTTCAATCTTTGCTTTATCAATTCCATATTCACCAAAAGGATTGCGCTTTTGATTTTCTCTGGTTGGTATTTGTTCACTGTAACCATGCACCCACATACTCCCACAATGTAGGAAATGATGAATCTTGCCATTTAGCGCCTCTGCAAGATTACGTGCGCTCTCTGTTGTAAAGCAAATTAAATCAATAACAACATCTCCTTTCAAGGCTAATATTCGAGAGGCAAAATCGCCATTTTCTTCAGCTTTTGTTCGATCAATCGTAACATATTCAACTGATGTCCAGGTTTCGTCATTAACATAAGGCTCAGCCTGCTGACGACTTACACAGACCACAGTATGGCCAGCTTTTATAAGACGAGGAACCAAATAGGTACCAATGTGACCTGTACCACCAATTATTATTACTTTCATAGTATTTTTTTCAGTTAATTAAGAACAACAGGGAGCATATTGTTTAAAAAAAGCAATATACCTACACCATGTACTTGTTCAAAAAATAAGGAGGCTAATGTTTGTTTTAACACTTTTAAAAGCCGGCATTAACCACTTTTTTTCAAAAACAAAAACCAATCAATTCCTCCTAACATCATATTCAATTTATTAAGCTTGTTCTTTTTAGGTTAAAAAAATACCCCAAAGAAGTACTTTGGGGTATTTTTATTAAATATGAGTTAGAATTTAAAGAATGATTTTATTCCAATAAATCATCATTTCTATTCCCTGGATTGTCTTTATACCAATCTACATTATTCGATCCTCCAGATTCTGCCCAAGAACTAAAAAAGTTATAAGCCGAAGTGATATCAACTTTTTCTTTTGGTACTTTAAAATCGTGAATAATACTTATAGCCCAAGGAAATCCATTTTCCGAAATAAAATTACCATCAGTATCTTTATTATCCCCTGTGAAGGCAACGCTTTGGTCACCTAAGCTTGTTATATGTCTATATGGCAAATGAATCTCTTTTTCTCTCTGTTTATTTACAATAATAAACGGATTAAAAGGTGCAACCCCCAAATCGCTGGTACTTATTGGATCTACAAATCGAATAGAGATCGTAGTTTCATTTAATATATTATCAACATCATCTGCTAAAATAATAACCGCATTGTCCTGCCCTGCTTCTGTACCATTTGAACTTACATTTATAAAACCATGGGTTAATACAGGACCAGATACACTTTCGATTTGAGAAGGATCCAGTCCTTCGATTTCAAATCCAATTCCATTGGTATACCCAGCTCCATTGGCTTTTATATTACAAACAAAGTCTAAACGAACAGCTAAATTGTCGGCGTTTAAAACAGCGATGGCCTGGTAACTTAAAACAGCATCGTTAAAGTCATAATCGCCCGTTGATGGCCATAAATCCTCAAAAGCGATTGTTCCTTTTCCGTATTTACTAGGTGTAAAAGACTCAAAAGCGGCTTCTGCATCATCTGGAAACGCATCATCCTGATCCAATATTCCATCACCATCAGAATCGGTTTCATCAACATTATCTGAATACACCCTAAAAGTAGTCAAGTCATTTATCTTTCTTCCAAAAGCAGTATTGTTATTGGCCCTTGAACCATATTTATACTCCCAACCACCCGTCTCTGTATCCATTACTATCAAATCCGCGTTGGCCGATGCTTCTGCTAACCATAACTCCTGATTGGAATCAAATGTCATGGAGGTTGGTGTAAATGGCAAGTTGTCAGCGCTTATTCTTGTACTTTGATAATCACCATCATCGTTTAGATCCAACCTATAAAGGCCTGAGAAAGTACATAGGAAAAGTGTGCCATCTTCGGCAAAATCCAAATCACCACCTGTTGTATTGTGAAGTCCTAAAATATCTTTGACACTTACTCTTTCTCCTGTGGAAGGATCAAAAGTGTATAGCTTTGCGCCATTATTGGAAAAATACAATAAACCATCATTCGGATTATAACCTAACCTAGGTCCGCCAATACCCAGATTCGCGACTGTTTCCCAAGAATCTTCGACGATAGAATATTTCATTAAGGGATAAGGCTTGGACCTTCCAATAGAATAGAGCATCTTATTTTCCTGGTCAATGGCACAGGTAAAACTACCCATAGGCATATTTGACAAATCAGTAAGTTCACCTGTCAATGGATCAATTTGAAACAACTGTCCTTCTCCATTAACACTGTATAAATAATCGGTCACAGTTTGCCCTGCTAACGACCTTTCATTGGCACCGCTTTCTGAAAAAGTATAATTTACTTCTTGGTCAATAATGTCTTCTATGGAAGACGAAAAGCTTAAATGCTTGTTTCTTCTTATATAAACCTTGTTATAGAAATTAGGTAGATTAATAGTTTGCTTTAGTACCCCATTACTAGGAACACCGCTGAAAATCAATTTTTCTAAAACATCAGACTTGTAAATGGTTTCGGTAACAGTCTCCCCAAACTCATTCTCATAGGTCTCTGTACCTGCATCATACAATTCATCTGAATAAGCATACACATCGTATTTTGCATAAGTCGCATTATCAGAAATATTGATCGTTACATCTTGATAGGTGCTAAAGTCAAATCCTGAAGGAATTGATAAAACTTGATCCTCTTCATCAATTTTAGTAATTTTTTCAGGGGAAAACAGATTACAGCCTGCCAACAACAGTAGGACAAAACTGAATTTAAATAGATTATTTATTGATTTTCTCATAACTAGGAAATATTTAAACACTTCAGTAATCCATAAACCTTTAGATTCAATTAATTAAACCCGAAAAAACAATAGACATTCTATCATAGAATAGAATCACGCTCCGAAATTTCGGCAAACCCTATTGAAAAATACTGGTTAAACTTATGATTGAGGTTTTTTCAATTACTATTTTTTATTACACGTACAGATGACTCTATTAAAAGTTAGCCAACTTCAATTCGTCGACTTCGATTTTTAGGCAGATTACAAACAGGCTTAACAGTTTACAAAATGGAATTAAGAAATAGCATTAATTAACTCGCCGGTATTTCTCGTAAAAATTATCAAAACTTCTCAGTTTTAATTTATCAGTGAATTACGTTAAACAGTCTTTTATCTTCTTTAGAACAGTAGATTAAATGAATTGTTTCTAAATATTTTCAATTCTTCAATAGGTGATTTTTCCAATCTTAAAATAACTCCATTCAAAATTGTATTGGCATGAGTCCTGTTGACTTGGCCTGATTTTGATTCGCTACTACCTTTTTATTTTCTTACAATAATTATACCAAAATTTGATTTGTCCCATTTTCATTTTCAGGAACAAGCTTCCAAAAAGATTTACTATAGTGTAAAAATCAATTGCCTATATATTAGAAAACGAAATAATTAAACTAAAAAAACAATAGAAATAATTCAATAAAAACCAGACTAGTGCATTAACCCAATCTGCAAAAACGACAATGAAAACAGAATGTATTGCCCTCATTGGTACCTTAGCGTATGGTAAAAATCAAAGAGACCATACGACAATTGACAATCAAAAATCACGATTATTAACGTTAATTTCTTTTTGTAAAATTAGACAATTAATAGGAGTTTTCAAAGAAATATAAATTAGTTCTAATATAAAATCTAGTACCCATCCTAAAAAAGTAAATTTATAGCATTTATTTTTTTTTCCCCTTTTGGTTTTACACCCCCAAAACCCAACCCATAAATTTAGGACTACTTTTACAATAGACAATCTATCACGTGCTGAAATCGCTTCAAAATCAGCCACTTCGTTGCTGTTTTCAATTTCACCATAGCGGTGCTATGCTAAAATCTCCAAACACGACCTGATTTTCTTGCGATTGCAACACTTCCCGTAAACACGGGACAGGCTTCACCCCTGACTATTGTCAGGACGGAGAAATCCTATTACATCATCCGGGTTTAACCGAGTCATTGGTATTTATACAATTTAAAGAAGAGGTGCCTTAGCGCTATTTAAATTAGCCATTGCAAGCTTAAGAATCTTCTACTACTAATTAAGATTTTAACACTAATTTAAACTGCTTTTAGTCGGAGTTAAAGTTTTAAAACAAATCAAAGCTACCATTTATAAAATTTTCCGCCCTTTCAAACAGAAAAACGGGCATTTAAACTAAATATTTCATGCTATTATTTTATTAATAAATCATCTATAATTTATCACAAAACAAACCGAATTTATTGCTATATCAACCAATATTATTGCAATCTTATCTACAATTATCACAATACATTCTGTTTTAACCTGTAAATCATACGCACTTTTCAAAAAATCATCTGTAATTATATCAAAATTATCTGTACATTATCATTTGATTATGATTGCAGATATTCTGAAATATAGGCTTGCTTATAGGTTTAATATTGCAATCTTGCATTTTGGTTTGGATTTATTTCCACCTTCAATTTCCTTAAAATGCAAAAATTTAAACATTTATTTATAAACCCTAAACCCAAAATAAGAATGCCTATGACATAGAAACAAACGAACTGATATTTTAAGACCCGTAAGGTGCAAGAAAATAACCTTCGGTTTCAAATGAATTTATTTTAAAATTACAACAATGAAAAAAAAACAAATTAGTGGAGATCTTGAGGATCTTCCCCGTAAAACAATACGGACCATACAGTTAAGTCTGTTTTTGTTAGTATTGAACGCTGCGATGTTGTTTAGTACTGTTACCTATTCGCAGAATACCAACTCACAAAAAACAATCACTGGAGTAGTTACAGATGCAGATGGATCACCATTGATAGGAGTAGCAGTATTAGTTAAAGGGTCAACCAGCGGTACCGTAACCAATCTAGATGGTGATTTTTCAATTACTGTCCCTTCGAATACTGAATCTTTGCAGTTTTCGTATATAGGCTATCAACCACAGGAAGTGGCCATTGGCAGTCAGTCAATTTTAAACATCACAATGGTTGATGCTGCAGTTGGGCTAAATGAAGTAGTGGTTACTGCTCTTGGTATTTCCAGAGAAAAAGAATCTCTGGGGTATTCCGTTGGAACTGTTGGTGGGGATGAATTAAATAGAACTCCACAGGCTAGTGTACTTAGCTCAATGCAAGGAAAAATAGCCGGTGTACAGATTTCTCAAACCTACGGAGTTAAAGGTTCTTCCATGAACATGGTGATTAGAGGAGCATCTTCTTTAAACTCCGACAACCAACCTTTATTCGTAATTGATGGTGTACCCGTTTACAACACTACGGATAACTTATTTAATCAGGCTGACCTCGGTAATGCTATTTCAGACATTAATCCAGAAGATATAGAATCAATGTCTGTATTAAAAGGACCTAGTGCTGCGGCGCTTTATGGTTCACGTGCTGCGAATGGTGTAGTACTTATTACGACCAAATCAGGTTCTGGTAAAGAAAAAGGCTTAGGGGTGGATTTCAATTCATCATTTATTGTTGACAATCCCTACCAATACCTTCCTGTTCAAAATGAGTTTGCTTCAGGGCAAGAAGGTGCCTTTGTATTTGAAAACGATGCATACGAATTTTGGGGACCAAAGTTAGACAATGGCTTTATCGCCCAACAAAGAAACCAGGATAGTCCAAGTGAATTGGTTTCTCATCAAAACAATATTAATCGTCAGCAAGATTTTTATCAAAACGGATGGACGCAGGTAAACAATGTAGGAGTTAGTGGTAACTATGACAAAGCCAATTTCCGCGTTTCTTTGGGTAACTACCTTAACAAAGGTATTATGCCGAATGTAGATTTGAAAAAGAACAATATAAGCATCAATGGAACGATGAACCTGACTGATAATTTGGAGGTGACAGTAATGACCTCATTGAATGAGTCAAGTTCAGGTAATAGACCAAATACCAATGATGGTTTTCTCACCCCAACAAGAGCCATTTTGACTGTTGGACCACAAGTTGACATGTCCCTTTATAGTAATCCTGACACCTGGTGGATGCCTAACCAAGAAGGAATTGTTCAAACTCGCTGGAAAGAAAGGTGGAACAATCCTTATCTGATGCAAGAATTGGCCACAACAAGTTTTGATAGAGTGCAGGCAATGACTAAGATACAAGTAGGCTGGGAATTTGCTAAAGACCTGCGCTTTACAGCAAGATACCTACGTAGTCAATTAAATCAAAGAGCTGTTAATCAAAGGCCATGGGATACAGTTGATTCAAAGAAGGGTAATTTTGATATTCAAAATTCCAGTTATAGGGAACAAAACTGGGAAGGTCTTTTCTCTTATAACAAAACTTTTGGAGCTTTTGACTTACAAGCCAATGCTGGGGGAAACCTTAGATACAACTACCGGGAAAACATTCATAACTCTACAACCAACTTGGTTATTCCCGGCTTGTATACCATTAGTAATGGAGGTCCGGGTTCGGTCCTTTACACCAACTTCTTGAGTAAAAAGAAAGTAAACAGCCTTTTTGGCCAAACCTCTATAGGCTATAAAAATACGGTATATCTTGACTTGACGGCTAGGAATGATTGGTCTAGTACATTGCCAAAAGAAAACCGATCGTATTTTTACCCTTCTGCTTCTTTAAGTGTACTGGTAAATGAAATGTTTGACATGCCGGAATGGATCAGCCTCGCAAAGGTTCGTGCAGGTTACGCTCAGGTAGGTAATGATGTAGATCCATATCAGCTTCAGAGATATTATAATTTTGGAGCAGATTGGGGAGATACCAAACGAGCAAGTATTGACAAGGTGGCTAAAAATGCCCAACTAAAACCTGAAATAGCTACTTCCAAAGAAGTTGGGGTTGACTTGTCCTTGTTTAATAACAGATTGACACTAGATGCCACCTATTATACCATGGATAATAAAAACCAGGTACTTGGCATTAGCACCCCAATTACTTCAGGAGCAAACAGCAAACTGATCAATGCTGGTTTGGTAAGAAGTAATGGCTGGGACATCACGCTAGGTACCTCTATTATTAGGCAAAAGGATTTGTCATTTGATCTAGGATTAAATTTCACTAGAAATAGAACTACTATTGTAGAATTAGCTGATGGAGTTGAATACTTTGGCTATAGCCAAGGGTATGCTTATTTCTATACCTATCCAGGAGATCAGGTAGGAGATATTTATCAAGCTCCTTATTTTAAAGTGGAAGATCCAAATTCTGAGTACTATGGTCATGCCATTATCTATAGTAATGGTAAGCCTGAAAGAGATCAAAATCCTGAGAATTTTGAAAAAATTGGTAACTACAACCCTGATTTCATATTGGGTATAAACCCTAACGTGCAATATAAAAACTTCAGCCTCTCTGCAGTTATAGACTGGAGATCAGGTGGAGAATTCTACTCAGAGACTTTGAGACAAGGAAAGAATGATGGCAGGTTTCCGGAATATATTAACGGAAGCGTGGATTATGACCCCAATGTAGACATCGTACAGCAAATCAAAGATAACCCTGAGAAATATTCTCATGAATGGGTTGGAGGACGTGATTCTGAATATGGTGGTTTTGTATGGCAAGACGAGACACAACGAGAAGCCAGAAGCTATATAAATGCCGATGGGGAAAAAGTATACGTTAATGATGCCAGTTTTGATGTAGGCGTTAGAGAGGATGGCCAAGGTGGTTATATAGAGAATTTTGGAGGCCCAGGTACAATATGGCTTAGTCCGTATAACGCGCAAAAGGGAGCTGATAGATACTTGGCTTCAGCTAACCTATACAGTGCAACTTATGTGAAGCTAAGAGAGGTCTCAATTACCTATAGGTTCCCTAAGGCTATAGTAAATAAATTTAACCTTCAAAATATGTCTTTATCGTTGCTAGGTCAAAATTTGTTTATGTGGACAAAACACAATGTATTCATCGATCCTGAAACTGCTTATACCGCAAGAGGAAGTAGGAATGAACCAGGGTATGAGTTTTACTCTGTGATTCCACGTACCCGTAGTTTCGGTATGAAATTAAATGTTGGGTTTTAATTATAATAAATATTGATCATGAAGAAAATTATAATAATAATATTATCCATTGCATTCATTCCGATTTTAAACTCATGTAGTGATTTTGATAAATTGAGTGAAAGTCCCAATGATGTAAACGAAGTTGATCCAAATTTTCTATTAACTACAAGTACCTATAATTTTGCAAACACCTATAGTGAATTTGGTTATTGGGGTTCAAGGATTCCTTCCTTATTACAGTACTACCAAGTGGGTGATGGGTATAAATCGGAGGAACTAAACGCGCTTTATTGGACACCGGGACAAAGTAGTCCTTGGGCTTCTATTTACTCTAATCTAGTAGATATCCAGGCCATGTCTGACCTTAGTGTTGAGCAAGGAAACGTTTTTACTGAGGCTGTAGCTTTGGTATATCAAGCTGGACTTATCGATTTAGTTTCTAAGATATATGGTGATGTTCCCTTTTCAGAAACCAATCAACTAGAAGAAGGAGTTGTTTTCCCAAAATATGATCAGCAGAAAGAGATTTATGAAACCCTGTTGGTCAATTTGAAAAAAGCAAAAAACATGATTGAAGGGATTCCAGGGTCTCAAGTTCCTGTTTTAGATGGGTATGACTTGTTGTACGATGGAGATAAAGACAAATGGGTAAAGTTTGTTAATTCTCTTAGAATCAGGATGTGCTTATTGTTAAACAACAAAAGAAATGAATTAAGCATTGATTTAGATGCTGAGTTCCAAGATGCTGCTCAAAATGTTTTCACAAGTAGTGATGACAATGCTGTGCTAGATTATCTGGGAAATTCTGCAGCTACTTCTTTTCGAGGGGGACAATTTAGGTCTTCAGAACTGACTTATGCCAGGAGAATGGGCTTAGGTTTTCTTAATTCATTAAGAGATCAAAATGACCCTAGATTGTATAGGTGGTTACGTCCTGTTGAAAAGAAATGGGACAAAGATGTTGAATCAGCAACGACGATCCAATATACAGATCCACTAGGACAGACTTTCCCTGTTGAAGTATTGCCATACCCTAGTGGTTATGATGATCTGGACACAAGTCTTTACGTTGGTTTACCCGTTGGTAGCCAAGCTTCATGGACAGCCTATAATGCAGGACCTCAAGCTACTTCTGTTGAACCTAAGACAACCCCGTTTAATAGTCGCCTTAGTGAGATTTATTTCGAAAATGCAAATCCATATATAGGCATGGATATTATCACCTATTCTGAAGTTGAATTTATATTGGCAGAAGCTGCAGAAATTGGGGCTTTTGGTGTCAGTGACGCAGAAGGTCATTATAAGAAAGCCATTCAAGCTTCTATGGATGAATGGGGAATATTTGGCGATTATGTAGGAGGATTTGATTTTAATGAATTTTACAGTCAGGAAAATATTGACTTGAGTCAGGCAACAAATAAGCATGAGCGCATTATGACTCAAAAATACATATCCATGTTTTTCAGACCTGAGCCATGGTTTGACTGGCGTAGAACAGGCTATCCGAATCTTATACCTCCATATGATGGTGCTCAGCCCGCTATTCCTATTAGGTATCATTATGATTCACCTACACCTCCTGATCCTCAGTATGTTGACAAATACAATGAAGCTGTTGAGAGACTGGAGAAATCCGAATTTGTTCAGGTGCCATCAAATGATGATACTCGCTCACGTATGTGGTTACTACAAGGAACCAATTTACCTTATTAATCATTTATAACCACCAATTAACTATAGAGGGTTTGCTGAAATTACTTTCAGCAAACCCTCATTTTTTTATATAAATTTGTAATATATAGGTATTGACTTTCTAAAGGTTCATAGCCAAACAGGCATTGATTTCTATTTGCTGAAAGGACCATTGCTCTATACGAATTTCAACCCGAAATATGCAATAGACAATCTATTAAGTGCTGAAATCGCTTCAAAATCAGCCACTTCCTTGCTGATTTCAATTTACCCATAGCGGTGCTATGCTAAAATCTCCAAACAGCCTGATTTTCTTGCGATTGCAACACTT